>PAGB01000011.1 GCA_002711265.1 Rhodospirillaceae bacterium
CCTTGTCCCCATGCATCTGAATTGATAAGCCAAAGCCTTCGGTAGGCGGGTGTAGCTCAGTGGTAGAGCAGTAGCTTCCCAAGCTACGTGTCGAGGGTTCGATTCCCTTCACCCGCTCCAGAATTCCAATAATTCAACTCCGCTGTTCCCTTGTAGCGTTGGCCTGCCCCATCGAAATGGTCGAACCCGAATGTTAGGATTGGCTTCGGCTTCGAGCGGAGTCATGCCGCCCTTCTTCTATAGGGCGGAATGAGCGAAACGGGCAAAACGGTCACCGGAGCTGGAGGCTTGTAGCCAAGGGAAGAATGAGGCCGGTAGGTGTTGTAGTGGATCCTCCAGTCTGCTTTGGGTCTGATTGAGTCTGGTCTCTAAGCTCAGGCCTTGCCCGTTTCGGCCCCTGTGTCCGCATCTGCATCGGCATCGCCCGCAGAGCGCTTGCCGAAAAAACCGAAGCCAGAAAAACGTCCAAAACTGCTGGCCCCGCTGATGCTGTCGAACAGCCCGCTCAGCGATCCGTTCTCCACGCTGTTCGCCCAGCGCTCGGCGTCTTCCAGCGCCTGATCCAGCGCCTTCATGGTCGCGCTCAGATCCTCGCTGCCATCCTTGAGCCAGGCCATGGAAGTGCGAATGTACACCACCGTCAGCCCGTTCTGACGAAACTTGCCGCGAAGCCCACCCTCGCCCAGACCCGCCGCCTCCAGCATCCAGTCCATGGACCGCTGCAGGTGCTTGTGGGTCATCGCCGCGAGCCGCAAGTCGGACCGGACGGAAAATGCCATCATCCCGAGCGCATCGCGGTAGGGTGTCAGGGCATCAAAGCGGGCCATCAGCACTTCGAACAGGCGGTCGCGCGGGCTGTCGTTCACGTCGATCGACGCGCACTCCTCCAGCACCGCTGCGTCAACGTGCCGGTTAAGCGCACTGATCAGGTCGTACTTGCTGTCGATCAGCGTCCGCAGTTCGACGAGGGTCAGCTCCAGCGCCGCCGCCAGATCGGCGAGGGTCAGGCGCGACCACCCCTTTTCCTCAATAGTGGCAAAGGCACGCTCAAGCTGAGTGGAGGACAGTGGCACGGGTTCGGCTTCCTTCGATCGATAGCAACGCCTCTAAGGTAGGGGCTTTTATACCGATTTTCAGGGGCAAGTTGGCGCAGCGCGGTATTATCGGCCCCAACCGCCGCCGGGCAGGAACCCGCCCCCGCGCCCGCTGCCGTCCCGGCACAGCAACCTGTCGCAGTCCTGCACCGGGTCGGGGATCGTGACCCTTCGCCAATCCCGTGCCCGTAGGTTTCAGCGCGCGGCGCAGAGCCGGTCCAGATCCGCCGCGTCTGCCCCACCGGTGATCAGCCGGGCGATGTAGCCCTCCTGGTCGCCCAATTGGCTCCGCTGGGCGTCGATGATGCCATTGTTCTCACGCACAACCCGTTGCAACCGCGCCAGTTCTGCGCCGAGGTTATCGCGCTTTGCCGAACAGTCGTTCAGCAGGGCCATGACCTCTGCCAACCGCGCTTCGAGGACGTCATAGGCCGGCTCTTGTTCGGCGAGCACTTGTTCTAAGGCATCCCGTTGCGCCAGCGCCGTTTCCAGACTGGCCGTCAATTGCCGCCGCTCAGCCCAGCTGCTGGAGCAAAGCCGCGCAGGCCCGGTTCTGGATGAAAAAATCAGCCGTGTAGCGATCAGTCGGCTGCAGCTCGGTCAGCCGCAGCGTGCCGTTGGCGATGTCGAAGATAAACACCCCGGTCGGGCCACCATCGGCGCGCGGGATCTGCACCAGTGCCCGCCCAGGGGCATCCGCCTCGCAGAACAGGCTGCCCGCCAATTGCAAAGAGCCGAAGGCGTGGTTGGTGTAGCTCCCCAGAGGGATGCGGGCGAGGGTGTCGAGCTGGCCGCCGTTCCACTGGTGCACCCGCAAAGTCGGCGCGATGTGCGGGGTTTCGATCACCGCGATCTCGCGCGAGCCGTCCCCGTCGAGGTCCACAGCACCATCGAGCGGGTTCAGCCAGCGGTTCGGCGCGCCGATGAAAGCCGACTGCGCCATTGGATAGACGGTCGCGCTGTTCCCGTCGTCACCCGGATCAAAGGCGTAGAGCGCGACGGCCGCGCCCCGGTTCCGGTCCGCCACGATCAGGATCACTTCACTCAGGCCATCATCGTCGAGGTCCACGACCCGGACGCGTCGGTCTTCGAACACCTGCTCAAAGGGGAGGTTGTAGGGTCGCAGCGCGGCGCCGTTCTCGTCTATGGTCAGGATGGTGCCGTACTCGAAGGGCTGGCCGAAGACGCCGTGCTTGTAGCGCTGGGTCGGGTTGGCAAGGCAAACGCCCAGCAGGTCATCGCAGGCGCCGAGTTTGACTGTGTTGACCACCGCCTGCGCGCCGGCCGAGCCGGGCAGAAGCAGGGCGGTTGTCAAAACCACGGCGCCGAAACCGGCGATCACGGCTTGAAGGCCCCTAAGTGCCCCTGAGAAAGACTTTGCCATCTTGATCAATCTCCCTCGGTGTCAGAACCCGCGCCCACCTTCAAGGAAGGCCAGCTCTTCGGCTGTCGACTCACGCCCCAGAACGGCATTCCGGTGCGGGTAACGCCCGAAGCGTTCAAGCACGGCGCGATGCTGGACCTGGGATTCGAGGTTTCGCTCGAGCCCCGGCCTTGAGAACAGTTCCCCGGCGATGTCGTGAATGGCGAGGCTCTCTGAGTGCATGAACGGCATGAACAGGAAGGCCAGTTGCGGTCCTGCAAGAGCCTGATCAGCCCCCGCCCGGATCGCTTCCTGCGCCAACGCCAGCGACAGGGGATCAGCGGCGAAACCGCGTCCGTCTTCCCGGTACAGGTTCCGGGAAAACTGGTCGAGCACGATGATTTCAGCCAACCGTCCCTCGGGTGTTTCACGCCAGCGCCAGNGTTCAGCCCGAACCGCCCGATCGTGGGTTTCGCCAAAGCGGNNGCGGATGGCCTNGTCGACCTCAGCNAAGGTCTTGAACCACTNCTCAGGCGTCAGTTCATCGAACCAGAATGTCAGAACATCTTTGGCCGTTACCATAGGGCCTCCCTTTCGTTTCAGATTACGCTTGCGCTTGCGCTAGCGCTCACGCCGCCGCCGCTAAAGTCCGCCCGCGCGCAGCTGGTCCCGGATTGGCGTAAAGGCCTTAACCACGTGGGCGTAAAGATCGCGTTTGAAGGGCACGATCAGGTCCATGGNCTGTTCAAGTTCGACCCACTNCCACGCACTGAATTCAGGCTCGCGGGTGTCGATATTGACGTCGCTGTCCTGGCCGAGAAATGCGAAGGCGAACCAGCGTTGCTGCTGTCCCGCGTAGGACCCGCGCCAAAGCTGCCGGCGGAGCTCGTCGGGGAAATCNTAGGTCAGCCATCCTTCGGGGCTGTCGAGCGCCCGTGTCAGCGCCGGGGTCACGCCGGTTTCTTCTTCCAGCTCCCGCCGCGCGGCGTCGAAGGGGTCTTCGCCCGGGTCGAGACCGCCCTGCGGCATCTGCCACGCCGGGCCGGGGTTATCGATCCGCTGCCCGACCCAGACCTGGGCCTGCGCGTTGAAGAGCACCACCCCCGCACCGCGGCGGTAGCGGGGGTCGGTTCCGTCGGTGATTGCCTGCATCAGTTCTGGTACAGGGCGATGCCGCGGATAAGGTCGCGGGCGCGGACCAGCTGGAAGTCGAAGAACTCCTCTTCCTCGGCTGCGGCGTCGGCCTCGCTATCGTCGGTTTCGCCGTCGCCCTCTCCTGCGCCGTTACCTTCGCCAGCGCCTTCACCTTCGCCAGCGCCTTCGCCGTCCTGCGCACCCTCATCGGCGCCAGAAGCATCCTCGCTAGACCCTTCAGCACCCTCGGTGGTGGCCTCTTCGCCGGCGGTGTCGCCGCCGGTCTCCGCCTCGTCTTCTGTGGCTTCGTCTCCGTCATCCAGCGCATTGTTGAGATCGCGCTCGTAGCGGAAGTTCTCCGAGCCATAGCCTTCGAGCGGCTCCAGCCGCGCCAGCTCCACCAGAATATCGGGCTCGATGCCCTTGGCCTGGATCGACTCACCCGACGGCGTGAAATAGCGCGCCGTGGTCAGCCGCAGGCCGCCGTCTTCACCCAGCCCGATCAGCGTCTGCACCGAGCCCTTACCAAAGGTCGGGGTGCCGAGCAGGATGGCGCGGCGGTGATCCTGCAGCGCGCCGGCGACAATCTCGGATGCCGACGCCGAACCACCGTTGATCAGCACCACCAGCGGCTTGCCGTTGATGAAATCACCCTTCTGCGCGAAGTAGGACGCATCGTCCTCACTGTTTCGGTTCCGGACCGAGACGATTTCGCCGTCATCGAGGAAGGCGTCGGCCACTCGGATCGACTGGCTCAGGTTGCCGCCGGGGTTGTTGCGCAGGTCGAGGATGTAGCCGATCAGCTCCACGTCCGCTTCGGCGGCTTCCTCGTCGAGCTTGGCCAGTTCCTTCTCGAGGCTTTCCCCGGTGGACCCGAGGAAGCGGTTGATGCGGATGTAGCCGATATCGCCATCGTCGATGATGGTCCGGACTGAGAAAAACGGAATGCTGCCCCGGGTGACAGTGACGTCGAAGGACTTCTGCGTCGCGGGGCGGTAAACGGTCAGGGTGATGTCGGTGCCCAGTTCGCCGCGCATGACCTCGACGGCCTGGTCGAGGGTCTTGCCCTGCACGCTTTNGCCGTCGAGCGCGGTGATCAAGTCTTCAGCCTGCAGCCCGGCGCGGGCGCCAGGCGTGTCGTCGATCGGGGCGATGACCTTGACGTAGCCCTCTTCCATCGTGACCTGAATGCCTATGCCGCCAAAGGTGCCGCGCACGTCGCTGCGGGTTTCTTCGTAGGCCTCTGGCGGCTCGTAGCCGGAGTGCGGATCAAGGCTCTGCAGCATGCCCTGGATCGCCGCGCGGATCAGCGCTTCGTCGTCGACCTCTTCGACGTAGTTCGCGCGGACGGTGTCGAAGACATCGCCAAACAGCTTCAGGCTCTTGTACGTATCTTCGTTCTGGGCCGTGCTCAGTGGCGCCCAGATCGCTGCGCCAATCACACCGGCTGCGAGGAAAGCGCTGACACCCCGTCTCAAAAACTCATTCATCGACTATCGGTCCTATCAAGGTCAGAGGGTCAACCGGCACCTGGTTCACCCGGAATTCGAAGTTCAAGCGATGCTGACCCGCCGGGTCGGGGTCCATGACGCCGATGGGGGTCCGCTGCTTTATCCAGTCGCCAACGGAGATGGCGAAACTATGGAGCCCGGCTAACAAGGTAGCGCCCGCGCCCTCATGTTCAATCACGAGCAGGTTACCGAAGCTGCCGTAGGGTGCAGCGAACACGACTTTTCCGTCATAGGGCGCATAAACGATGGCCCCCGGCCCACTGCCCAACCGCAGCCCCTTGTGGAACAGCCGACCCGGATCGCCGGGGTCATCCTCACGGAATCCATACAGCAAGCGGGGCTGCCGGAGCGGCATGATCAGGGGGCGGGCGCCCTCGGACAGGGCGCGCTGATCCGGGAAGCTGGCGATCGGGATGGGAACGTTGCCGCGAAGGCTCAAGGTCTGATTCTCGTCCGCTGACGGGCCGTCGTCGCTACGCAAGTCGAGGTCGGTGCGCGGGCGCTGGGTCAGGCTGTCGATGGTGGGGTCCGAGCGACCTTCCAGCGCCAGCGCGGCGCGGCGTTTTTCGATTTCGGCACGCAGCCGCGCCACCTCTGCCCGGGTTGCGTCCAGCGCGTCGAGCTGGCTCTGGGTATCGGCGATGCTGTGCCCGAGGCTGTCGCGCATGAACCGGGCCAGTGCCTGCGAACGCAGATCGTCGGGGTGGACCACTTCGCCGCTCCAGGTGATGGACTGACCGGCCAGATGACCCAGCGCGACCATGGCATCGCGGCGGAAGCCCTGAAGCTGCTGGCTGCCTGCATTCAGGCGGGCTTCTTCGGCGAGCGCGGACTCGAGCTGCTGGTTGTAGTCGAGCAATTCGGCGGTGAGCGCGTCGAGAGGGCGGACGCTTTCTGCGGTCGCCGGATCACTAGTCTGCGCGCGGGCTGCAGGCAGCGTAAAAGCGGCGACCACGGCCAGCAGCAGCATCGGCAGGGCGGCGCCCGGGCGCAGCGGCCCGCTCACAGCAGTGACTCCCCGGTCATGGCCGCGGGCTTGGACAGGCCTAGCAGATCGAGCAGGGTCGGCGCCAGATCGGCCAGACGGCCGTCGCGCAGCGTCCGCCCCTGTTCGGCTTCAGGCCCGGTTCCGCCTGCTCCCGCCGGTCCCACGAGGGCCAGCGGCACCAAATTGGTGGTGTGGGCGGTGTGCGGGCCGTCGGTGGTCGTATCCCACATGGTCTCGCAGTTGCCGTGGTCCGCCGTGACCAGCATCGAGCCGCCCCGCTGCATCACCGCGTCGATGGCGCGGCCAAGCTGCTGATCGACGGCCTCGCAGGCGGCGATGGCCGCATCCAGATCACCGGTATGGCCGACCATGTCCGGGTTGGCGAAGTTGCAGATGAAAACCTGATTGCCGGGGTCGAGGATGGTCTCGATCAGCCGGTCGCCGACTTCGGGCGCTGACATCTCGGGCTGCAGGTCGTAGGTCGCGACCTTCGGGCTGGGGACGAGGATGCGGCGTTCGCCAGGGTTGGGGGCTTCGATCCCGCCATTGAAGAAAAACGTGACGTGCGGGTACTTTTCGGTCTCGGCCAGCCGGGTCTGCTGCAGGCCCGCTGCCGCGAGGACCTGTCCCAGCGTGTCCGGCAGGGGCTGAGGCGCGAAGGCGACGTGCATATGCGCCGCCAGCGCGTCTGAATAGGCGGTCATGCCCAGTGCCGAAGCGAACCGGGGGCGGGCGCTGACATCGAAGCTGTCAAAGTCCGGCAGCAGCAGCGCGTTGAGGATCTGTCGCACCCGGTCAGCCCGGAAATTGAAGCAGGCGAGGGCATCGCCGTCTTCCATGGCCACAAAGTCGTTCGTAATCATGGGGTAGAGGAACTCGTCGCTGGTACCGCCCACATGGGCGGCTGCAATGGCGGCGTCGAGGTCGGCCACCGCCTCGCCTTCACCCCGGCACAGGGCGGCGAAGGCACGGCCCGTGCGCTCCCAGCGCTGGTCGCGGTCCATGGCCCAGTAACGCCCTTGGAGACTGGCGATCTTCACGCCCGGGTAGGCCCGGCGGAAGGCCTGCAGATCGTCGGGCAGGGTGGTCGGCGGCACGTCCCGGCCATCGGTGAAGGCGTGCACCCGCACGTCCAGCCCGTGCCCGCTGAGCAGTCTGGCGAGTTGGCCCAGATGGTCCTGATGCGCGTGAACCCCACCGGGGGAGAGCAGCCCGAGCAGGTGCACCCGCCCGGTGCCCGCCTTGGCCTCGGCCACAAAGTCGAGGATGGCGCGGTTTTCGGCAGCCTCGCCCCGGGCAAAGGCGGCGGTGATCCGGGGCAGGGTCTGCATCACCACCCGGCCCGAGCCGATGTTGAGGTGGCCGACTTCGGAATTGCCGATCTGACCCTCTGGCAGCCCGACGTCGACCCCGCTGGCAGCGAGGCGGGCGGTCGGAAAGCGCTCCATCATGGCGTCAAAGTGCGGGGTGCGTGCCAGCGCCGGCGCGTTAAATGAGGCCTCGCCCCGGACGCCCCAGCCATCGAGAATAATCAGGCCGACGGGTGCTTGGGACATGGGGCGGGTTCCTGCAAGTTTGGNGGGTTTCGGGCGGGCTACTTCCGCTTATACGCGATGATAGGGGTGGCCGAGAAGGATCGTTTCTGCGCGATAAATCTGCTCGAGCAGCAGGCCACGCACCAGCTGATGCGGCCAGGTCAGCCGCCCGAACCGGATCAGGCGGTCAGCCCGTTCGCGCACGTCGTCNGAGAGGCCGTCTGCACCACCGATGNTGAANCTCAGGCTCTGCCCCTGATCGAGCCGCTCGCCGAGCAGGCGGGCAAAGTCGGGACTGGTCATGTCCTCGCCACGCTCGTCCAGCGCGATCACAAAGCTGCTGCCGGGCAGGGCGGCCAGGAGATCGGCGCCTTCGCGCGCTTTGGACTCGCGCTCCGGAAACTCGCGCAGGGTGGTTTTGAGCCGCTTGAGGCGGGTCTGGTAGCGGGTGACGAGTTCGGTCTCGGGGCCGCGTTTCAGCTTCCCGACCGCATATACCGTGACTGACATGGGTGCCGCGGCCGTCCGCCTAGGCGGCGTTAGCGTTGGCGTTCACGTCGAACTTCGGGTCCCACATCTTTTCGAGCTGGTAGTAGGCGCGCACTTCCGGCCGGAAGATGTGCANCACCACCGAGTTCGCGTCGACGCAGATCCAGTCGCCNTGACCGGTGCCTGTGATGGCAACGATGTCGGCGCCGATCTTCTTCAGATCCTGCCTCATGTACTCGGCGAGCGCGCCCACGTGCGTGGTCGAGCGGCCGGAACAGATCACCATATAGTCGGAGACGGAGGTNCGATTGCGCAAATCGAAGGACACGATGTCCTCGGCCTTGTTATCGTCGAGGACGGCTTGCACGGTTTCCAGCACCAGGGCCGGATTGATTTCATTCGCGGTTGCTCCGGCGTCGGAGTGGTCCGCAGGCCGCACGTCTGATGCTGCCTCTGTAGCCTGAGCGTTCAGGATCGCTGCTCCTTGTTATGCGGGTACGCTACACCAGTAAGGTACGCGAAATTCGACACGGTGAAAACCCGGCGTGAAAACCCGGAACGGAAACGGCCCGCGCCTCTGAGGGAGGCACGGGCCGAAATGTCCTGTAACCGGCCCTGACGGGCGCGGCGAGGTGCTTACTTCTGCTTCGCAGCGGCGCGGCGCTCGCGCTCCTGCTGGTTCAGCTTCGCAGCCCAACCCGTGGTCTTCTCGGCGATACGTGCGGACTTACCCGTACGACCGCGCAGGTAGTAGAGCTTGGCGCGACGGACGCGGCCACGGCGGACCACGGTGATGTCGTCCAGACGCGGCGAGTACAGCGGGAACACACGCTCCACACCTTCGCCGTTGGAAATCTTGCGGACGGTGAACGACGAGTTCAGGCCGCGGTTCTTGCGGGAGATGCAGACGCCTTCGTAGGCCTGCAGACGCTCGCGCGAGCCTTCGACAACGCGGACGTTGACGCGGACAGTGTCGCCGGCTGCGAAATCCGGTATGGATTTGCCGTCGGTCAGCTTGCTGATCTGTTCAGCTTCCAATTGCTGGATGAGGTTCATGGCCTCTTCCTTTCAGTCGAAACAGGTTCGGCGGCGGCGGCTGTATCCTGATCCAGCAGATCGGGTCGCCGCGCCGCGGTAATTTCTCTCGCTTCTTCAGCGCGCCAACGGGCAATAGCCTTATGGTCTCCAGAAAGCAACACGGAAGGGACAGTTCTGCCCTGCCATTCTGCAGGGCGGGTATAATGTGGGTGTTCAAGCAGCCCGTCTTCAAAGCTTTCGTCGGTCCCGGACAGCTCATTGCCCATGACGCCCGGCAGCAATCGTATAATCGCATCGAGCAGCACCAGCGCGCCGGTTTCCCCCCCGGAGAGCACGTAGTCGCCGACGCTGATCTCCAGCGGGGCGTGCTTGTCGATCACCCGCTGGTCGATGCCCTCATAGCGCCCGCACAGGATTTTCACCCCGTCACCAGCGCTGAGATCGNGCGCCAATTGCTGGGTTAGCGGCTGGCCGCGCGGGGTCATGAACACCAGCGGACCNGGCCGTTCGGCCACANCGCTCAGCGCGTCGTCGACCGGTTGGGCGGACATGACCAGCCCGGCGCCGCCGCCGTAGGGCATTTCGTCAACCTTGTTGTGCCGGTTCTCGGTGAAGTCGCGGATATTGACCGGGTCACAGGACCATTGACCCGCCTCTAGCGCCTTGCCGGCGAGGGCGTGGCCCAACGGCCCCGGAAACATCTCCGGGAACAGCGTGAGGATGGTTGCCTGAAAGCTCATGCATCTCCGGCCCGGTTGATCAGTGAACGTTGCCCTGCTCGTCCTGCGCGGTCACTTCTGCAGGCGGGCTCAGCACCACGTAGCCGTCGCTCAACCGGATCTCCGGAAAGTTCGAGGCGCTGAATTCGTAGGACCTTACCTTACCATCCTGATGGATGACGTCGACAATGTCGCCCGCGCCGTGGTCGTTGATGCCCCGGATCGAGCCGGTAACGTCGCCGTCGGCGTTGCGGGTTTCCAGCCCCAGCAGGTCGGAGGTGTAGAATTCATCGTCGTCGAGGTCGTCGGGCAGGTCATCGCGCAGGATGTAGAGCTCGACACCGCGCAGCGCCTCCGCCCCGTCGCGGTCATTGACGCCGTCGATCTCGCACAGCAGCGTGCCCTTGGCATCGCCTACAATGGCGATGTCAAAGGTGCGCGACCCGTCGAGGGTGGTTACGTCGCCGTAGTCGACAAAGGCGTCGGGGTCTTCGGTAAACGAACGGACCTTCACCGTGCCCCGCACGCCGTGCGGGGAGGTGATGACACCGATTTTAAGACGTTTCGGCGTTTCGGTCGAAGCTGTCATGGATGATAACCTCCACCTGAAACCCTGACGGCTTATTCGTCGTCGGCTGCTTCTTCAGCAGGGGCGTCTTCAGCAGCAGCCTCTTCGGCTGGTGCATCCTCAGCCGCCGCTTCTTCAGTCGCTGCAGCTTCTTCAGCCGGTGCAGCTTCTTCAGCTGGTGCTTCTTCAGCTGGTGCTTCTTCAGCTGGGGCAGCAGCAGCCTCGGCGGCGGCTTCAGCAGCAGCCTTGGCCGCTTCTTCCTTTTCCTGGATACGCTCCAGCGCCTTCGCCTTTGGCTTGTCCTGCTTGGTCTGATCGCGGCGTGGCTTGGCCTCTACCATACCAGCCTGAGCCAGCAGACGTTGCACGCGGTCGGTCGACTGGGCGCCAACGGACAGCCAGTGCTTGACGCGGTCTTCGCGGATAACGAGGCGGTTTTCATCGCCGTGCTCGAGCATCGGGTTGTAGGAGCCGACGCGTTCGATGTAGCGGCCATCGCGTGGCATGCGGGAGTCCGCAACAACAACGCGGTAATACGGGCGGTTCTTGGCGCCACCACGGGCCAAGCGGATTTTCAAAGACATATTGTCGATCCATTCGTTTTTTATGGGGTTTGGCGCCCCGCCTTGCGGCGATGCACCGGGCCGTGGGATCTACGGCCCTGAAGTCATTCAGGATTTGAAGCCTGGCGGGAGTCCACCCGGCATCTTCGGCAGGCTCTTAGGGTCTAGACCGGATTTGGTCAACATTTCTTGCAGTTCTGCGGGGTCCATATTGCCCATGTCAGGCATGCCGCCGCCCGGCATGCCCGGGAATCCGCCCTTTCCGCCCATCTTTTTCATGCGCTTCATCATCTTGGAGGCCTTGTCGAACTGCTTGAGCAGCTCGTTGACCTGCTGGATGGTGGTGCCGGACCCGGCGGCGATTCGCTTCTTGCGGTTGGCCTTGATCAGGTTGGGGATCGCACGCTCCTGCGGGGTCATTGAATCGATGATCGCGATCTGGTGCTTGATCTTCTTCTCATCCATCCCGGCGGCGGCCATCTGCTTCTTCATGTTGCCCGCGCCCGGCAGCATCGACATCAGCCCCTGCAGGCCGCCCATCTTGTTCATTTGCTGGAACTGGTTGCGCAGGTCGGTCAGGTCGAAGGAGCCCTTCTTGAGCTTGCGCGCGACCTTGCGGGCTTCTTTTTCGTCGAAGACCTCGGCAGCCTTCTCGACCAGTGAGACCACGTCGCCCATGCCCAGAATACGCCCGGCGATGCGGTCGGGCTGGAAGCTCTCCAGCGCGTCCATCTTCTCACCCACACCCAGCAGCTTGACCGGCTTGCCGGTGACGCCGCGCATGGACAGGGCCGCGCCGCCCCGGGCGTCGCCGTCCACGCGGGTCAGCACCAGACCGGTGATCCCGACCTTCTCGTCGAAGGCGGTCGCCGTGGTCACGGCGTCCTGACCGGTCATGGCGTCGGCGACGAGCAGGGTTTCGTAGGGCTTCACCAGATCGCGCACCGCAACGACTTCGTCCATCAGCACGTCGTCGATGGTCAGGCGACCTGCGGTATCGAGGATGACCACGTCGTATCCGCCTGCGCGGCCTTCCTGCATGGCGCGCTCGGCAATCTGCACCGCGCTCTGGCCCGCGACGATGGCGAGGCTGTCGACCCCGGTCTGCTCGCCCAGCACCTGCAGCTGTTCCTGCGCTGCGGGGCGGTGGGTGTCGAGCGAGGCCAGCAGCACGCGCTTCTTGTCTTTGCTGGTCAGGCGCAGGGCAATTTTCGCCGAAGTCGTGGTTTTGCCCGACCCCTGCAGGCCGACCATCAGGATCGGCACCGGCGGGTTGCCGCTGATGTTGAGCGCGCCCTGTCCGTCTTCGGGGGTCAGGGTCTCCACCAGCGCGTCGTGGACGATCTTCACGACCTGCTGCCCCGGCGTCACCGAGGAGAGTACCTGTTCCCCGATCGCACGTTCCTTGACGCGGTTGATCAGGTCCTTGGCGACCGGCAGGGCAACGTCGGCCTCCAGCAGCGCAATGCGAATTTCGCGCGCGGCGGCGTTGACGTCGGCTTCGGTCAGCTTACCCCGGCCCCGCAGCGTATCGAATACGCCTTCGAGCCGGTTGCTCAATCCTTCAAACATTCTGCGGGCATCCCGGGTTTTCAGCTTGGTGGTTCAGACATAGGCGCTCCTGCGCGGCGGTGCAAACCCGGCGGCATCCCGCGTGGCCGTCCCGGGGCGCCCTGCGACGGAATGGTGTGGCTGCGGCGTGTTCGGTCCATCGCCGACATTCGGGCGCGCTCCGGCATGCCAGCCGCTGAGAAATAGCGGGCAATATCCCGCCGATTGACGCGATTGGGCCATATTTCCCGTCTTTATCTGCCATTCTCGAAAGAGACGGTACGGCCAATGAAGACCGCCGTTTTTTGTACGTGTCCCGACCATGGCTGTCCGCCCACCACTCCTCCGGCCGGTATCACAATCGGCGAACCTGACCAGCGTCTTCCTCGGCCTGCTCTACGGGCTCGAGAACCTGCCGCGAGCCTTCGTGGTTGCCATCATCGCCTATGACGTTCTGCGGCTGATGGGGAACGAAGCTATGGCCTCGTTTCTGCTCGCGCTGGTCGCCATTGCCTCGCTGCTGGTGACCCTTAATGCCGGAACGCTGATCCGCATGATGACCCGCAAGTGGGTGTTTACGCTTGCGGTTGCGGCTCTGGCGGCGGCGGGGCTGCTGACCATGAGCAGCGATCCGATCTTGTTCTCGCTGGGGCTGTTCTGCCGCAACGCCGGTGCCGGGCTGACGCTGGTAATCCTGTCGCTGTACGTGCTCGACTTCGTGCCGACCGAGGATCTGGCGCAGGCTGAATCGCGTAAGCTGGTGTTCNCCGGTGGGGTCTGGATGGTGGGGCCACCGCTGGGGGTCTACGTCTGGCACACCTTTGGGCCGACTGTGGCCTACGCGCTGACCGTGCCTGCGGCGGTGCTCTTGCTTGCCGTGTTCTGGGCGCTGCGGCTGCGTGAGGCAGACAACGTCGACCCCGAACCGACGCGGCAGCCGGTCAATACCGTCGCGGTGCTGCGCCACTACTTCCAGGACTCGAACCTGACCATCGCCTACCTGATTGCGGTCACGCGCTCGGTCTACTTCGTCGCCGTTTTCACCTACGTGCCCATGTACATCGTCGGCGCCGGCCTCGATGAGGCGCTGGGCGGCTATTTCATCTCGGCTTCGACCCTGAGCCTGTTCCTCGGGCCGTTCCTGACCCGCTTCGTGCCGCGGATCGGGGTGCGGCGGCTGATCATGGGCGCCTTCGTCTTTGCCGCCTTCTGCCTGATCGTCGCCGGCAGTCTGACCCGGGAGCAGGCGTGGCTGGTCGTGGGGCTGATCCTGCTNTCGACCCTGTCGGCAACGGTGCTCGACGTGGTCGGCAACCTGCCGTTCATGCGGCTGGTCCGGCCTGAGGAGCGCACGGCGATGAGCGTGGTCTTCTACACCTGGCGCGACGTCAGTTTTGCCCTGACCCCGCTGTTCGGCGGTGTGATCATCGCGCTGGGCGGGATCGAAAGCATCTTCGTNGCGCTGGGGGCGGTGTTCTGCCTGATGACCGGGCTCACCTTCGCGCTGCCGCGCATCGTCATGAGCAATGACGCACGCCCGGCGGTTTAGGCGTCAACGCGGGGTTAACACAGCATCAACCCGGCGCTTTCCTGGCGTCAGGCCCCAAGGCGTCTTCTGTCGTGGCCGGACCTGACCTGCCAGCCGTCTAGCTTCGCAGCTGTCCGCCGAGGTTCTTTGCCACCACGGCGACGATCTTTGCCGATACGTCTTCGAGGTCTTCGTCGGTCAGGGTCCGCTCGAACGGTTGCAGGGTCACGTCGAC
Organism: Rhodospirillaceae bacterium; assembly: GCA_002711265.1. Classification (GTDB taxonomy): domain Bacteria; phylum Pseudomonadota; class Alphaproteobacteria; order UBA7985; family UBA7985; genus UBA7985. Next base: position 14,317 of record PAGB01000011.1, read on the forward strand.
AGCCAGCGATTTCTGGCCCTCGGCGACGTTCTCACCGGTGTAGACGTCGAACAACGAGACGTCGCTGATCAGCGCCTTGTCGGCCCCCTTCACCGCCCGGAGCAGGCGCTCGGCAGAAACATTGGCATCGACGACAAAGGCGAAGTCGCGCCGCACCGGCTGGAACGGCGAAGGCTGGAGCAGGGGCTTGGCCGTGCCCTTGCGCGCCTTCTTCGCTGGCACCTTGTCGAGGAACAGCTCGAAGCCGACCATGCGGCCCTTGATCCCTACCGCGCGCAGCGCCTTGGGGTGCAGTTCGCCGAACACGGCCAGCACGTTCTTGCCCAGACCCAGCGTGCCCGACCGACCCGGGTGGAACCAGGCGGGAATATCGCGGGTATCGGTCATCAGGTTTTCGACCGGCGCGCCGTAGGCTTCCAGCGCCACCAGCGCGTCTTCCTTGACGTCGAAGGCGTCGACCGGGCGGCTGCCGCCGGCCCAGTGGCGCGGCTGGGCGAGGCCCATGCGCACGCCGGCAACGGTCGGCTGCTGGCCGTCGGGCTTGGTCGAGAAGAACCGCAGTCCGGCTTCGAACAGGGCGACATCGCCGAAGCCCCGGTCGTTGTTCCGCCCGGCGGCGAGCATCAGGTTGGGCAGCAGCGAGGGCCGCATGACGTCCAGATCGCTGCTGATCGGGTTTTCCAGCAGCAGGTCGCTCTGGCTGGCGTCGTCCCAGCCAAAGTGCCGGGCGACCGCCGAGGAGGTGAAGGACCAGAGTACAGCTTCGTCCATGCCCTGCGCCGCCAGTACCCGCTTCAGGTCACCCATGGCGCGCTGGTGTGCAGACAGGGCGACGGGGGGCAGATTGTCGGGTCGGACAAACGGCGTGGTCGGCAGGGCATCGAGGCCGATGATCCGCAGCACTTCTTCGACCAGATCGGCCGCGCCGTCGATATCCGGGCGCCACGAGGGGACGCTGACCCGATTGCCGTCGACGCCAAAGCCCAGGTCGGTCAGGATCGCCGTGGCCTGCGCGGTATCGACCGCCATGCCGCCGCGACGCTCGATCAGGGCGAAGTCGAAATCGATGGTCTTCTGCCACGCCGGTTCGTCCCCTGTGACGTGGACTTCGCCGGGTTCACCGCCGCAGAAATCAAGGATGTACTGCGTCGCGATTTCCAGACCCTCGACCGCGGACGCGCTGTCGGTGCCGCGCTCGAAGCGGAAGCGGGCGTCGGTGTGGATACCCAGCTTGCGCCCGGTGCGGGCGATGTTGGAGGGATTCCAGAGCGCCGCCTCGACCAGCACGTTGACCGTGTCTTCCGAACATCCTGTGTCCTCGCCGCCGATGATTCCGCCCAGCGAGACCACCTTGTCAGCGTCGGCGATGACGGTCATGGCCTCATCGAAGCTGTATTCCTTGTCGTTGAGCGCACGCAGGCTCTCTCCGTCCCGGGCGGCGCGTACGGTCAGGGTGCCGCCAGCAATCTTGTCGGCGTCGAAGACGTGCATGGGCCGGTTCTGGTCGAGCGTCATCCAGTTGGTGATGTCGACCAGCGCCGAGATCGGCTTCTGGCCCACGGCTTCGAGCTTGCGCTTGAGCCAGTCGGGGGACTCGCCGTTCCGGACGTTGCGGACAATGCGGTAGGTGAAGATCGGGCAGTTGTCGGTCTCGATCGCCACGCTGACCGGGCTGGCGCCGCTGCCGCCCTCGAAGCGCGCGCGATTGGGGCGCAGGCTGCCGATCTCGGTGGTAGCAAGGTCCCGTGCCACGCCGCGCACGCCCAGGCAGTCCGCGCGGTTCGGGGTGACGTTGATCTCGATCACCGGGTCGTTGATCGCGCGGTAGTCGATGTAACGCGTGCCGACCGGCGCGTCTTCGGGCAACTCGACGATGCCGTCGTGGTCGTCGGAGATCAGCAGTTCGGCCTCAGAGCACAGCATGCCTTCGGAGCGCTCGCCCCGGATCGATCCGAGTTCGAGGGTGAAGTCCTTGCCCGGAATGTAGGTGCCCACGGGGGCAAACACGGAGACGAGACCGGTGCGCGCATTGGGGGCGCCGCAGACGACGCTGTAGATCGTACCGTCGCCGGGATCGACCTGACATACCCGCAGCTTGTCGGCGTTGGGGTGCTGTTCGGCGGAGACGACCCGGGCCACAACGAAGGGGGCCAGCGGGCTTTCCTCGACTTCTTCGAGTTCGAGGCCAACGGCGGTCAGCTTGTCGGTGATGACGCTCAGGTCAGCGTCGGTATCGAGGTGCTCTTTGAGCCAATCAAGGGTGAATTTCATGGTCTAGCGCCCCCGGACCAGAGAAGGGAGAAGCTGCGGTTCGAAGCCGTAGTGCCGCAGCCAGCGCACGTCGCCGTCGAAGAAGGTCCGCAGGTCGGGAATGCCGTACTTGAGCATGGCCAGCCGTTCGATGCCGATGCCGAAAGCAAAGCCCTGATACTCGTTCGGGTCGATGCCGCAGGCCTCGATTACCCGGGGGTTGACCATGCCCGACCCCAGTACTTCCAGCCAGCCCTCGCCCTCGCCGATGACCAGCTTGCCGCCGGAGCGGTCGCAGCGGACGTCGACCTCGGCCGAAGGTTCGGTGAAGGGGAAGTAGGAAGGCCGGAACTGCAGGGTCAGGTCCGGGGCCTGGAAAAAGGTCCGGCAGAACTCCAGCAGGCAGCCCTTGAGCTGCGCCATGTTCGCGGTCTTGTCGATCACCAGCCCTTCGGCCTGGTGGAACATCGGGGTGTGGGTCGCGTCGCTGTCCGAGCGGAACGTCCGGCCGGGGACGATCACGCGGATCGGCGGGGTCTGGCTCATCATCGTGCGAACCTGCACCGGCGAGGTGTGGGTGCGCAGCACCAGCGAGCCTTCGTCGCCCGAGTGACCCTTCATGTAGAATGTGTCCTGCATCTGCCGTGCCGGGTGGTCGGTGGGCATGTTCAGAGCTGTGAAGTTGTGCCAGTCGTCCTCGACCTCCGGCCCTTCGGCCCAGACGAAGCCCATCTGACCAAAGATATCGACGATTTCGTCGATGGTTTGGGTGATGGGGTGGAGGCGTCCGCGGCGCACGGGACGCGGGGTCTGGGAGACGTCGATGGCCTCGGTGGCGAGGCGGGCGTCGAGCTCCGCGTCGGCAAAACCGGCCTTGCGCGCGTCCAGCGCCCCGGCGATCTCGTCCTTGAGCGCGTTCAGTGCCTGACCCGCGGCCTTGCGCGCCTCAGGGTCGAGGCCGCCGAGCTGCTTCATCTGCGCGGTGATTTCACCCTTCTTTCCCAGGGCGGAAACGCGGATTTGCTCGAGGGCTGCCAGGTCGCTCGCGGCGTCGATCCGCTCCAGCAAGCCCGACTTCAGCGCGTCTAAATCCATGATGGATCACTCGTCCTTGTTCGAATTGGTGCGCAGTATGCCAGCAAGCGCGCGCGGATGGCAGCACCGCTGGTGCTTTGGCCGCATGCGTCTGGTGCACAGGACGTGGCGCGTTCTCCGGCGCCCAAAGGGCGATCTCCGGCAACAAAAAAAGGGCCCGTGAGCCCTTTTTCAATTGAGTGCGCCCGGTCCGCCGGGCTCAGCTGTGCCTTATGGCTGGGTCAGGCTGCTGCCTTNTCCAGCGCTGACTTGGCCTGCGCAACGATCGCTGCGAAGGACTCCGGCTCGCGTGCTGCGATGTCAGAGAGGACCTTGCGGTCGACTTCGACGCCGGCCTTGTTCAGGCCGTTCATCAGCTGCGAGTAGGTCAGGCCGTTGAGGCGTGCCCCGGCGTTGATCCGCTGGATCCACAGGCCGCGCATTTGCCGCTTTCTGGTGCGACGGTCGCGGTAGGCGTACTGCAGATCCTTATCAACGCGCTGCTTGGCGCTCTTGATCAGGCGGGAACTGGCGCCGCGGGAACCCTTGGCGAGCTTCAGAACCTTCTTGTGCCGGGCGTGGCTGGTGACGCCGCGTTTAACTCGTGCCATTTTCGGTGACCTCCCTAAGCCTGCGCCGTGGACGCGGCAGTGCGCGCAGCCTTGGACTTGCGGCGCTGCTTGCGGTCGTAGGGCATGTAAACCTTAACGATGCGGGCGTCGGCGTCGCACATGATGGACGTGCCGCGGGCCTTCCGCTTCATCTTCTGGGGCTTGTTGGTCTGCATGTGGCGCATGAAGGCGTTATTCATGCGTACCTTGCCAGACCCGGTCATCCGGAAGCGCTTTTTCGCGCCGGACTTGGTCTTCATCTTCGACATTTCATGGTCTCACTCTGAAAGTGTTGATCGGTGTGCATGCAGGCATGTCGATCGGGCCTGACATACAGANTGAAGCCCGTCACACCCTNATGGGCGCNTCGGGACTGCTGGCTTCTAAAAGCCTGCGTCGGACTTGTCCAGCTTCCCCGGACGCAGGGGAGGGTTTCATCGGATAATGATCGTCGCTGCAACAAGGTTGCGCCGACCTTGTCTCGACCGCTTCGCGGTCTTCGCCAAGGCGTCGCGCATTTTCATAGAAAATGCGGAAAGCGTCAGGCCGCGCGTAGCGCGGCCTGTCCGTTTCATTGCGCGGGGGAGATTTGTAAGCCGCNAAGCGGCGTCAAATCGAGCACGCAACCGTGAGCCGTGCTCGACGCGCGCTGCCGTCAGCGGCCAATCCCGGACGGGAAAGCGACGCTCGGGTCAGGTCGGCTTGGGCGCGACGATCATCACCATCTGCCGCCCTTCCATTTTCGGATGCGCCTCCAGCTTGACCGCGTCACCCAGCTCTTCCTGCACCCGTTCGAGCACGCGTCGGCCCAGGTCCTGATGCGCCATTTCCCGGCCACGGAAGCGGATGGTGAACTTCACCTTATCTTCGTTCTCCAGGAACTTGTTCGCGTTGCGCATTTTGGTCTGATAGTCGTGGTCGTCGATGCCCGGGCGCATCTTGATCTCTTTGAGTTCGACAATCTTCTGGCGCTTGCGGGCCTCGTTGGCCTTTTTCTGCTGCTCGTATTTGAACTTGCCGAAGTCCATGATCTTGCAGACCGGCGGGTCTACGTTCGGTGACACCTCAACGAGGTCGAGGCCGGCCTCGGCGGCGCGGTCGAGCGCGTCGCTGGTGCTGATAACGCCGAAGTTGTTGCCTTCATCGTCGATGAGGCGAACATTCGGCACGCGAATATCGCCATTAGAGCGGAACTGATCCTTCTTGTTGGGCTCTAAGCGAAGCGGTGGACGTGCGATGATACTAATCCCTGCAGTTAAACGAATATGCGTGCCGCTGTGTACCCGCGCGCGGACACAGGTCAAGCAAATAACACGAACAATCTCAGACGCTAAGCGCNGGAGCGGTCCAAAACGCGACTATTTCGGATTCGTTTGGGTGATTTCCGGTGTTTTGGCCCTGCTTCGGCTCGATTTTCCTTAAAACACCCGCGATCGAGGGCGATGGAGTACGGAACGCCAGCCAGCACTGCACTGCGCGCCCAACACNGCCCGATCTCGATGCGCCTCAGGCGTACGGCGCGCGCGCCTGCGCCGCGATGGCTTCGAGCGCGTCGTCGAGCGACATCATTTCCTGATCCTTGCCACCGAGGGTTCGCAACGCAATGGTCCGCTCGTCCGCTTCCCGGCGGCCGACCACGGCCACCAGCGGTATCTTCTGGTGTGAGTGCTCCCGGACCTTGTAGTTGATCTTCTCGTTGCGCAGGTCGGAGATGGCGCGGATTCCCTTCGCCCGCAGCGCCTCGACCACTTCTTCGGCGTAGTCGTTGGCGTCGGTGGTAATGGTCGCAACCGCCACCTGGACCGGTGCCAGCCACAGCGGCAGCTTGCCGGCGTAGTTCTCGATCAGGATCCCGATGAAGCGCTCGAACGAGCCCAGGATTGCCCGGTGCAGCATGACTGGGCGCTGCTTGGAGCCGTCCTCGGCGATGTAGTTGGCATTCAGGCGTTCGGGCAGGACGAAGTCGACCTGCCAGGTGCCACATTGCCAGTCCCGGCCGATGGCGTCGCGCAGGACAAACTCCAGCTTGGGCCCGTAGAAGGCACCCTCGCCGGGGTTCATGGTGTAGGGAAGGCCGGCGTCCTCGATGGCCTCGCGCAGCGCGCCCTCGGCCTTGTCCCANGTCTCGTCGGTACCCGCCCGTACTTCGGGCCGGTCGGAGAACTTGACCGCGATATTGGTGAAGCCGAAGTCGGCGTAAATGGTCTGCAGCAGACTGCAGAATTCCTTGGTCTGCTCCGTCACCTGATCCGGGGTGGCGAAGATGTGGGCGTCATCCTGGGTAAAGGCACGCACCCGCATGATCCCGTGCAGCGACCCGCTGGGCTCGTTGCGGTGGCAGCCTCCGAACTCCGACATCTTCAGCGGCAGGTCGCGGTAGGAGCGGATGCCCTGATTGAAAATCTGCACGTGACCGGGACAGTTCATCGGCTTGAGNGCGAGAATGCGCTCGTCGGCGCCGGCGTCTTCGTCGGCCGCGTCGCCGGTGGTGAACATGTTCTCGCGGAACTTGTCCCAGTGGCCGGACTCCTCCCACAGCTTGCGGTCGACCAGCTGCGGGGTCTTAACCTCCTCGTAGCCAGCGTCGTCGAGCCGGTGGCGCATGTACTTTTCCAGCTCGGTGTAGATCCGCCAGCCCTTGGGGTGCCAGAACACGCCGCCGCGCGCCTCTTCCTGCAGGTGGAACAGGCCCAGTGCCTTGCCGAGCTTGCGGTGGTCGCGCTTGGCGGCCTCTTCCAGCTGGGTCAGGTGCACGCGCAGGGCCTTGGGGTCTTCGAAGGCTGTACCGTANATCCGCTGCAGCTGCTGCCGGCTGCTATCACCGCGCCAGTAGGCACCGGCCACAGAGAGCAACTTGAAGGCTTTGCCGACCATGCCAGTGCTCGGGGCGTGGGGCCCGCGGCACAGGTCGATCCAGTCGCCCTGCGTGTAGAGCGTGATGGTCTCGCTCTCGGGCAGATCTTCGATCAGCTCGACCTTGAACTGCTCGCCCTTGGCCTTGAACAGCGCGATGGCTTCGTCCCGGCTGACCACCTGCCGCTGAAAGGGNGCGTTGCGGGCGATCACCTNGTGCATCTTCNCCTCGATCACCTCGAGGTCGTCGGTGGTGAAGGGCTCTTCCCGGTAGAAATCGTAGTAAAAGCCGTTTTCGATGGTCGGGCCGATGGTNACCTGAGTGCNGGGAAACAGCTCCTGCACCGCCTCGGCCAGCACGTGGGCACAGTCGTGGCGGATGATCTCCANCGCCTCATCGCTGCCCTTGTCGCGCACGATGATCGATAGCGACGCGTCCTCAGTGATCTCCCGGTCGAGGTCCCAGGTCTGGCNGTCNACGGTGACGGCCAGCGCCTTCTTCGCGAGGCCGGGGGAGATCGACAGGGCGACGTCCATGCCCGTTGTCGGGCCGTCGTACTGCCGTTTGGCGCCGTCGGGGAGCGTAATTTCAACCATAATTCTTCATTGACCGGTGCTTGCAGGGGATGCGGATTCAGGGTTTGCGGGTGAACCGTCGNGGGACGTTACGTCGAAATGGTCGGATTTCCNTACGCAAGTAGCTCATCGTAGATGTCGAAAATCTGACGGGCGGTCTCATCGCGTTTGAAGGTCCTGAAGGCGTGGACCATGGCGTTGTTTTCCAGCTCGGCCCGTTTTTCAGGCGCCAGCGCCGTGGCCCAGGCCAAGGCCATCCCGAGCGTATCGGCATCGCCAGGGTCGAACAGGGCCCCGGTCTCGCCCGGATCGATCTGAAACGCCGTCGCGCCATTGTTGGCCCCGAGCACGACCTTGCCCGCCGCCTGACTTTCGGCGCAGGCGTAGTCGAAGGCGAGGTTGCCGTTCACGGTCGAAATTANGATGTCGCTGAGCTTGTACAGGGTTGCCGGGTCTTCGGTGCCTTCGATGATCCGCAGGCGGCGCTCAAGGCCCTCGGCTTCGATCCGCTGCATCAGCCGGTAGTGGTAGCGCCGCTCGGACACCCCGACCCCGACGAACAGGCAGACCCAGGTCTTGTTTTCCAGCGCTCGAAGGGCGTCGATCAGGACGTCGTGCCCGGCGCCCTCCTGCAGCGCAGCGGGGAACANGATCACCGGGCTCTGCGCGGTGATTTCCATGTCCCGCACCATCCGGGTCAGGCGCGCCGCGGTCACCACCGAAGGGTGCAGCGCGTTAACCGCGATCCCCGGCGGGATCACGCGCGCGTCGACGGTGTCGAGATAGCCCGCGCCACCGAGCAGCTCGCGCATGAATTCGGAGACCAGTAGCACCCGGTCGGCTTCGAGAGACTGCANGAGCCCGGGGGTCGGACGATCCCCGCGCCGCACCGGCAAGTGGTAGAGGCTGACAACGCGGGGCAGACGGTTTTTGGCCATGGACTTGTTGACCCGAACGGCGGCGTTTTCNCCGTGCGCGTGCACAAGCTGGGCCTGCCACTGATCCAGCTGGCTGGCGATCTTGCCGGTCGAGCTGCCCATCATGCTGCTCGTGGTCATGTTGATGGTCTCGTGGATCACCTCTGCCCGCTCGGCCTCGGCGACCATGCTGCCACCGCCGCTGATAATGCAGGAGGTCCCGCCAAAGCGGCGGATTGCAGCACTCAGATCGAGGGCGACCCGGCTGACNGGGCCGGCGTCGAGGGCATCGGTCACCTGCACGATGGCGCGCTGTGCGCCGTCTGCCTTGAGACTGTTCTGTGCCGTCGTTTCGGTCATGTTCGATCCAACAAACTGTTCCACGTCGACGCCGTTGCCGGCGCTCGGCTCCCTCTTCGGGACTTGCCGCCCCGGCCCCTGGTGCGGTCGACCGGGCTGGGTCGGACGCCTGACCCCGGTCTCAGGTCCTTGCCGGGTCTGGTTGGTCCTGGCCGGTCCTGTCTCCTTGTTCGGACGGGTCCGATGTGACATCCCTAGGGTCCGAGATCCCGCTAAGCCACGATTCCGGGAATCGCGCTCAACCGGCACAACGTCGAGACGTATAATGACAGATACGCTAATTCGCCCCGACGGGACAAGACTGGTCTACAACCGGCTCGCACCACAGGCAGGCCATTCCGGGCCCGGACTGGTGTTTTTNTGTGGCTTNGGCTCGGATATGGAGGGCTCGAAGGCGCTCTATCTCGAGGCGCTGGCCCGTGAGCGCGGACAGGGCTTCATCCGCTTCGACTACAGCGGCCATGGCCTGTCGGATGGCGATTTTCGCGATGGCACCATCAGCCGCTGGGCCGAAGACAGCCTTGCGGTGATCGATGCGCTGACCGAGGGGCCGCAGATCCTGATCGGCTCGTCGATGGGGGGCTGGTTGATGCTGCTCGCCGCGCTGGCCCGGCCCGAACAGATTGCAGGGCTGATCGGCATCGCCGCCGCGCCCGATTTCACCAAACGTCTGCAGTGGCCCAAGCTGACACCCGAGCAACAGGCTACGGTGATGGAGCAGGGCTTTGTTCAGGTGCCGTCGAACTACGAAGACGACTATATTTTCACCCGTGCGCTGTTCGAAGACGGCNCGGACAACCTGCTGCTCGAAGCGGACATTGACCTCGACCTGCCCGTGATCCTTCTGCAGGGTCAGCAGGACATGGACGTCCCCGAAGAGACGGCTTTCGAGATCGCCCGGCGCTTGCGCTCGGACGATGTCACCATCGAACTGGTCAAGGCGGCTGATCACCGCTTTTCCGGCCCGGAGGAGCTCAAGCGCCTCGCCCGCGCCGTAGACACAATGACGGAGAAATACCGCGATGACAGGTTCCAAGGATAAGGCGTTACAGGAAAAGGACGCCGACACCGCCCCAGACACAAATGGCGCCGACGCTGCACCTCAGCGCCCCAAATACCGTCGCAAAGGCAAGGCGGAGGTTGACGCATCGGCNGGCGTGGACGGGGCCGACACCCCTGAGTCCCCGCCCGCAGAAGCTGAAAATGCCGGGCTGGCCCCCGAGGCTGGCGCGGATGGCGCGGCTGGCGGTGCCGGGGAAAAGACACCCCGCGCCCGGCCTGAAACCAACGCGCACGACGAGCCGGGCTATAGCCGGATTCTGGGCATGGCGAAGCTGCCGCTGGCGTCGGTGGTGGCGCTGGAAATGCTGTTCGCCGCGGTGCTGAGCCTGTTGCTGATCGAATACAGCCACCTGCTCGGCCCGCTGGGCCTGATCCTCGTTCCAATCGGGATCTGGTTCGAATGGTTCGATACCTTCTTCCACGAATTCGGCCACGCGCTGGTGATCGTATTCAGCGCCAGCGAAATCGTGGACTTCCGCCTGAACTGGGACGGTACGGGTAGCGTCAGTTACTACATCAACAGCCCGCAGTGGCCGATCGCCTGGATCGGCTACGCCATGCCGCCGTTGGTCGGCGCGCTGCTGTACTGGGAAGCCAACGACCGCGGTCTGGCCACGCAGAGTACGCTGGTCGTGCTCGCGGCTCTGGTCGCGCTGGTGACCTTCGGCCTGCCCAACGAGGAACCGGAGTCGACCTGGACCATTGCTGGCATTNTGATCGTCAGTCTGCTGCTGCTCGCGCTGATCTGCGCGACCGTGCTCAAGCGCTACTTCCCTGTGGACTGGGTGCAGCGGGTGATGGCGGCAACCATGATCATCGGCGGTACGCGGTCAGTCACCTACCTGTTTGGGTTCGGCGAGCAATCTGACGCAGCCAGTCTGGCCGAACTGACGGCAGTGCCCGAGGCGTTCTGGGTACTGACCTGGATGGTATGGACGGTGCTGTGCGTACTGGTGGTCTTCATCCTCGAGGTCAGGGACCGTAGCAACCGGCAGCGGACGGCGGCTGATGGTGGCTGACTGAACCCGTTGGGCCGCCGCCGCAGCCTGTCTTGGNTGCGGGTCAGTCTCACCCCCGGCTCAAGCCCCTGACCTGGCCCGTGCGAGTAGGTCGGGCAGCAGCGCCGCGAGGCCCTCGCGGTAGGTCGGAAAGGCAGGGGACCAGCCCAGGCGGTCCTTGAGCCTGCGGTTCGACACCCGCTTGTTGTCTGCGTAGAAGCTGCGGCCCATGGCCGACAGCCCGGCCTCGTCCATGGAAACCGGGGTCGGCACCGGCCGGTCCAGCAGATCGCAGGCGTGGGCGATCACGGTCCCGGGCGGGCAGGGCTCATCGTCACAGACATTGAACACCTCGGCCCCGCCCACGGCGGCTGTCGGTGTGGTCATGGACGCGAACACCGCTGTGGCGATGTCCTCAACGTGGATGCGACTGAACACCTGATCGGGTTTGTCGATGATCCGTGCTTTGCCGGCGAACACGGTTTCCAGTGCGTTGCGGCCGGGCCCATAGATCCCGGCAAGGCGGAACACGTGTAGCCCCAGTCCTCGTGCCGCGCTCAGCCCGGTCCACTCGGCTTCAGCGCGCAGCCGCGCCAGCCCCCGGGTCGAGGTGCTGCGGGTCTCGCTGTCCTCGCTCACCCAGTCCCCCTGCCAGTCGCCATAGACCACGGTGGTGGAGAGGTAGCCGAACCAGTCTGGCGCCCAGTCCGTGGACATAACCTCAGCCGCCTGCGCCAGGAGGGGCAGCACCGGATCATCACCCGACCGGGCGGTGCCGACCGACTGCAGCAGATGGCTGGCTCGACGGATTGCATCGATCACGTCTTCGGGCAGTCGGTCTGCCGCTTCGGTGTCCAGCACCAGCGCATTGATACCTTGTTCCTGCAATCGCGCTGCCTTGGCTTCGCTGCGGACCGTGCCGGAGACCTGCCAGCCACGCGCAAGGGCCAGCCGCGCCAGCGCCTGCCCGGAGAAACCGAGGCCGAAGCAGAACAGATGTGGGTCAGGCGTCTTCACGCTTTTGCCTTTCTCCTTGGGTAAACCACGGCTAGATCGGTGCTGAATGCCGTCGTTGTGGGAGCGTTTGCTTGCGCCTGTTTGTCTGCTTTCCCCAGGTCTGCCTAGGCCAAAATTTGTCGCCGCTGGGTCGCAGGCTGGTCGCAGCCCTGGCCCTGTGCCTGCCGCTGCTGTGGTCGGGTGTGGCGCGCGGCTTCGACCCGGCCGAGGTGCCAGAGGATTTTCGGGGCACCTTCGTCAATTGCCTCTCGAAGGCGCAGGCGGACCCGGTTGCAGGCTGGGACTACGCGCGCCAGTGGCTGGACTCGGGCTATGCCGGGACGGCCTACGCCCAGTACTGCATGGCGATCTCGGCCTACCGCGCCCGTGAGCCGGGGCAGGCTGCCGATATGCTGGTTGAGCTGAGCGGTTTTGACCGGGTGCGGGGGACGCCTGACGAGGCTGAATTTCTGTCGCTGGCCGGTGAGCTGTTTGACAGCGCGGGTCGCTATGATGCGGCGGTNGGCGCCCACAGCCGGGCGCTGGAGTTGGTGCCGGGGGAGCCTGGACACTGGGTCAACCGTGCTCTGGCACGCGCCAGCCTCGGTGACTTTGAAGGAACGATCGCCGACCTGGATCGGGCGCTGGGCCTTGATCCTGACGAGGTGGAGGCGCTGGTATTCCGCGGATCGGCCTACCGCGCGGTGGGGGCGCTGGATCGCGCAACCGACGATGCGCTGCAGGCGTTGCTGCTGGAGCCCGACAATATGGCGGGGCTGTGGCTGGCGGCAGATGTTGCGCGGGCCGACGGCGACGCGGCATCGGCGCGGTCGTTCCTGCAACGGATCGTTGCCCTTGACGAGGCCGGATGGCGGGAGCAGGCCGAGGCAGCGCTGAAGGAACTGAACACGGAACAGTAAATCGGTTGCGCCGACTTGCCCCCGACCGCGCTTCGCGCGGCGGGGCCAAGCGTCGCGCATCAGAAATCCACGTTGGCGTAGTGGCTCGGCGGCGGCACCCCGTCGATCCGGTCGGCGAGGATCGCCTCCATTGCCCGNCGGGACTTAACCCGTGCGTACCACCGGCGCAGCACCGGGTAGCGGTCCCATTCGATCAGGTCCACGTAGTCGAGCACCGAAATCTGCGCCACGGCCGCAATATCGGCTAGGCTGTACGACCCCCCGGCGATCCANTTGCGGTTCTCGTACAGCTCCTCGATCAGCCCCAGATACTGGCTGGACAGCTGCACCGCGGTCCGCATCGCCGTGCTGTCGGGGACGCCCAGCCGGGCCATCGGCTTCTGCACCTTCTCAAACAGGATGGGCTTGGTCACGCGACCGCCCATGTCGACGGCAAAGTAGTGGGTCAGCCGCCGNGCTTCCGCCCGTTCGATGATATCCCGTCCGATCAGCGGCGGGTTGGGATAGGTCTCATCGAGGTACTCTGCGATCACCATCATGTACGGCATCTGCGCGCCGTTCTCGTCTTCGAAGGTCGGGATCTCCATCACCGGCGCGTCAGGCGTTGCCATGGTCGGCGCGGCGCTGCGGAAGTCCAGGCGCTTTTCGNCCAGCATCAGCCGGATAATCCGGCAGTTCGGATCCAGGGGAAAATGAAACAGCGTGCGCATAAGATTCGGGTACAGCCTCCACGCGCCAGTGACAAGGCCCTGCAAGGCCCCGACAGCGCATATCACGATATTGCCCTGAAGCCCCCTGCTCTGCNCTGCCTCGGAGAATGGCCCGATCACGGNGGCACCAGCCGCNNACCCCCGTCGCNCCAACACGGCGCCACTGCGGCAACCCCCGGCCCGCGCCGAGTCGTGTCACTTCNTGTCTCAAGCGTTGCCTTCGCGCCACGCTGTGCGCCCGCAGGCACAGTCGGGCAAACAACACTCCCCCGGTCGCCNATGCGGATTGAATTGTCGACCTCGACCAGTGAAGACGTATTCAGTAATTCTCAATGTCGAATCCTTAAACGTCTATGGCGACACGCTTTTTTCAGGACCGGAACGGATGGTAGCACTGCTGATCATCCAATCTGTGGTGCAGGGCATCACCGAATTCCTGCCCGTGTCCAGTTCCGGCCATCTGGTGCTGATCTGGAGCGCAGCGGCATGGATGGGTGTCGATACCAGCTTCAGCAGCGCAGAGATGCTGACACTGAACGTGGCCCTGCACGTCGGAACCCTGTTCGCCGTCATCATCTATTTCTGGCGGCTGGTCTGGGCCGCGGTGCTGGGCGGGGTCGACNTGCTGCGCTGGCGCGATACCGATAANCGCCGGCTGTTCGTGTTCCTGGTCATCGCCAGCTTCCCGCTCATGGTGGCCGGGCTGTTGGTCGCCATGTTCGTCCCCGACCTGTGGCTGCTCAATNCGCTCGTGGTGGCGGGGGCGACGCTGATCTTCGGCCTGCTGCTGCTGTTTGCCGACATCGGGTTTGACAGCCGCCGGAGTGCTGATGAAATCGGCCTGCTCGACGCGCTGGTGTTCGGGCTGATGCAGTGCCTTGCGCTGATCCCCGGCACCTCGCGTTCGGGGATCACCCTGACCGCGGGTCGCATGCTGTCGATCAACCGCACCGACGCCGCGCGGCTGTCGATGCTGCTGTCGATCCCGGCGATCGCGGCGGCTGGTGGCTTCGAAGGACTGCAGCTGGTGGCCGCGGGCGACTGGGCCTTCAACAGCCTTGCGCTGATCGGGGCCGGGCTGGCTTTCTGCTCTGCCATGGCGGCGATCTCGCTGTTCATGCGGTTCATCCGGGCCTCGGACCTGCTGCCCTTCGTCATCTATCGCGTGGTGCTCGGCCTGGCGATTTTCGCCTTCGTGCTGGTCATCGGCATATCCGCAACCCCGCCGATCTGAGCGGGCGCGCTGTNGGCGCTTTCAGACTTCCGCGTATTGACCGCCGTTGCGAAAGCGTACGAGGTANGACGGCAGCACAGTCTCGATCGGGGTCGGATCGACGCCCAGCGCCTCCAGCCCAGGCAAGCTGCCATCGGCGACGTTGTCCGTGCGCAAGCGCTTGATCTGGTCGATGGTGATCGGCGGTGCCACCGGGGCCAGCGAGCTTGCCAGCGCGATCAGTTCGGCCACGCCCCACGGCAGATGCACCTGCGGTGCCTTCGATCCCGTCACCGACTGCATCAGGTCGATCAGGGCGCGGAAGCTGTACACCCCCGGGCCAACGAGATCGTAGACCCTGCCGGCGGTCTGGTCGTCGGCCGCGATCGCTGAAATCGCATCGGCCACGTCGCCGACAAAGACCGGCTGGAACCGGGTCTTGCCGCCGCCGATCAACGGCACGGCTGGCAGGGCGCTGAACCGGTTGAAAAAGGTGTCTTCCGCGCCGACCATCAGTCCCGGACGCACGATCGTCGCCTTGNGGAAGGCGCGCAGGGTGGCATCCTCGCCCAGTGCCTTGCAGCGGGTCGANTCAGAGCTGTGGTTGGCNTCNGCNCCCAGNGCCGAGACGTGGATCAGGCGCCGGACGCCTGCTTTCGCCGCAGCCTCGGCGACCGTCGCCGCGCCCNGGACCATGGTAGCGTNGAAGCTCTGACCCTTGCCGCTCTCGTAGAAGATGGCGATGAGGTTGATCACCAGATCGGCGCCCTCGACCGCGCGTGCGACGGCGGCGGCATTCTGGATCGGCGCGTAGACGGCCTGAATCTGGCCGACCTCGCCCTGGGTCAGCAGGTGCCGTGCGCGCGACGGGTGGCGCGAGGCGACCCGAACCCGATANCCGGCCTTGGCCAGTTGCGGCACGATATAGCGGGCCAGAAAGCCGGTCCCGCCCATGACTGTTGCGATCTTGTGAGCCATTTTCAGGGTCTCCGTTCGGCCCCGCGCAGGCGGGGCAGGGAAGGGTTGCCTGACAAATAGTCCAACCTGCGCCGNCTGACAAAGCGCGTATTGACCAAGGGAGCCCTACGCCGCGTGAANCGACACTCTGGCATGTGTTGACATCGGGGACGGAAAAGGCTTTATCCGGCGCANTTCTCGCGGTTGGCGGAGTCAAACTCCAGGCCGGCCGGACGGGAGCCCAGGTGGCGGAATTGGTAGACGCGCAGGTTTCAGGTACCTGTGCCCTTCGGGGCGTGGAAGTTCGAGTCTTCTCCTGGGCACCATTGAATGCCCCCAGATCTATAGTAACCCACTGTTTCTAAACACATTTACACGTGTTGTCCGGGGAGGCGGTAGGTCATGCGGTCGGTCGTGCTGTCAGCAACATGGTCGAGCTGGCTGGAGACCTTCCGATCGGCTCCTATACCCGCAGCCAGGTGAACAGCTTGAGAGGCAAGCTGCTGTCATCAGGTCTTGCCACTGCCAGTGTACGTCGGCAGCTCTCCACCCTCTCAGCACTCGTCAACTACGTCAGCAAAGAGCTCGGCCTCGATCCCAACCCTGCCTACTCTGGTGTGATCATCCATGAGATAGAGGTCGATGCTGAGATCCAGAAGCGGCCAAGCGTTCCGTTGGACGTCATCACTNCCATCCAGCAGCGATGCTACCAAATGGACGATGAGGCCCGCTGGGCCATTGCGCTGGTCAGCGATACGGGCCTGAGGCTCAGTG
Organism: Rhodospirillaceae bacterium; assembly: GCA_002711265.1. Taxonomy (GTDB): domain Bacteria; phylum Pseudomonadota; class Alphaproteobacteria; order UBA7985; family UBA7985; genus UBA7985. The sequence goes on from PAGB01000011.1 coordinate 30,588, forward strand.
AGGCGCTGGGGCTGCTCTTTGGGCTGCACCGCGAGCCTCGGCACCATCAACGTCACCATTCTTGTTCCCNCGCTACTGTTCCCCTGATGGCTGCAAGGGCAACAGTGCCANTGGCCCCCTNAACAAGTGGCTGAAGCCATTGATGCCTGAAGGCTGTGTCANCCACTGCTTCCGGCGCTCGTTTAGAGACAGGCTCAGAGCTGTGCAGCAGGCTGGGTGAAGCCATAACGACCGCGTCCACGGCTCTGCTGTAGTATCGATCTGAATAGCTTCAATGGTTATNCACACTATTCACAGGCCGAATCCATTGATTATGAGACTNNCTAGGGAGGTATGACTAATNTCAAGTNCNCTTCNAGCGTATGGTCCCAATCGTGAGATGCTTACATCGTAGTAACCGGCAATTAAGCGGCGATTAAGCGGCGATTAAGCGGGGTAATTGCGGTATGACTATCAGAGAATTCAAAGACGTTCGTAAGCCTTCGAAGCACCATCGAGAGAAACCCGTTAAGGGACGCCAAGTTGCGTTGTCTGCAGGCTTGCTTGCTGCTGGCCTCGTCACGACGCAGGCCGAAGGTGATCCATTAGTTTTTGGCCCCAATGACTACGAAATCATCAATTCAGGCCAACATACNGAATACGCAGCGTTACAACTTGGCGATGGAAACACCCTCAATCTTCCCTTCGGCTCCTACGTTGTAGCTCCGACCGGAGAACTTATTGTTCACTCGGGGCCTATCCGCGATTTGGACGGTGATGGCATTGAAAACGCGCTCGAGGATAGCAACGGCAATGGGAATCTTTTCGATGATGATGATGATGGCGACCTAGTTCCCAACTTTATCGATGCGCTGCCACCAGTCAGTGATACTAATGGCGATGGTGTACCGGACGGTCTCGAAGACACCGACGGGAACGGTTCGTTACTGAACGACGANGCCGACGGGGATCACATTCCTGATTATGCTGATACTGAAAAGCTCGTAGCAGCTCCTCTAGTATCTGCAGTGTATGATGTGGTGTCAGACCGCCCGTCCGGTGTTCTTTTGGACGCAGGCATTTTGGTCCTAGCAAGCTCTGGAACTGCAGCGGCGGGACTTGGTGTGCTCGCAGTNATCGANAATAGGCCTACCTTTGACCCTGTTNCTACTACCTATATCAGNGAAGCAGCTGCNAACNGCACAAGNCCNGACNANACTGCTGGANCCACCACCGGAGCGTTGCTGGATATNGACGCTTANAAAGATGGTTNCAGTGTNGCGGATACTGGGATCACGTATTCGTTTNCNTCNGGAAATGATTCGGGTCGATTCAGCATCGCTNCAGACGGCAAAATTACCGTTGCAGANGCATACCAAATCGATTTTGANGCTGNNTCTAGTNACGATTTGGTNGTNCGCGCNACAGATNCNNCGCGTGGGGTNTACCGGGACCTGAACNTCACTATNGANGTNGACNATGAGGCNGAAACCACTCCAACAGCNCCAACGACAACGACNTTTACNNTTNNNGANNANAATNCGGTAGCTGCGACNAGTATTGNTGGTGNCNNTGCGATTANTCTTGGNNCNNNNCCNNCNGATACAAAATGGGAATTGGACGCNCANGCTACGGCTGCNGGCTTCTCTATCGANNGCNCNGGAAANCTAGTCCTACCCGTNATTGATCTGGAAAATCTCCCATCGGGCATGNCANNNANANCATACAGCACGCCTGGCGGGTCTGATGGCGGCAGCATAGCNTTAACCTTCAATCTGAAGGCAACTTCGATAACAGGTTCTGATTCCGACCATACCATTACCGTAAATATTGATGGTGTTCACGATGAAGGCCCTGATTACACTGGTGTAAC
>PAGB01000012.1 GCA_002711265.1 Rhodospirillaceae bacterium
CTGGCCGAGATGATCGACGAGGTACGCAGCGCCATCCGGGTGCCGGTGGTCGAAGTCGACGCGCACATCAACGATCAGGCCTTCTCTGATGCGGTGTTACAGCAGCTCGACGCGTGGGTCGCTGACGGCACCGTAAACATGGGCTCAGGCTGGCTGTCGTGAGCCTCGATCCCCGCTACGCGCCGCTGTTCGCACCGCTGAAGATCGGGCCGGTGACCGCACCCAACCGGTTCGCGGTTGCGCCCTATGCCAACGGTCATTCTTTCCTCATGCCCAACGGTGCACGCGGCATCCGCGAAGCCCGGGCCGAGGGCGGTTGGGGGATCATCGGCATGCAACTGACCGAGATCGACCCGACCTCGGACCTCTCGGGACTGCCCTACGAGCGGCTGTGGGACGATGACGATGTCGCCGTTCACGCACGATCCGTGGCCGCGATTCAGGCGCATGGCGCGCTGGCCTCGATCGAACTGGCGCACACCGGCCTGCGCTCGCGCGGGGTTGGCACCGGCTACCCGGTGATGGGGCCATCCAGCGCCAGCACGCTGCGTCCGGAGGTGCCCTTCATGGCCAAGGCCATGGACCGCGAAGACATCCGCCGCTTCCGCCAGAGCCACCGCGACGCGGTCCTGCGCGCGCGCCGGGCAGGCTACGACATCGCCTATGTCTACGCCGCCCACGACGCCTCGCTACTGTGGCACTTTCTCAGCCCAGCCTACAACCGCCGCACGGACGAATACGGCGGCAGTTTCGACAACTGCCTGCGCCTGCTGCGCGAAGTTCTTGAAGATGCACAGGATGCGGCTGCCGGGGAAATGGCGATCGCCATCCGCTTCGCCGTGCACGAACTCACCGGCCCCAAGGCGATCCGTTTCGATGGTGAGGGCCGGGATGTGGTCGAGGCGCTGGCCGAACTGCCCGACCTGTGGGACGTCAACATATCCGGCTGGCAGCGCGACAGCGGCACGTCGCGCTACGACGCCGAGGGCTTTCAGGAAGCCTTCACCAGCTTCGTCAAGCAGGTCACGAACAAGCCGGTTCTGGGCGTGGGACGCTTTACCTCGCCCGATACCATGGTCAGTCAGTTGCGGCGCGGGGTGCTCGACATCATCGGCAGCGCCCGGGCGTCGATCGCCGATCCGTTCCTGCCCAACAAGATCCGTGAGGGGCGGGTCGACGACATCCGCGAGTGCATCGGCTGCAACGTCTGTGTGGCGGTCGAGAACGCGGGCGTGGTCGTGCGCTGCACCCAGAACCCGACGGTCTCCGAGGAATGGCGCCGGGGCTGGCACCCCGAGCGTGTGCCCGAGGCCACCGATCGGGGGCAAGCGCTGGTCATCGGTGGCGGTCCGGCCGGGCTGGAGGCGGCACTGACGCTCGCTCGGGCCAGGCATCGGGTGACGCTGGCGGAGGCAGGCGCGCACTTCGGCGGCCGGGTCCGGCATGAAAGCAGCCTGCGCAACCTTGCGGCCTGGGGGCGTGTTGCCGACTACCGCCTGTATCAGCTCGGACGCATGGAGAACGTGTCCCTGTTCGCGCAGTCGGCCATGACCGCCGAGACCGTCGCCGAACTGGCAGCCGACCACGTTCTGGTCGCAACCGGTGCCCGCTGGCTGCGGTCGGGCCGGGGACGGACGCACCGCACGGCCATCGACGGCTTTGCCGATGCGGCGCTGACCCCTGATGACCTGTTCACCGGCATGGCGCTGGCGCCGGGGCTGCGGGTGGTGATCTATGACGACGACCACGACTATCTTGCCAATGCTCTGGCGGCGGACCTCGCCGCGCAAGGGATGCACGTCGAGCTGGTCTCGCCCATGCCCAGTATTGCTGCGTGGATGGGCTATACCCTCGAACAGCCGCGCATGTTGGCCGAACTGATCGACGCCGGCGTGGGTCTGCACCCCAACACAGTCGCCCGTGCCTGGACTAGAAGCGGGCAGGGACAGGGGTCGGGGCTGGCCGTGCAGCGGGCTGATACCGGTGCCGAACTGCCGGTAATCGAGGGCGATGTCCTGATCAGTGTTGGCCTGCGAGAGCCTGATCTGGCGCTATCAGAGGCCCTGCACGCAGCGGGCATCGCACACCGCGTCATCGGAGATGCCGAGGCTCCTGGGCCGATCCAGTCGGCGGTGTTTTCCGGGCATCGACACGCGCGCGACGTGCTGGGGCAGGAGCCTGAGGGCGGCCATTTTCGCCGGGAGCGTCCGCGCCTGTTCTGAGCGCTTAAATCGTCAGTAGCCTCCGGCTTTTTCAGGCCCTTGTCGCGTCGACCTGTGCCTGCACCATGGGGGCAAAGTGCCAGAAATCCGGGGTTTCCATATCGGGCAGCTTGCCTTCGTCGTCCAGGAGGCGGACTTCAACGATCAGGCTGTGGTTGGGGTTGGCTTCGAATTCTGCAACCTCGTCCGCACTCATCGGCCCGCCCTGCAGCTTCAGCGAGTGCACCGACGCGGCGGAGAGCTGGTCGAAATAGGCGGGCCGGGTGGCGCAGAGATAGCGCTTGGCGGCGACGTGGTACTTGACGCAATCGACGATGGCCTCGGGGAAGAAGGCGCCCAGAACCCGTGCCCCGGCTTCCTCGTGGAAGCGGTCTTCGGTGTCATCCATGGTGAAGCTGCCGAATTCGGAGGTGAAATGCCCGATATCGTGAAGGAGTGCGGCGACGATGATGGCCTCGCTCTGCCCGCGCCGCTCGGCGNAGGTCGCCCCCTGCAGCATGTGCGCGGCGATGGTCACCGGCTCACCGAGGTATTCCTCGTTCCCGCGACGCTCGAAAATATCACCGATGAAAGCAACGATGTTGTCGTGGTTCAGGGCGGCGAGGTCCGGNGGTGTCATGGGCGCAGTCATGGGCAAAGTCCTATTTCGCAGATCAAACGGAAAGGCGATCAGGCAGCCCGCAGCGCCGCGAGACGCGAGCGCAGGCCATCGAGGTCGGCGTAACAGCCCTGAAGCCAGCGGGTTCCGGTCCCGGAATAGGCCTTGCGGGCGTGTAGAACTCGGGTGTTGTCAACCAGAAAGCTTTCTCCGGGGTCGAGGCGGAAGCTGACTTCCATCGCTGGGTCGTCGATGATCTCGCCCAGACGACGATAGGCGGCGTACCAGTCTTCCATGGCCNCAAAGGGCACGTCGGTCACTGCCGCCAGCGACCGGTTGTTGAAGCGCACCCCGATCAGCTCGCCGTCGGGCGCAAGCTCGATCAGCGGACGCCGGGCCTGCAGCCGAACCCCCNCTTCTCCGGCATACTCAAACCGGGCGCAGTGGCGGCTGAGCACGTCGAAGGCGCCGGGGTCTTCGGCCTGCAGTCGTCGGGCGGCTGCGAAGCCGTCCACCACCATGCTGTCGCCACCAGCTGCCGAGCTTTGCAAGCAGTAGAGCACCTGCAACGTCGGCTGTGGGTCGCGGTAAGGGTTGTCGGTATGGGCCTGCAGCCCCAGTCCGGTAAAGGCGAGGTTGCTGGGGTTGATCTCGGTTCGTACTTCGAACAGGCGGCCGTAGTTGGTCTCACGCACGTAACCGAACAGATCGACGACGGAGAACAGGGCGCCTTCTGCAACCGGCCCGTCGGTGAGCTTTGCAAAGCCATAGCGCTCGACCTGACCCAACCACTGTTCAAGCGCTGCCTCGTCCTGCTGCAGCCGGGGCAAGCTGGCGCTGGGGACGGCGTTCATCAGCGCGCTGTCCCAGAGCGTCACCGACGGCGGGGTCCAGCCGGGCGCGCGGGACGCGCCGCCANCNNCGCGGTCGTAGGCATGCGCGCTGAGCCAATCGAGGTCGAAGCTGATTTCCTGCCCCTCGGGGGCAAAACCCAGATGCAGGCGACCGGCACCCTGGTCGACGCGGGCGCTGGTGATGTGGGTCTCAGCCGGAATATCGGCGATGGTGATCAGCCGTTGTCCATTGGCTGCTCGCGTGCCCGTATCAGGGGCATTGTCCCGCAGCCATATCGCATGGAAGCGCTTGGTCCCCTGCTCATCGACCACGGCGATTGCCGTGCCCTTGTCGAGAATGCTGACTTCGGTCATGTCGGTCACCTTCCACTGTCTCAGCGGCATTCTGAATTTTTTCTTTACGCTCGAATGCCAAGCCGGGGAAGCCTTCGCAACGACGTTTCAAACCTCTTTTCGCGACACGGGATGACGGCAAAAAATTCAGCTGTTTCGCGCCTTGTGCCGACAAAGTTCAGGTCTATGGCACGACCGGAGGAAGATGTCACAAATCCACGAATTCCTTTGATTGAAGGGGGATCAGCATGAATTCTCTGGCTCGAAAATCACCCCCTATTGATCAGAAAGTTCACCATGACCACGCAGTCTCAAAACCCGGAAACCATCGGCCTGCACGGCGGTAGTTTCCGCGCTGACCCGACCAGCAACGCGGTTGCTGTGCCGATTTACCAGACCACGTCCTATCAGTTCAACGATGCCGACCACGCAGCCAACCTGTTCGGGCTGGCCGAGCTGGGTAACATCTACACCCGGATCATGAACCCGACCGCCGCTGTGCTGGAGGAGCGTCTTGCCCAGCTCGAAGGTGCAGTTGCGGGTCTCGCCGTCGCCTCCGGGCAGGCAGCGATTTCAACCGCGATCCTGACCATTGCCGAGGCAGGTGATAACATTGTTGCCTCCACCGACCTCTACGGCGGGACCGTCAACCTCTTCAGCAACTCGCTGCGTCAGATCGGCATCGAAGTCCGCTGGGCCGACCCGGCTGACCCGGAGAATTTCCACAAGCTCAGCGATGACCGCACCCGTGCTTTCTTTGGTGAGACCCTGCCGAACCCGAAGCTGCAGGTCTTCCCCATCGGTGAGGTCGCGCAGATCGGCGAGGAGCTGGGCATTCCGCTGATCGTCGACAACACGGCCGCCCCGATCATCTGCAAGCTGATCAAGCACGGCGCCCACATTGTCATTCACTCGACCACCAAGTACATCGGCGGTCAAGGCACCTCTATCGGTGGCGTGATCCTCGACAGTGGTCGCTTCGACTGGGAAGGCAACGCAGCCCGCTTCCCGCTGCTCAACCAGCCCGATGCCAGCTACCACGGCGCGGTCTGGGTTGAGGCAGTGAAGCCGCTGGGACCGATCGCCTTCATCCTCAAGGCGCGGGTGACCGTGCAGCGGGACTATGGCTTCGCGCTCAGCCCGCAGAATGCCTTCCAGTTCATTCCGGGGCTGGAGACGCTGGCGCTGCGTTTCGAGCGCCAGAACGAGAACGCGGCCAAGGTCGCCGACTACCTCGGCAGCCACCCCGACGTGGTGCGTGTGATCTACGCCACCGCAAAGGAAGGAACTGCGCTGGAGAGGGCCGGGAAGTATCTCGACGGCGGCGCCGGCGCGCTGGTAGGCTTCGAGCACAAGGGCGGGCTGGAAGCTGGCAAGGCCTTCATCAACGCGCTGGGCATGCTCTACCACGTCGCCAATATCGGCGATAACCGCTCGCTCGCGATCCATCCGGCCAGCACCACCCACAGCCAGCTGCCACCTGAGCAGCAGGCAGCAGCGGGTGTGACCCCCGGCTACGTCCGGCTTTCCATCGGGATCGAGCACGCCGATGATATCATTGCCGACATCGATCAGGCACTGAACGCGGCGACCAGCAGTCTCGCAGTCGCTGCCTGACTGACCAGAGGCTGAGGCCTTTGCCGGGTGGGCGCTGCTTTTTCACGGTTGAGCAGCGCCCCTCTGGCCATCGTCCGGCGATTATCCGGCGAGGGTGGGTGACCGACCCTTTGCGCCCAACCTGCCGCTGGCTTGCTGTAACACAGGGGGCCTAGATGACGCCCATTTCGCGCAGGTCTGCGAGGTCATCCTCGCTCAAACCCAGTTCACCCCAGATTTCAGCCGCATCGGCGCCAAGCGCCGGGGGCGGGGTTTCGACCTTTGGCCGCGCACCGTCGATCTTGACGCCGGTGGAAACGACCTGAATGTCACGGTCGAGCGTGGCACCCGCCGCAAAGTCTTCGAAGAAGTCACGCGCGGCCAGCTGCTCGCTTTCCAATACCTCCTGCACGCTCAGCACGGCCCCCGCGGGGATGCCCAGTGCGTTCAGTTCGGCCTCCCACGCTGTGGCTGATTTGACGGCGAGACTGTCTTCGAGCGCTGCTCGCAGCCGGTGGCGGTTGCTCTTGCGCTGCTCCCGGTTGGCGTAGTCCGGGTGTTCGAGCAGATCACGGCGCCCGAGATGCGCGCACAGTGTCTGCCACTGCTCGTCCTTGTTGGCTGCGATGTTGAGCAGGCCCTCACCGGTGCGGAAGGTGCCCGAGGGGGCAGAGGTCGGGTTTTCATTGCCGTTGGCACCGGGGGACTGCCCGCCGATGAGGAAATTCGACAGCACCCAACCCATGGTACTGAGCAAGCCTTCGAGCATGGATACGTCGATCAGGCACCCCCGCGGGCGGGCGTTGAGCGCGGCGTTGACCGCCATGGCTGCGGTCAGGCCGCCAATGGTGTCGGCAATGGGGGAGCCGACGCGCAGCGGCGCGCTGTCGGCGTCGCCGGTGACCGACATCAGGCCCGAGGCGCCCTGAATGATCTGATCATAGGCCGGGCGGCTGACCCACGGTCCATCCTGCCCGAAGCCGGAAATCGCGCAGTAAATCAGGCTGGGGTGGATGGCCTTGAGCCGGGGATAGTCAAGGTCGAGCCGGGCCATAACCCCGGGGCGGAAATTCTCCACCAGCACGTCAGCGGTCGCCACCAGCCGCTTGAGCAGGGCTTTGCCGTCAGGGTGCTTGAGGTTCAGCGTAATCGACTTCTTACCCGCGTTCTGCGCGAGGAAGGATATGCCCATCCCGGCGGCGTTCAAATCCGGGTCCGAGCCAAGATTGCGGGCAAGATCGCCCCGCCCGACGGCCTCGACCTTGATCACCTCGGCGCCCAGATGCGCAAGCTGGTGGCAGGCGAAGGGCCCGGCGAGCACGTTGGTCAGATCGAGGACGCGGATGCCCTCCAGCGGTCGCGTCGTCATGGCGCCGTACCTTTGCTGCCTAGGTCGTCCTCACCGTCGAAAATCAGCGCAACTTCGGCCCGGGGGCCGAGGTTCTGCGTCACGCGGCCCTTATGCAGGTCCATGATCTCGTTGACGATGCTGAGGCCGAAGCGCTGCACACTGGACTCGTTCGAGCCCTTCGGCCGGAACCCCGGACCGTCATCGGTGACAATCAGGCGGTCCTTATGGACCTGTATCGTTGCCGTCGTTGCGCCGGCGGCGTGCTTGATGACGTTGTCGATCAGGTTGCCCAGCGCTTCGAGCAGCAGCGACTGGTGACCGTGGACGAGGGAGGGTGCCTTGGCTTCGATCTGCAGGCCAAGGTCGATTCCAGCCTCGATCGCCCGCAGCGACCATTCCGCGACTGCCTGTTCCGCCAGCATCCGCAAATCAACTTTGCCGAAGGTATCGACGCCTGAGGGCTGCTCACCGATACGGCTGAGCAAGACCATCTGGTCAACCAGATGCGCCAGACCGTCGACCCGTCCGCTGAGGCCGCTCAGATCGGGGGGCGTCCCCTCGAGGCGTGCGACCTCCAGCTGCGTCTTCAGTTCGGCCAGTGGCGTTCGCAGCTGATGGGCGGTGTTGCTGACGAAGCGGCGGTGGGAATTGAGCGCCTTTTCCAGCCGCGCGAACAGGGCGTTGATTTCATCGACCAGCGGCTGGCCCTCGGACGGCACCGGTCGCCGGATGGCGCGCAGGTCACGCTCGCCGCGCAGGCGCACGGCCTGGGCGAGGTTGCGAAGTGGCCGCAGGCCGAGATTGACGGCGTAGAGGGTCAGGGCGGAAACCAGCAACACCCCAATGACAAAGGCCAGCACGGCGCGCCGCAAGTAGCGCTCCAGCACGACCTGACGCTGGCCCATGGTCTCGGCGACCAGCACGACAAAGGTCTGCTTGGCGGCATAGCTCAGGGCTTCATCGCGGATGGCGACCATCCGCATTCTCTCGCCGCGGAAGTCGATGTACTGCACAATCCGGTCTTCACCGCCGTTTCCCGTGGTGAAGTCTGGTGCGGGCAGGTCGCGGTACCCGGTGATCACCTCGCCCGAGGGGTAGATCTGTACCGAGTAGAACACCCGGTCTTCGGCGGAGTTGGTCAGCATTTGCAGCGCGGCGTAGGGCAGGTCGACCACCAGTGTGCTGCTTTCCAGCACCACCCGGTCGGCGATGGCCAGCGCAGAGCCCTCAAGCACGCGATCGTAGCTCTCGGTCGTCGCCGACCGGATCGCCCAGTAGATCAGCATGATCAGCACAGCGGACAGCGGGATCAGCGGCAGCAGCAGGAACAGCAGCAATCGCCGCCGCAGGCTCATTTCAGTGCGTGCGCTGTTCGGTGGAGCGAGGTCGCCTTGCCCGTTTGCAGCCGTCATCGATCATGCTCCAGCAGCATATAGCCGACGCCGCGCACGGTTTTCAGCGCAATCGCGGGGTGGGTCAGGCGCTTGCGCAGGCGGCTGATGATCACTTCGACCGCGTTGGGCATGGGCGGATCAGCGTTGTCGTAGAGCGCGCTGATCAGGCTGTCCTTCGAGACAACGGCGTTGGCATTGGTGGCGAGGATCGCCAGACAGGCAAACTCGCGCCGAGGCAGGTTGAGCGCAATCTGATCGAGCCAGGCCTGATACCCTGCGGTATCGAGCATCAGCGGGCCAACGGTAAGCCGCGCATCGGTTGCCCCGGCCTGCCGGCGGGCGAGTGCGCGGGCCCTCGCCATCAGCTCATCGAGGGCGAAGGGCTTGGTGAGGTAATCGTCCGCGCCCCGGTCCAGCCCCGCCACTCGGTCCCGCACCGCGTCCCGGGCGGTGAGGATCAAAACGGGCGTGCTGTCCTGCCGGGCGCGCATTTCCCCCAGCAAGGTCAGACCATCGCCGTCTGGCAGGGTCAGGTCGAGCAGCACGATGTCGACGCTGAAGGCGCTGAGGAAGGCGCGGGCACCCTCCAGCGTCCCGGCGTTTTCCAGGTTCAGCCCGGCCTTTGAAAAGGCCAGTGCCACCCCGTCCGCCAGAACCGGGTTATCCTCGACAAGCAAAGCTCTCATTCCCTCAGGTTGGCACGATTTTGTCAGGTTTTCGACAGCTTACTTCCCCTAGGATTTTGCTTATCCTCGGCAGTGCGTCTGCCAGCAGGGGGACGCTTCTGGGAGGAAGGCGTGGTCGGATATCTGCGGTGCCTCGGCACCATCCTGTCAGCACTGACTTGCCTGTTCTGTGCGCGGTTGACCGCTGCCGAACCCTTCTTGCTGGCCGGATCGGGTGAAGATCAGCTGGTGGTCTACTCCACCGCGGACTACATCGCGGTTGAGCCAGTGCTTCGCGCTTACAAGGCGCAGCGGCCTGACCTGACCCTGATTTACCACGAGCTGCTGACCCAGGAACTGCACGCGCGCGTGCTGGATGAGACTGGCCAGACGGCCGACGTGGTCTGGTCCTCGGCCATGGACTTGCAGATGAAGCTGGTTCACGACGGCTACGCGCGCCGGTTCATGCCGGCGGCGCGCGGGCAGTTGCCCGACTGGTCGCACTGGCGCGATGAAGCCTACGCCGTCTCGGTTGAACCCGCAGTGATCGTCTATAACCGCAGCCTGTTCGATGGGGCCACAGTCCCCAGCACCCGCGAAGCGCTGCTCGCGTGGCTACAGTCGGAGGGCGATGTCGCCTTCCAGCGGATCGGCACCTACGACATCGAGCGCTCGGGTTTCGGGTTGTTGCTCGCCGCCCGTGATGCCGACCAGAGCCGGGATTTCTGGACGCTGGTGCAGGCCTTCGGTGCCAATCAGGTCGAGCTATATTCTTCATCCAGCGGCATGATCGAGCGGGTGGCAAAGGGCGAGCTGGCGCTGGCCTATAACGTCATCGGTTCCTACGCCGCCCAGCGCGCGCAAACGGCAGAAGCCCTCGGGGTGGTGCTGCCCCAGGACTATACGCTGGTGGTCAGCCGGGTCGCCTTCATCCCCGCTGCTGCCGCCCATCCCGAACAGGGCGAGGACTTCCTCAATTTCCTGCTCAGTCTCGAAGGCCAGACCATCCTGAACGATGATGTCGGCTTTCCGGCGGTCCACGAAGACGTGGACTGGAACTCAACCCTCTTTCCCGAAAACGGTCTGACCCGGGGCTATCTNGAGCCCATGGGGGTGGACACGCGCCTGCTGATCTATCTCGATCAGGCGCGGCGGGAGAACGTGATCCGCCTTTGGCGGCAAGCCCTGGGGGGGCCGCTGTAACGTGCGCCTCCAGAATCCGAAATCAGCATAAATGGGAGGATTATCCATGCTGAAGAAACTGACCTTGGGCGCTGCGGCGCTCATGACCGCTGCCTCCGTGGCTTCCGCGGAGCAGATGGTCGATTCCGTACACTTCCTGATCCCAGGTGGTGCCGGTGGTGGCTGGGACGGTACCGCTCGCGGTACTGGTGAAGCCTTGACTGGTGCGGGCCTGCTGGGTTCTGCGTCGTTCGAAAACATGTCCGGCGGCGGNGGCGGTGTTGCCATCGGTCACCTGATCGAGAACGCCGATTCCATGCATGACACCATGATGGTGAACTCTACACCAATCGTAATTCGTTCGCTGCAGGGTGTGTTCCCTTACAACTTCTCCGACCTGACCATGATTGCCGGTACCATCGGTGACTACGGTGCGCTGGTTGTGACCCCAGGTTCTTCGACCTCGCTGTCGGACCTGGTTGCAGCCTACGCGGCTGATCCGTCCTCGATCGCCATGGGTGGCGGCTCGGTTCCGGGCGGCATGGACCACCTGATCGGTGCCATGGTCATGAACGCTGCNGGCGCTGATGCAACCCAGATTGCTTACCTGCCGTTNGATGCNGGTGGTGTNGCNCTGGCGGCNCTGCTCTCNGGNGAGATCGAAGTGCTCTCNACCGGTCTNGGNGAGGCTCTGGCTCAGCAGAAGGCNGGTGAAGTNGACATTCTGTGCNTCACCTCNGATGCCCGGNTTGCNGACGCTCCNGANGTNCCNACCTGTTCNGAAGCCGGCGCNGATGGCGTTTANTTCGTGAACTGGCGTGGCTTCTTCGCGTCNCCNAGCCTGCCNGANGANAAGGCTGAGGCNTACCGCGCNATGCTNGGNGCCATGTANGAAACCCCNGAGTGGGAAGCTGTTCGTGCGCGCAACGGTTGGGTTGAAATCTNCAACCCNGGNGANGANTTCGTGGCCTTCNTGGANAACCAGGAGCAGGTCATCGGNGANCTGATGACTTCGCTGGGCTTCCTCTAAGCCCTGCGGTNTTCGTGAACGGGGAGGGGGCCGCCCGGCGGCTCCCTCTCTCCTTCAATCCCTCTTCGTTTTTCTTCTGCTTCCTTTTCGCTTTTTCTCGCCTGTTTTTGTTGAACCCGCCACTGGTGTAGCCTCATCGTATCGTCGGATGAGGNNCNAATCCGCGAGCGCAGCAGTGGGCCNGCCCACCGGTGCGAGCGCTTAGACCAAGGAGCCGTTTCGATGGCGCGCTTACTGACCCCNGACCGGATCATAGGGGTGATACTGCTGATCTTCAGCTGNCTGTTTACNTGGGCAGCCTTTGANCNGGAGAAGACGATCCCNCCGTTNTTCCGNAACCAGCCGATGCGGCTGGATACNCTGCCGCGGATNCTNGGGATTTTCAGCATNATCGCCTCNGTGATCACCATNNTNTCGCCGACCACCGGCGCCAAGNGTGTNNCNGANAANAAGCAGCTGAAGGAAANCNAGGANCGGATGGCCGACCTNAGNTTCGAGACCTTNGGNCAGGCGAAGTGGGGCCAACTCTGCGCCATGATCGCGCTGATGTTCGTCTANGCCTCNGTNCTTCGNNTNGGCGGNTTTATNCCNACNACNTTCTTCCTGCTNCTGTTNGGCTCGATCCTGCTGGGTGAGCGNCGCTGGATCGCNATGGNGNTCGTNTCGCTGNCGGCNCCNCTGNCGATCTGGCTGCTGGTNACCTACGTGCTGCAGCGGACCATCGTGCCGCTGCCNGCNCCACTGATGAACCTGATCGGGNGCTAGGGGCATGCTTGAGGGNATTCTCACCGGCCTGAGCGCCGCCTTCACCTTCCAGGCCATTGCGCTGGTGGTATTGGGCTGCATCATCGGCTCNTTCATCGGCATGGTGCCGGGGCTNGGNCCCATGCAGGTNATCGCCATCATGATNCCGGTCGCCGTNGGCATNGGCGAGCCGTCGATCGCCATGATNATGCTNGCNGGGGTNTACTACGGNGCCGTGTTNGGCGGCTCGACGTCNTCGATNNTGATCAACGCGCCGGGGGTCGCGTCCACNGTCGCGACCTCGTTCGANGGCTATCCCATGGCGCGCAAGGGCTTNGCGGGNAAGGCGCTGACNATNGCTGCGATNTCCTCNTTTGCCGGNGGTACTATCGGNGCGCTGCTGCTNACCGCTGCTGCCAAGCCNCTGGCNGACGTAGCGCTGCTGTTCCAGTCGCCCGAGTACCTTGCCGTGATGGTGCTGGGNATGACGGCCGTTGCTGCCTTTGGCGAACGCGGGCGGGCNTACAAGGCCNTGCTCATGGTGATCTTCGGCATGATCCTCGCCTCGGTCGGCGAAGGTTCGCAGTTCGCCAACCGGCCGCGCTTTACTTTCGGCTANGTGCCGCTGCAGGACGGGATTTCCTCGATCACGCTGATCATGGGCCTNTTTGCTGTGCCTGAAGCCTTCTTCCTGATCCTCGATCCCAAGCGGGGCCAGTACAAGGGCGACGGGGAGAGCAAGGAAATCACCAACATGCGCATCAACGCCAAGGAAGCCCGCGAGATGGCACCGGTGATTGGTCGCCAGTCGATCTTGGGCTTCCTGATCGGGGTCATGCCCGGGGCAGGGGCGACCATTGCCT
>PAGB01000013.1 GCA_002711265.1 Rhodospirillaceae bacterium
TCTACGTTACCCACGATCAGATCGAGGCGATGACGCTGGCCGACCGCATCGTGGTGTTCTCCGAAGGACGGATCGAGCAGATCGGGGCGCCGCTGGCGCTCTACGAAAACCCCTCGAACCTGTTCGTTGCGACCTTCATAGGCTCCCCGAAAATGAACGTTATCGCGGGTGCTGATCTGGCCAGCGCCGGGATCAGCTTCACCGGCAAGCGGCCCATGGTCGAAGGCGCGGATGCGAGTTCAATCCACAGCCACGGCATCCGGCCGGAGCACATGAGCCTCAAGGCCGGCGACACGCCGGGGAAGAACAGGCTGGTCGGGGAAATCGCCATATTCGAGAAGCTTGGCGGAGACAGCTTTTACCACGTCGATGTCGAGGGGATTGGCACCCTGGTCGCGCGGACCCTGCCCACGGAAACCTTCGAGGAAGGGGAGAAGGTGACTCTGAGCCTCGAACCCGAACAGTTGCACGCCTTTGATGAAGCGGGGCGGACCCTGACTTACCGGGCAGAAGGCTGAGTCAGTCCGGGCGTGGCGGCGGCGCTGGCTTCGGGCCAAGCCCGATCCAGTGCGGCCGAAACCACGCCCGCCGGTGGCCGTTGAACAGCCACTCCAACGGCGTGAAGCACACAAAACCATAATACAGCACGAGCGAAAAACCGAAGCTGATCGCGATGGTCGGCAGCATCAGCGCCCCGGCGGTCACGCCCGTGGTCAGGCCGATGACCCCGATCCAGATCGACGGTTGCAAGTGGAAGACGTACACCGGGTAAGAGACCCTGACGAACCAGTTCACCACACGACTGCGCCGCTTGAGCAGGCGGGTCGCCAGCCCGACCATGAACAGCCCCCAGCTGAAGGTCGCCAGCGTGCTGCTGGGCAACCACAGCAGCAGGGGCGCGGTGGTCACGGTGTAGGTCTGGTGCGCAAGCCCCCAGAACATCATAATGGAGCCGACGGCCACCACGCCACTCAGCGCCAGCAACCAGCCTTTGGCGAGGGTCGCGATGGTGTCGCGATGGTGATACAGCGCTGCACCGATGATGAACCAGAGTGTGTTGTAAGCCAGCGCCAGCGGCTCGATTTCGTGCAGGTAGTGGGGGATGAGGGTCCGCTCCGGCGGGCGGGCGTAGATGGTCAGGAGCAGCAGCAGCGGCAGGTAAAGCAGCAGGCCCGCGACGTGCCGGGCCGGCCAGGCGACCGCCCGCGCCACGGGGGCTAATGCCCCAGGGAACGCCTGGGTGAGGGCGTAGGCAGCGCTCGCCAGTCCGCAGATCATCAGAAGGTGGTAGAGAAACCAAAGATGCCCGAGCTCGAAATCGATGGGCGGGTTGATGGCATCAATGATCAAGCCAAACAGCGCCAGCGTCATCCCCAGTCGCACGATCCGGTCGCCGAGAAAGGCCAGCGCCCCGCGCCGGCGCAGGATCATCAGGCCNAAGAACCCGGCAAGCAGGAAGAATACCGGCATGCGCCATTGGTGGATCCAGCCCAGCAGCATCAGGATCCAATCCTCAGTCTTGGGCACTTTGTACCAAGGTACGCCGACGGCTTCCCAGATCTCCGGCGTGATAAAGGCTAGCGGCGCGTGCAACACCACGCCGAGCGCCATGGCGACACCTCGGAGCAGGTCGAGTCCGTGGTAGCGGACGGGCTGTGACATGGGATGGGGTCTCACATTGGCTGTAATCCGCCGCACCTTACAGGCTCGGCCAGTGTGCCGCTATGCTGTTGCCCCTCCCGGGACGGGGATGGGCACTCGTGTCAGGAACCAGTCCAGCTCTGCCGCAGCAGATCCGTGGCCAACGCCTGCAAGGCTGGCTCAGCCCGGGTGATGATTTCACTGCGGTCGAACAGGGAGGGGTCAGCCTCGAGCTCCGCCCGGATCTGCCCGCCGAAGCGCTGGCGNAGTTCGGTGCCAAGGTTGAGTTTGCGCACCCGGTGGTCGCGGGCCAGCCTGCGGCGGTCCTCGGCGCGAATGCCTGAACCNCCGTGGAGCACCAGCGGGCACGCGGTCACACCACCTATCTCGGCCAGCCGATCCCAGTCGATGACGGCTTGGTCTTCGGTTTGCAGGTGCAGGTTACCCACGGAAATGGCGAGGGCGTCGACGTCGGTTTCAGCGGCAAAGATCCGCGCTTCNTCCAAGGTCGTGCCTTCGCTGGGTGCGCCGCCCTGATAGCCAACCGTCCCAACCTCAGCCTCGACGCTGACCCCGCGGGACTGCGCGGCGGCNCAAACAGCGCGGGTCAGGGCGATGTTGTCTTCCAGCGGCAGGGCGCTGCCGTCGATCATGACGCTGGAAAATCCAGCCTCCAGNGCGGCTTCGCATTCGTCCAGCCGCCGGCCATGGTCGAGGTGCGCCACCACCNGCACCGAGGCACNGGCCGCCAGCTCCCGGAACATTTCCCCCCAGAGGCGCACAGGCATATTCGCGCGCGCGCCCGGTCCGGCGGAAAGGATCACTGGCGCGCCGACCGCTTCGCCCGCTGCCGTGTAGGCGCGCGCATCTTCCCAGCCCTGACAGACGAAACCCAGGCAGGCGGCGTTGCGGGCGTCGGCGAGTTCAAGGACGGTCCTGAGGGTCGCGAGCGGCATTACTTGAACTTGGCAATCATGTCTTTGATGCCTGGAATGGTTTCCACCTGATAGGCGTGGGTGGGCTGGAAGAACTGCACCAGCGAGCGCTGGGATGCGCCGGCGAGGATGGTGAAGTAGTACATCTCGTAACCCGGCGCAGCGACGCAGGGGTGATAGCCCTTGTCGATCTGCAGGGTGCTGCCGTCGACGATGTGATAGGCCTCGCCCACCTCTCCGTCCTCGCGCTGCAGCAGCTGCATGCCGAAGCCGTGGCCGGGGCGGAAGCGGAAATTATAGACTTCATCGTGGTGGGATTCGTCGGGCAGGCGGTCGGTGTCGTGCTTGTGCGGCGGGAAGCCCGACCAGCCCCCGGCGCCGACAGTGTAGAGCTCGGAGACCAGCAGCCGCCCGACCTTGCCCGGCGGGTTCTGGCCCAGCAGGTGCTTGATTTTGCGGTGGGTTTTGGTGTCATCGCTGCCGTACTGCACGGGGTCGATATCCCCGGCACGGACCACGAAGGGCGCGTAGACCTCATCGAAGGCAGCGCCGGCGATGAACACTTCGCAATCCGTGACGGCTGTCATTTCCGCCGCAGCGCCCACGGGCACGTAAACCGCGTTCGGCTCCCCGTCCCAGACGTCTTCGCCCCGGCCACCGACGCCGTCGGCCGACCAGTCGCCGATCTGCACGTCGATGGTGCCTGTCGCAGGCACCACACAGGTCTCGTAGCCCTCGACCGTGGTGACGAAGCGCTCGCCCGCCGACAGCCTGACAATGTTGAAGTACACCAGCGGCGTGACCGGATCGGCGCGGTCGACGATGGCGCGGTTCTGGTTGTCGTAGGGGGCTTTATGCATGGGATCAGCGTCCTTTTTGCGCGGCGATGAAGGCCTGAACGTCGTCGGTTGTGGGCATAGCTTGCGCGCAGCCTTGGCGGCTGACAACCATAGCAGCGGCAGCCGTAGCGAAATCGACGGCATCTTCGAGGGCATCGGCGGCGAGGATCCGCGCCAGCAGCCCGCCCATGAAGGCATCGCCCGCGCCGAAGGGCTTGAGGACCTCGACGGCGAAGATCGGGGTGGTGAAGCGCTGACCCCGACAGAAGGTGACAGACCCGCGCTCGCCCATCTTGTAGACAACGAAGCCTGCAGGACGTTGTTCTGCCAGTCGCTCGGCAACGTCTTCCCCAGTCTCCCCGGGGCCGGCCAGCAGCCCGAATTCATCATCATTGCCGACCACGGCCTGACAGGCGTCGATCGCCTCGAAGTAGACCCGGCGCGCCTCGTCTTCGCCCGCCCACGTATAGGCGCGGTAGTCGAGGTCGAGAATGCCGAAGTTGGTCCGCTGCAGCGCGGCGATGGTGGCGCTGCGGCTTGGGTCCAGCGCGAGCGCGGTGCCGGTCGCGACCAGCGTGGGTGCACGTTCGACCTGTGCGGGGTCGAAATTCGCCGGGGTCAGCTCGAAGTCTGCGGCCTGATTGCGGTAGATCACCACTTCACAGTTTTCCGAGCGGCTCTCGGCCAGCGCCAGCGATGTGCGCGCTGCCCCGATCACCGGCTGCGGGGTCAGGTGCTCGACGCCATAGTGCTGAAGCTTGTTGGCGACGAACCGGCCTATGGGGTCGTCGCTGACCGGTGCAGCNAGCCCGACGCGTAGGCCGTGCCGGGCTAGGGCGACAGCGATGTTGCCCGCCGAACCGCCCAGATCAGCGTTAAAGGTGTCTGCATCCATGGTTTTGGTGCCGTGTGGGGCGGGGTAGAGGTCCATGCCCGCGCGGCCGAGCACGATGGCCTGCAGGTCCTGCAGACCGCGCGGCTCCGGGATCACGATGCGCTCCAGGCGGCAATCAGGTCATCCAGCGCTGCTGACATCAGGGCCTTAGCACCGGCATCATNGACGCTCCCGGCAAACCAGGCTTCCGCCGCCTCACCGAATATGGTGCGGCCGACGGCAAAGCCCTTGCACAGCGGCTGTTCGCTGGCCCGGGCAATGCTCGCGCGCACGTCTGCGCGCGGGGCGGCAAGGCCAAGCAGCAACACGCCGCGACAATGGGGGTCGTGGGTCTCGATCACCTCGTTCCATGCGNCCCATNCCGCCTGCCAGTGGTCCGCTGCAGGCGCGGGCAGCTTCCACCAATCCGGGTAAATGCCAGCCTCGTAAGCCTGTGCCATCGAGCGGGCGAGGGTGGTCGTATCCTTGTGCACGTCGGCGGGTGGGATAAACTCGAGTAGCAGCTCCAGACCCAGCTGTCGTGTCGCCGTAAACAGCTCCAGCAGCGTCGCCCGCTGTTCCTGCCACATGGCATCATCGTCATCAGGATGGGTGTAGCACAGGCACTTGACCACCTGTCCTTTGGGCCACTCGCGCAGGGTTCCAGCCAGCGAGGGACCGCCCTCGAACCGCAGCGGCCGGGAGCCGGGGAGTTCGATCGGTGCGGCGAGCCACAGACCGTCTTCGGCCATGTCAAACAGCGCTTCCTGACCCAGCCGGTGGTCGCAGAGCGCGCCCAGCTGTCGGTCCGGGTGGCGGGCCACGGCCTCGGCTGTCACTTCGGCGCAGAGGCGCTTGAAGTCGCCGATCTTTGCCGGGTCATCGCAGAGGGCTTCGAGCTGGCTGCGGTGGTCGAATGCGAAGGCCAGCACTTCGGGCAGCTCACCTTGCCGGGTGGTTGACCAGTGCAGCTGGTTCAGGGACTGGTCTTCGCGCAGCCTGAAATGATCCGAACCATGGACGATGAAGGTCTGCATTTCTTCTTCCGACGGGTAGGAGGGCGCGCAGGCGTGGCGGGATACGGCGAAAGCCCCACAAGCATTGGCGTAGCGGCAGGCCGTGTGCCAGCCTTCTCCGCGCAGGTAGCCGCGCAGAAGGCCGCCCATGAATGCATCGCCNGCNCCCAGCACGTTGAAGACCTCGATCGGGAAGCCGTCGACCATGAGCGCTTGGTCGAGGCGTTCGGGTACGGNACCCTCGATGACCACACAGCCCTGTGCGCCAAGCTTGACCACGAAGGTCGNCTGCGACACGGCCCGGATGGCACGCAGGGCTTCGAGGGTATCGGTCGAGCCGCCGGCAATGTGGATTTCTTCTTCGGTGCCGACAACCACGTCCATATGGCTCAGCACTTCCTGCAGGTGGCTGGTCACCGACTGGCTGGAGACGAACCGGGTCTCACCATCGCCCTTGTCGGCAAGCCCCCAGAGCACGGGCCGGTAGTCGAGATCGATGATCCGTGCCGCGTCGTGTCTGGCTGCGAGTTCCAGCGCGTGCAGGCTGGCTGCCTTGGTGCCGGGGGTGGAAAAGTGCGTGCCGGATGTGACCACTGCGCGGGCCGAGGCGATCAGCGACTCGTCGATGTCGTCGACGGTGATGGCCATGTCGGCGCAGTTTTCGCGGTAGAAGATCAGCGGAAAGCTGACCTGATCGCGGATGCCGAGCAAGACAAGGGCGGTCAGGCGGTCGGGGTCTGTCCGCACAGCCGAGGTGTTGACGCCTTCGCGCTGCAGCTCTTCACGGATGAAGCGGCCCATGGCATCGTTGCCGACCCGGGTGATCAGGGCCGTGTTCAGGCCGAGCCGNGAGGCNCCGATGGANGTGTTGGTNGGGCTGCCGCCGATGTATTTGGCGAAGCTNCCCATNTCCTCNAANCGGCCGCCGATCTGCTCGCCATAGAGGTCTACNCCCGCACGGCCGATCATCACGGCGTCAACAGTCTTCACCATGGGTTGCACCCTTCGCCCGCCCAGAGTCTACGCAATTGAAACAATTGTTCTATTTGCTAAAAAAACAGAATATATATTTCGTATGGNGATGCAAGGCACCTCCCACGTCCAGACAGGAATTAGCATGCGCGTTGTTCAATTCGGCGCCGGTCGTATCGGCAAAATCCACGCGGGCAATATCGCCGCCCATCCCCGCAGTGAACTAGTGGGCATAGTCGATCCGGTGGCCGATGCTGCGTCTGCACTGGCGGCAGTGCACGGCGCGCAGGCACTGGGGCTGGAAGAGGCGCTGGCCCGGNATGATGTCGATGCCGTGGTGGTCGCGTCGGCGACCAACGTCCACGCCGATCAGATCGAGGAGGCGGCCAGCGCCGGCAAGGCCGTTTTCTGCGAGAAGCCCATCGACCTGTCGGTCGAGCGTGTAGAGGCGGTCGTCGATCACCTCGCGCAGCACCCGGTGCCGTTTATGCTGGCCTTCAACCGGCGCTTCGACCCGAACTTTCGCNGGCTGTGGGAGCAGGTNCAGGCCGGGGCGATCGGCGAGGTCGAGATGGTAACGATCTTAAGCCGCGATCCTGGCGCGCCNCCCGTCGACTATATCCGGGTCTCCGGCGGGCTCTATCGCGACATGATGATCCACGATTTTGATATTGCCCGCTGGCTGGTGGGTGAGGACTTTACCGCCGTGCAGGCCATGGGGTCGGTGATGGTCGATCCGGCGATTGGCGNGGCGGGGGACGTGGATACTGCCGTCGTGACCCTGTCCACCGACAGCGGCAAGCTGGTCAACATTTCCAACTCGCGCCGGGCCAGCTACGGCTACGATCAGCGCATTGAAGTCCATGGGTCCGAAGGCATGCTGCAGGCCGACAACGTACTGGAAAGCTCGGTGGTGCTATCGTCAGCTGCGGGCGTNATCGNCGACAAGCCGATGCATTTCTTCCTCGAACGTTACGCCGCCGCCTACCGCGCCGAGTGGGATGCCTTTGTACGGCTGGTGCTCGATGGCGAAAGCGCCGGTATCCCCAACCAGCACGACGGGTTGGCTTCGCTGCGGCTGGCGGATGCCGCGACCCGTCAAGTACGGCCTGCGGGCCAGAGCTAGCGCCTGCGCGTGGCCTCGCTGGCGATGGCTTCGCCGTAGGACACGGCAATGACCTGGGCCAGTACAATGGCGCTGGCCAGCGACCGGAACCCGGCGGCTTCGTCCTGATCGGCTTCGAAGACGATCTGCGCCTGCCGAGCAATGGGGGCGACGCGTGAATTGGTGATGGCAATGACGGGAACCTTCATCCCCGTGGTCTGCTCGACAATGCGCGCGGTTTCTTCGCTGTAACGCGGGAACGAGACGGCGACCAGGACGTCGCCGGGGCCTATGATGCTGGCGTCGGCTTCAGCCATGGGGCCGGTGGGGCTGAACAGGTGCGTGGCCGCGCCGAAGCCCGCCATCATGTAGGCAAAGTAGGACGCAACCGGCCACGAGCGCCGGTGGCCGACAACGTGGATCTGGCGCGCGCTGCGCAGCAGTTTGACCCCGGCGTCAATATTGGCAGGAGGGGTGGTTTCGACCAGCGTATTCAGGCTGTCGATGGCGGACTGCGTGAAACGTTCCAGCGGCGCAAGGCTGGCGCTCTGGCTGGANCGGGTGACNCGNTCNNCGTAGCTCACCTGNCGGTTGCTCAGGTTGTCGCGCAGGATGGTCTGGATCTCGGAAAAGCCCTTGAACCCCACGGCCTTGCTGAACCGGATAAAGGCGCTGGGCTGCACGCCTGTGGCCTCCGACAGCGCAGCAATGGTCATCAGCGCAGCGTCGTTGGGCCGGTCGATCAGGTACTGTGCGACGATTTTCAGCTGCGCGGGCAGGGCGTCATAGCGCGCGAGCAGGGCCGAGCGCAGCTCCGGATAGGTCTGCGGCGGCGGGGCATCCGCCTCCCGGTCCAGATCGTCGCGCAGGACAGTCACAGCGTCACCCAGGCCCGGGCCTCACTGGCATCCTGTATGGCTTGCAGTGCTTTCTCGAACACCAGCCCGTCGTCGAAGTTCGGGTAGGCTTCGTTGCCTTCGAGGATGGCGCGGCAGAACTCGCCCGCTTCGA
>PAGB01000014.1 GCA_002711265.1 Rhodospirillaceae bacterium
CTGCGTGCTGTCTTCGGTCAGCTGCCCGGCTGCAGCCAGCTTCCCGGCCAGATCCGGGTGCGCACAGACGACTGCGAGGCGATCTTCGTCCTCGGCCCCTTCCAGCGCCGCGCAGAAAGCCCTGATCAACGCCGCACGGCTGACGAAAGGCGCCCGCGCCGCAGCGTTTTCCGCGACCCACGGACTTTCTTCGGCAATATCCCCGAAAGCGTCGACGAAGGCGGCGCGGTCGAGGTCGTTCACAGCCTCAAGCTTCATAGGGGAAGCGCTCCCGCCAGTGCTGGGCGATATCAGCGCGGGTGGCAACCCAGGCCGCATCATGGCTCTGAACATAATCGAGGAAGCGTGCCAGTGCCGCCGCGCGACCGGGGCGTCCGACCAAGCGGCAGTGCAGCCCCACCGACATCATTTTCGGTGCGGTCTCGCCCTCGGCGTAGAGCACGTCAAAGCTATCGCGCAGATAGGCGAAGAACTGATCGCCGGAATTAAAGCCTTGATTGGTCGCAAAGCGCATGTCGTTGGCGTCCAGCGTGTAGGGCACGATCAACTGCGGGCCGTGGGCCGTGGTCTCCCAGTATGGCAGTTCGTCGGCGTAGGAGTCTGCATTGTAGAGAAACCCGCCGATCTCCGCCGTCAGCTCGCGCGAATTCTCCGAGGTGCGGCCCGTGTACCAGCCCAGCGGGCGTTCGCCCGTCGCCGCCTCATGCAGGCGCATGGCCTCTTCCATCTGCAGGCGCTCGCGCTCGATGCTCATATACTGGTGTTCGATCCACTTCAGACCGTGCGATGCGATCTCCCACCCGGCCTGCTTCATCGCCGCAACCGCCTCAGGGTTTCTTTCCAGCGCTGTCGCCACGCCGAAGACTGTCACCGGCATAGCCCGGTCCGTGAACATGCGGTGCAGGCGCCAGAACCCGGCGCGAGAGCCGTACTCGTAGATGCTCTCCATGTTCATATGGCGCACGCCCTTGCGGGCATCGGCGCCGACGATCTCACTGAGAAAGGCTTCGGAGGCTTTATCCCCGTGGAGGATGTTGTTCTCCCCGCCCTCCTCATAGTTGACGACGAACTGCACGGCGATCCGCGCGTTCCCGGGCCACTGCGGGTGGGGTGCATGCGCGCCGTATCCCACCATGTCGCGCGGATAATCTCTGGTCCCTGCCATTCTCTGGAAATCCAATGCCGAAATTACTGCCTCTGGGGCTAGGTTGCGTCCATTAGCGCCACAGTCTGCCTTGCCTCGTCAAGTGAGCTGTGAAATGGTCCCGTGCACACGAAGTCCGGAGGCTTGCAATTGGGGACGCTGACAACCCATGTGCTTGATTTGGCGAGTGGTTTACCGGCTCAGGGCCTTGCGCTCGAGCTCTTTGCCCTCGACGAAACACCGCGTTCACTGATCAAGGCTGTCACCAACGCCGATGGGCGGGTCGATCAGCCCTTGCTCACCCCTGAGACCATCGCCGTGGGTCGCTATCGGCTGGTGTTCCAGGCGGGCGACTACCTGCAGGTACATCACGGTTTTGCCGCCGCCGACCTGTTCCTCGACGAAGTGCCCTTGGACTTCCGCGTTTTCGATGCGGACAAGAAGTATCACGTGCCGCTGCTGCTCAGCCCCTACGGCTACTCGACCTACCGGGGCAGCTGAACCGATGAGCCAGACCATCACCTTTTTCCTTGGCGGTGAAGAGCTAGGGGTGCAGGGGGTTTCACCGGCAACAACGCTGCTGGATTTCCTGCGTGAGCATCGCGGCCGCACGGGAACCAAGGAAGGCTGCAACGAGGGCGATTGCGGCGCTTGTACCGTGCTACTGGCCCATGTCGAAGGCCCGGAAAACGACCTTGTCTATCGAGCGGTCAACGCCTGCATCACGCTGCTGCCTGCGGTTCACGGACATTGGGTCGTGTCGGTTGAAGACCTTGGACAGGCGCCGGACCGCCTGCACCCCGTGCAGGATGCCATGGTCAGACGTCACGGTTCGCAGTGCGGGTTCTGCACCCCCGGCTTTGTCATGTCGCTGGCCGCCATGCACCTCGATGGTGCGCCGGTCGAGCAGGCCGAGACCTACATCGCCGGCAACCTCTGCCGCTGCACGGGCTATGGGCCGATCCTCGCAGCCGCTGGCGATAGCGTTGCCGCGCCGGAAGACCCGGCCTTCAGCGCCAAGGTCCACGCCGCCAAGGACTGGCTGATCGCCCGGCGCGCCGACGACGACGGCCTGTTCTACGAGCACGGGGACGAACGCTACGACGCGCCTGTGACCCTCGACGCCCTGCTGCGCCTGCGCCAGGACCACCCCGGGGCGACCATTGTCGCCGGGACCACCGAGCTGGGGCTGTGGCTGAACAAGGACCTGCAGGATTTCCCGCACCTGATCTCACCCACCCGTGTAAGCACGCTGACCGCCGTCGACTTCCGGTCCGACGGCACGCTGGTGATCGGCGGAGCGGCGACCTATGAACAGGCGTGGCCCAAGCTGAGCCAGGTCATCCCGGAGGGACAGGACTGGTTCGAGCGCTTTGCCTCGATGCAAATCCGGCAACAGGCCACCATCGGCGGCAATATCGTCAACGCCAGCCCGATCGGTGACGGACCACCGCTGTTCCTCGCGCTCAACGCCGAAGTCGAGCTTGCCTCGACCCGTGGCAGCCGCGTGGTGCCGCTCGCAGCCTTCTTCACCGGCTACAAGCAGACCGAGCTGGCGAGTGACGAAGTGCTGACTTCGATCCTGATCCCGCGCCGGCCAGAGAACCTTCAATTCGCCGCGCTCAAGGTGTCCAAGCGCCGGGATCAGGACATCAGCGCCGTCATGGCGGTCTTTGCCTGGCAGGCCGATGGCGAGCAGCTGACCGGCGTCCGGCTGGGCTTCGGCGGGATGGCCGCCACCCCGCAACTGGCCGGGAACACGCAAGCCGTGCTCGAGGGCAAGGCGCTGACCCCGGCGCTGATCGACGAGGCCGTCGACACGCTGGCCAGCGATTTCAGTCCCATCGACGACCTGCGCGCCTCGGCTTGGTACCGGATGGAGGTCAGCCGCAATCTGCTCCGCACTGAGCTGGAACAGACCCTCGCAAGCAGGGGGGAGGCCGCCGCCGCATGAGCCAGCCGCCGCTGAGCACGCGTGAAGTCAACCGCCCGCGCCCCCACGATAGCGGCCCGCAGCATGTCGCGGGCTCTGCGCTCTACGTTGATGATATTCAGGCCCCGGCTGGCACGCTCCACGCCTGTTTTGGCCTTGCACCCGTGGGTCGTGCAAAGATCACAGCGCTGGACCTCGNTGCNGTCCACGCCGCGCCGGGCGTGGTTGACGTGATCACCGCTGGCGATATCCCCGGGGAGAACAATGCCGGTCCGGTGATCCATGATGAACCGCTGCTGGCCGAGAACGAGATCCTGTTCCCCGGGCAGGCGCTGTTCTGCGTGCTCGCAGAAACCCGGATCGAGGCTCGCAAAGCTGCGCGCCTGTTCAAGCTGGAAAGCGAAGAGCTGCCCGCCCTGACCACGGTCGATGACGCAGTCGATGCCGACTCTTTCCTGCACGATCCCATGGTGTTCAAGCGCGGCGACGCGACCGCAGCGATCGAAGGCGCGGATGATCGGCGCAGCGGCCGGTTCTACATTGGTGGGCAGGAGCACTTTTACCTCGAAGGACAGGGNTGCCTCGCCCTGCCCGGTCTAGATGGTATCCACGTCATCTCCTCCACCCAGCACCCCTCGGAGATTCAGGACCTTGCCGCCGCTGCGCTGGGGATCAGCGCGGCTGAAATCGCCATCGAAGTCCGCCGCATGGGCGGTGCTTTCGGGGGCAAGGAGACCCAGGCAGCGCCGCTCGCCGTTATCGCCGCGTTGGGGGTACAGCGCACCGNGCGCCCGGTCCGCTTCCGTCTCGATCGGGACGACGATTTCGTACTTACCGGCAAGCGCCACGACTTCCGCATGGACTACGCCGTCGGCTTCGACCACGCCGGCCGGGTCACCGGTGTCGAAGGCACCATGGCTAGCCGCTGTGGCTATGGCCACGACCTGAGCCGGGCGATCAACGACCGCGCCATGTTCCACGCCGACAATGCCTACTTCTACCCCAGCCTTGAGCTGACCTCACTGCGTGCGAAGACGGACACGGTGTCGAACACTGCCTTCCGCGGCTTCGGTGGGCCGCAGGGCATGATGCTAGCAGAACGGGTCATGGACCNNGTCGCTGCGGCGGTGCTGCGCGACCCGCTGGACGTGCGCCTGGCNAACCTCTACGGGGACAACGAACGCGGCATCACTCCTTACGGCATGCGGGTCGAAGACAACATCCTGCCCGAGCTGATGACCCAGCTCGCCGAAACGGCCGATTATCGTGCCCGCCGCGCCGCGATTATCGAGGCCAATGCCAACGCCGGGCGCTCCCCCATGCGCCGGGGTCTGGCGCTGACCCCGGTGCGCTTCGGTATCTCCTTCACCACCTCGTTCCTGAACCAGGCTGGTGCGCTGATCCACATCTACANGGATGGCTCGGTGCAGCTGAACCACGGCGGTACTGAAATGGGCCAGGGCCTCTATATCAAGGTCGCCCAAGTCGTCTCCGAAGTGCTTGGCGTCGACCTTGAGCAGGTGCAGATCACCGCCACCCGCACCGATAAAGTGCCGAATACGTCTGCAACCGCGGCTTCATCCGGCTCCGACCTCAACGGGTGGGCGGCGAAGCTGGCAGCCCTTGAGCTGCGGGACCGGCTGACGGCATTCTGGTGCGNGAGCCAGTCCATCAAGGGCGCGCTGCGCTTCGAGGGCGGTGAGGTTCTGGCCGACGACGGGCGCCGCTGGCCCTTTACGGCGGTGGTCAAGGCAGCCTACCTCGGCCGGGTGTCGCTGTCGGCAACGGGTTACTACCGCACGCCGAAGATCGACTGGGACGCCAAGACCGGACAGGGACGCCCCTTCCTCTACTTTGCCTATGGTGCTGCCGTGTCCGAAGTCGAGATCGACAGTCTGACCGGCGCAAACCGGTTGATCCGTGCCGATATTCTGCACGACGTGGGCCGGTCACTGAACCCGGCGATCGACGAAGGNCAGATCGAGGGCGGCTTCATCCAAGGCATGGGATGGCTGACCATGGAAGAGCTGGTTTACNGCGACCGGGGGCAGGTGCTGACCCACGCGCCGAGCACCTACAAGATCCCCTGCGCCAGCGACCGCCCCGACGATCTGCGCATCGCCCTGTTCGGGCAGGATAATCAGGAAGACACGATCTTCCGCTCCAAGGCCGTCGGTGAGCCGCCCTTCATGCTCGCCATATCNGTTCACTCGGCGCTGGCACACGCGGTTTCGAGCTTTGGGCCCGCCGAGCACTGGCCGGAGCTGCACGCACCGGCAACGGCCGAAGAAGTGCTGCGGGCGATCCACCGCCAACGCGCGCTCAGCACAGGCTGAGACACTATGGCGGATCTCACCGCTCAGCCCCCATCCGGGCAGGCCGAAGACTGGATCACCGTTGAAATCACCGAGGCACTGGGCAGCACCCCGCGCGACGCCGGAACCTGCATGTGGGTCAGCGAAGCCACCGTGTCGGGGACCATTGGCGGTGGGGCGCTCGAACACCGGGCCATTGCCCGCGCCCGCGACATGCTGGCGGCCGATGAGGACCGCGCGGCCATGGAACTGCCGCTGGGACCGGCGCTGAACCAGTGCTGCGGGGGCTTCGTGCGGCTGTCTCTGACCCGAGGCTACCACCCTGAGGCACCGATCACCGGTTTTCCGCTGGTGCTCTACGGTGGTGGCCACGTCGGTCAGGCGCTGGCGCGCGCGCTTGAGCCCCTGCCCTTCAATCTCACGTGGCTGGACGAGCGCGACAACACCCCGGCGGATCAGGCCGCGCTGGTGGAGCAGGCAGAAAGCGGCCCCGCGGGCGCCCTGCACTACGTCATGACCCACGACCACAGCCTCGATCTGGAAATCGTCTCTGCCCTGCTCCGGCGCAGCGAGGCGGAGGTTCCCTTCATCGGGATGATCGGCTCGCACACCAAGATCGCCCGCTTCCGCAGTCAGCTGCGGGGCCGTGGTTTCAGCGATGAAACACAGGCCCGCCTGATCACACCGATCGGGATCAGCGGCATTCGCGGCAAGGAGCCGGCGGTGATCGCTGCGGCTGTGGCAGCCGAGGCGCTTTTGCTGCGGTCGCGCTTCAGCGCCTGAGTCTTCCCGCCCGCCTGCCTTNTCGGACGCGNTCCTGTGCACGCGACCCCTGCGCAAAGCCCCCTTGACCCCCGAAGCCCAAGACTATTGATTAGGCCGTCAAGAACCAGCGCACGGACCGTGGGTATGACGGCTGCATCTGTTTCGAATTTCGTATTGCGCGCCCATCTGGTGTGGTGGGACGACGATCCTTTTTTCACCGGACAATCGGCCCGACGCAGTCTCGAAGACGGCGCGCTCGCCTGCACTTCCGATGGCCGCATCGCGTGGGTCGGAGAAGCCAGTGCGCTCCCGACCGAATTCGCAGACTGGCCGGTGGTTGAGCGGCGCGATGGAATGGTGCTGCCGGGCTTTGTCGATGCGCACCTGCATTTCCCGCAAACCGCGATCATNGGCGCTTACGGCACCGATTTGCTGGCCTGGCTGGAAACCTACACCTTCCCCGAAGAAAGCCGGTTCGGCGACCGCGCTCATGCTGAGACCATCGCGGCGGTCTTCGCCGACGAGCTGCTTGCTGTCGGNGTAACTTCGGCCTGCGTGTTCTCCACCATCCACCCCGTGGCGTTGGAAGCCCTCGCCGCCGCCTTCGACAANCGCGGCATGNGCCTNCTGTCGGGCAAGACGGCGATGGACCGCAACGCGATCCCAGCGCTGCAGGACAGCCCGCAATCTGCCTACGACGACGCAAAGGCCCTGCTGCTCGACCTGCAGCCGCGCTACGAGCGTTTCGGCTACGTGGTGACCCCGCGCTTCGCCATCACCTCGACCGAGGCGCAGCTGGAGCTGTGCGGCGCCCTGCACGCCGAGTTCCCGGAAACCCGGATGCAAACCCATATCAACGAAAGTGCCCGCGAGATCGCCACCATCGAGGCGCTGTTTCCGGCCGACGAGTCCTATCTCGCCGTTTACGACCGCTTCGGGCTGGTCACCGACCGGTCGTTGTTNGCCCACGGCATCCATACCACCCCCGCTGAGCTCGAACGGATGGCTGACGCCGGGGCTGCTGTGGTGCACTGCCCGACCTCCAACACCTTCCTCGGATCAGGCCTGTTCAATCCCGGCGCCAATCGCGAGGCNGGGGTCGCGATCGGTCTGGGCTGTGACATCGGCGGCGGCACCGCGTTCTCACCGTTTGTGACGATGCAGGAGGCCTACAAGGTCGCCCGCTTCAGCGATCAGAGCCTGACGGCNGATGAAACCTTCTACTGGCACACGCTGGGCAATGCCCTAGTGATGAAGACGGACGCCGAGGTCGGGTCTTTCGCGGCGGGGAAATGGGCGGATTTTGTGGTGCTGGAGAGCGACGCGGACAACGCCGTGGCCAAGCTGCGGATGCAGAGGGTTCAGTCCGTCACCGATCAGCTGTTCGCCTGGCAGTTCTTTGCCCCGAAGGTGGAAACCTGGACCCGGGGCGTGCAGCGCACCTGAGCACCTGCACGGGCGACGGGAAAATCAGCTGCAGTAAATCCGGGTGATGACGTCGCTGCCATCGAGGGCGATATTCATGCGATCGGGGATGTAGTCCATGGTTACGGCCTGCCCGGGACGGATCACCCGCCATTTATCGGTCGGGGAATAGAGGGCTTCGAGCGCGCTCCAGTCGTCGCCGACGAAACTGGTGTAGGCCGACGCGCCGCAGGCGTCATTCCCAACGCTGCCTTCACCTGANCCTGCGCCGCCGTCATCCTCGCCCTTCTTCAGGTAGGGCGTTCCTTCGGCGCNGGCGCCGCTGTCNGGGGTTTGGCTGCCGNTGGTATCGCCATAGTGCGCGTCGTCATCCATCAGGCCCAGAGAGCGATAGATGGTGTCACAGGCGCTGTTCCCCAGTAGGAACGGCAGCATAGCGATCAGGACCAGAATTCGAAGCAACGGCCACCTCCGGACAGTCGGCAGGGATCTTAGCCCTACCAATCTAACCCGGTGAAGTGGCAATAAAGAGACGCGCGGGCTGGGCGCGAAGCCCTAGTCAGCCGGTGCGCTGTAGTCCGGCAGCTTCTTGCCGGCGTTGACCGATGGGTCGAAGTCCTTGAGCGCCTGCGGACCGCCTTCGGGCGCTGAGGCAATCCGGCCGGTCATGTTGCCGTATTCGATCCACTTGCCCGCCGCCAGATCGTCGAGGATGCGGGTGAAGGTCGGGCCGTCGAGGTCTTCGTAGTAGTTGTCGTTGATCTGCACCATCGGTGCATTCACGCAGGCCCCGAGGCATTCAACCTCGATCAGCGTAAATTTCTTGTCGGCCGTGGTCTGTCCCAGCGTNATCCCGAGGTGGTCCTGGGCAGCGTGGGTCAGGCTNTCCGAGCCGCGCAGCCAGCACGGCGTGGTCCGGCACACCTGCACGACGTGCTCACCGACTTCTTCGGTGTAGAACATCGAATAGAACGAAGCGACTTCGTAAACACGGATCGGCGCGCTCTCGGTCTGCTCGGCCACCCATTCGATGGCCTCCTTGGACAGCCAGCCGCCGTTTTCGCGCTGGGCAATGTCCAGCAGCGGAATGATGCCGGATGCTTTGCGGTCTTCGGGATAGCGCGCCATGANCACGGCGACACGGTCGGTGCTCGCNTTGGAAACGCTGAAATCACCCGCCTGCGGGCTGGGGCGGCTGGTAACCTGAATAGCCATTAGCGGTCGATCTCCCCGAATACAACGTCCATAGAGCCAAGGATGGCAACGGTGTCGGCCAGCTGGTGGCCCTTGGACAGCTCGTCCATCGCTGCGAGGTGGGCAAAGCCCGGCGCACGGATCTTGCACTTGTAGGGTTTGCTCGTCCCGTCGGANACGAGGAACACGCCGAACTCACCCTTGGGCGCCTCGACGCAGGCGTAGACATCGCCCTCGGGCACCTTCACGCCCTCGGTGTAGAGCTTGAAGTGATGGATCAGCGATTCCATTGACTGCTTCATGTCACCGCGGCGCGGCGGGGTGAACTTGTGGTCTTCGTTGAGCACTTCACCGCCGGGCATCTTGTCAAGGCACTGACGGATCAGGTGCACAGACTGNTTCATCTCCTCGATCCGNAGCAGGTAGCGGTCGAAGCAGTCGCCATTCTTACCCACGGCAACGTCGAATTCGAGTTCGTCGTAGACTTCATAGGGCTGGGACTTGCGCAGNTCCCACGGCACGTTGGAGCCCCGCAGCATCGGCCCGGAAAAGCCCANCGCCATCGCCTGCTCCGCCNTCACCACNCCGATGTCGACGGTCCGCTGGCGGAAAATCCGGTTGTTGGTCACAAGCGTCTCGATGNCATCGATAGCGGCGTCAAACTGGTCACAGAAGGCGGCGATATCGGCATCCAGACCCGCCGGCAGGTCCTGATGCACTCCGCCGGGGCGGAAGTAGGCCGCATGGAAGCGCGCGCCCGAAACCCGCTCATAAAACTCCAGCAACTTATCGCGCTGCTCGAAGGTCCAGAGCATGGGTGTGGTCGCGCCAACGTCCATAATGAAAGCGCCGGTGTTCAGCAGGTGGTTCAGGATGCGGGTGATCTCAGAAAANAGCACCCGGATATACTGCCCGCGTGCTGGAGACTCGATCCCGAGCAGCTTTTCGATGGCCAGTGCAAAGGCGTGCTCCTGACACATGGGGGAGACGTAGTCGAGCCGGTCGAAGTACGGCAGTGCCTGCAAGTAGGTCTTGTGCTCGATCAGCTTTTCCGTGCCCCGGTGCAGCAGACCGATGTGCGGATCGACGCGCTCGACGATTTCGCCATCCATCTCCAGCACCATGCGCAGCACGCCGTGGGCGGCGGGATGCTGGGGACCGAAATTCAGGGTCAGGGGTTTGATTTGTACTTCTGCCATGGGCTTGCTCTATCTCTGTCCGCCGGTTCAGGCGGCTTCCTCTTCTTCGCTGGCTTTCTCATCGCCCGGCAGGTGCGCACCACCCGGCCCTTCCCAGGGCGAGGCGTAGTCGAAGCTGCGGAATTCCTGGGTCAGCGACACGGGCTCGTAGACCACGCGCTTGTCTTCTTCGGAGTAGCGCACCTCCGAGTAACCGGTCAGCGGGAAGTCCTTGCGCAGCGGATGCCCGGAGAAGCCATAGTCGGTGAGGATGCGGCGGAAATCGGGGTGATCGGCGAACATGATGCCGTACATGTCCCAGGTTTCACGCTCGAACCAGTTGGCGCTGGGCCAGATTTCAGTGGCCGACGCGATTGGGGTGCGCTCGTCGNTCGCCACCTTGACCCGCAGGCGCTGGTTCAGGAACGGCGAGAGCAGGATATAGACCACGTCGAACCGCTCGGGGCGCTGGGGCAGATCGATGGCGGTAACGTCNAGCAGCACGGCAAAGCGGCAACCGCTGTCGTTGCGCAGCCGGGTCAGGTCTTCGGTCAGCGTTTCNCGGGAAAGGCGGATGGTCAGCTGGTCGGCGTGAACCACCGATTCCAGCACGCGGTCGCCCAGTGCACNGGTTACAGCTTCGAGCAATTCTTCCATTCGGCGGAACCTTCTTGAACCTTCTTCGCCGCGCCGGAAGGCCGCCTTCACAGGGCCTCAGCGCGGTCCTTCGAGCCTAGCGACGGATGATCCCCGCCTGGCGCTTGATTTTTTTCTGCAGTTGCATGACCCCGTAGATCAGCGCCTCAGCGGTCGGCGGGCAGCCAGGGACGTAGACGTCGACTGGAACGATCCGGTCACAACCACGCACCACAGAGTAGGAATAGTGATAGTAGCCACCACCGTTGGCGCAGGATCCCATGGAGATCACCCAGCGCGGCTCGGGCATCTGGTCGTAGACCTTACGCAGTGCGGGCGCCATCTTGTTGGTCAGCGTACCGGCCACGATCATCACGTCGGACTGACGTGGCGAGGGCCGGAACAGCCAGCCAAAGCGGTCCATGTCATAGCGCGCGGTACCGGCGTGGATCATCTCGACCCCGCAACAGGCCAGCCCGAAGGTCATGGGCCAGAGTGACCCGGACCGCGCCCAGCCGGCGAGCTTTTCGAAATTGGCGACGANGAAGCCGCGATCCTGGATCTCCTGGGTCACCAGATCGAGCGCTTCACCCTGCTCAGCGCCCGGGGCCAGAGGCTTGCCTTCTACTCCCATTCCAGCGCTCCTTTCTTCCACTCATAGAGGAAGCCAACGGTCAGAATGGTCAGGAAAATCATCATCGACCAGAAGCCGAACAGCCCCACTTCACGCAGGCTCACCGCCCAGGGGAACAGGAANGCGACTTCNAGGTCGAANATGATGAACAGGATCGCGACGAGATAAAAGCGAACGTCAAACCGGCCGCGTGAGTCGTCGAATGCCTCGAAACCACACTCGTAGGCCGAAAGCTTTTCGCTGTCCGGTCGGCTNGGGGCGACGAGGAAGGGAATCCCTGCCATCACCAGGGCCAGCACGGCCGCCAAACCCATGAAAATCAGGATGGGCAAGTAGTCAACGGCGACTTCCATTGGCCTGCGTTCCTTCTGCTTCACTCACGTTGGCACGGGTGTACACCCCACCACCCGCTTTGACCAGTGCCACAACCGCGCACAGGCGCGATAGCAGGCCAGCAAAACTGGCCTGCTCAGCTNCCCCCGGGCTTGCGCCGCGCGCTGCGGTTGGTTAGGTCAGCAGCCATGGCCATGCGCAATCATTATTGAAGGGACCCGGACTGATGCAGGCGCTTTTCACCGACTCATTGTCCTACGGCTTCTTCCATCCCATCGGCGGACTCGATCACCTGCTGGCGATGCTGGCCGTGGGCCTGCTGTCAGTGCAGGTCGGCAAGCACGCCTGGGCCTATATCCCGGGGGTGTTCGTGCTGTTTCTGATCATCGGCGGTGTCATGGGCATGATCGGGCAGGAAATCCCCACCTTTGAAGACGGCATCCTGATCAGCGTGATCTTGCTGGGTTTGCTGATCGCCGTGCAACTGCGCTTCGTGCCCTTCCTCGCCATCCCCGTGGTCGCGATTTTCGGCGTGATCCATGGCTACCCCCACGGCACGGAAATCCCGGCCGTCGCAGATCCCTTCCAGTACGTCATCGGCTTCTCGCTGGCNTCGGCGCTGATGCACCTGATCGGTGTCGGGGTTGGCACCATCTGTGACGCATTTCCCAACCCGCGGAATGTCCGGGCCNTCCTCGGCGGCGTGCTGATCGGCGCCGGGATGGTGCTGCTGCTGACCATCAAGGGTTTCTACTGAGCCCCGGATACAGGCAGGTTCCTACCCCTGTCTGAAAAGAGTGCGGCGCAGGCAACACCCGCGCCCAGCACATGGTCTCCCCCCGCCTTCTCACTGGCCTTTGTCTGCGCCTGTCGCTAATAGATTATGCGCATTCCTTCTGGCTTAGGTGAGTTATGTCCGGACCGGCTGATAACGACGATCTGCTGAACAACGACGGCGGTGATATCCGCGATGTGAATTTTGGCGCGGCCCTCTCCGAGCGCTACCTTGCCTACGCCCTGTCGACCATCATGTCGCGCTCCCTGCCNGACGTTCGCGACGGCCTGAAGCCGGTCCAGCGACGGGTGCTCTATGCTATGCGCCAGCTCAAGGTCGACCCCAGCGCCAGCCCGCGCAAGTGTGCGACCATCGTCGGCGAGGTCATCGGTAAGTACCACCCGCACGGGGATACCGCGATCTACGACGCGCTGGTGCGGCTGGCTCAGGATTTCGTACAGCGCTACCCGCTGATCAACGGTCAGGGCAACTTCGGCAACATCGACGGCGATAACGCTGCCGCTTACCGCTACACCGAGGCCAAGCTGACCGAAATCTCAGCGATGCTGCTGCGCAATATCGACGAAGATGCCGTGGATTTCCGCGACACCTATAATGGCGAGGAAAAGGAACCGGTGGTCCTGCCCGCTGCCTTCCCCAACCTGCTCGCCAATGGCACGCAGGGGATCGCCGTGGGCATGGCAACAGCCGTGCCGCCCCACAATGTCGGTGAGCTGCTGGGCGCCTTGCGCCATCTGATCGACAATCCCAAGGCCACGGTCGAGGATCTGATGACCTTCGTCCCCGGGCCGGATTTCCCGACCGGTGGGCTGCTGGTCGAAGATGCCGACACGCTGCAGGAGGTCTATGAGACCGGACGCGGGTCGATGCGGCTGCGCGCGCGCTGGGAAGTTGAAAAGCTCAAGGCCGGCACCTGGCAGATAGCGGTGACTGAAATCCCCTACCAGGTCGCCAAGGGGCGCTTGCTGGAAAAGGCAGGCGAGCTGGTCTCCACCAAAAAGCTGCACCTGTGCGCCGACATCCGNGACGAGTCCACCGCCGACGTTCGCATCGTGATCGAGCCCAAGAGCCGCAACGTCGAGCCCGCCCACCTGATGGAAAGCCTGTTCCGTAACACGGACCTCGAAGTCCGGGTACCGATGAACCTGAACGTGCTCAATGCCGATACTGTGCCGGGTGTGCTGAACCTGCGCGAGGCGCTGGGGGCCTTCCTTGATCACCGCCACGAAGTGCTGATCCGCCGCTTGCGTTACCGCCTTGGTGAGATCGACACGCATCTGGAACGGGTCGAGGGCCTGATGGTGGTCTTCCTCAACCTCGATGAGGTGATCCGTATCATCCGCGAGGAAGACGACCCACGCGCCGAGCTTATACGCACTTTCGACCTGACCGAAGCGCAAGGCGAATACATCCTCAACACCCGGCTGCGCTCGCTGCGCAAGCTCGAGGAGATGAAGCTGCGCGAAGAGCGTGAGGCGCTGCTCAAGGAGCGCTCGGAGATCGAAGACCTGCTCGACAACCGCCGGGCGCAGTGGAAGACCGTCCGCCGCGAGTTCGACGAGCTGGAAGCCCTCCTGACCAAAAAGGCGCCTGACTGGATGGCGCGCCGGACCACCATTGCCGGGGCTGCGCCGGTCGTTGACATGCCCGACGAGGCCCTGGTTGAGCGCGAGGCCATTACCGTGGTGCTCTCCCGCATGGGCTGGCTGCGGGCGCTGCGCGGGCACGGCCACGTCGCCGATGAGATCAAATACCGCGATGGTGACAAGGGGCNCTTTGTCGTTCCCGCCTACACCACAGACAAGCTGATCGTTCTGACCGATCAGGGGCGCTGCCACACCGTCGGCGCGGACAAGCTGCCCTCCGGTCGTGGCTTCGGGGAGCCCCTGAGCCTAACGGTCGAGCTGGCGGCCGGCGCCAAGGTCATCGCCCTGTTCCCNGCGCGGAAAGACGGCAAGCGCCTACTGGCCGCCTCNGACGGGCGCGGGTTCATCTGCNCNGAGCCCGAGATGATTTCCAACCAGAAGGCTGGCAAGCAGGTCCTCAACCCCGGCAAGGGCGCAGCCGCCACCCTCGCCTACGACGTGGAGTCCGCGCACGATGCGGTCGCTGTCGTCGGCACCAACCGCAGGATGCTGGTCTTCCCCCTGAGCGAACTGCCGGAAATGTCCAAAGGCCGGGGCGTGAAGCTCCAGCACTATTCAAAGGGTGATATGGCCGACGCCAAGACCTTTTCGATGGAAGAGGGCCTGACCTGGGCCTGGGGTCAGGGCAAGACCCGGACCTTCACCGATTACGATGAAGTTTCTGGTGCAAGGGCTTCAGCGGGGCGTGCTGCCCCCTCCGGCTTCACCAAGAATGGCTTATTTGGCGGTTAATTGCCTTTTTTCGGCTTATTAACCGCATTTTNCGCCGATTAAACGTCACAACCCTGTNATATNGCGTNTATCTGTGCGCTCAGCGCAAGGTTCCTTCGCGTTTTATGGGACTTTAACTCTCTAACCTATGCATCTAAATCATAGATCGAAGGTTGAGGAGCGATCCACCACCCGCCGATCAGCCCCAGAGAAAAACCAGCGTTTCCCCGGCCAAGCCCTCGGGATCGCATCAGACAAAGGAGCCGACCATGAGCCTGTTCGCCAACGTTTCCGAACGTTTTGCCCGTTACCAGGAAGCCCGCCGTACCATTCGTGAACTGTCACGCCTCTCTGACCGTGACCTGCATGACCTCGGCATCACCCGCGCCAGCATTCCGTCGCTGGCCCGCACTGGTCGCCGCGGCTGAGTGCACTANCTGATAGAATAAGGCGATAACTGACCACCCTCCTCCCGGTCATTTATCCCTTCGCCGGGCCGTCGCTCCTCCCACCATAGACGGTCCTGCCAGACGGGCCTGCTGAAATCCTCCTCCCCTCAGCAGGCCCGTTTTATTTTCTCCTGGTCGACATGAAAAACCCCCGCTGCTCCACCGAGCCGCAGGGGTTTTTTTCTTGCCTTGAAACGTCGAAGTCGATCAGGCGAGCACCCGCCCCATCGCGCCGTCAATGGCGGAGATGACCTCGTCCATATCGGACTTGGTCGAAATCAGCGCCGGGCTCAAGCACAGCGTGTTGTTGAAGCCAGCGAGTGAGCGGTTGGTCGCGCCGATGATCACGGCGTTGTTCTGCATGCAGTCCGCGACGATGCCCTGCACCAGACTTTCATCCAGCGGTTCGCGGGTTTCCACGTCCTTGACCAGTTCCAGCCCCTGGAACAGGCCTTTGCCGCGCACCTGTCCCGAAACCTTGGGGAAACGCGCCGCCAGTTCTTCGAGCTGCCCGAAAAGGTACTCACCAATCNCTGTGCAGTTCTCCAGCAGCTTCTCGTCTTCGAGGATGCGCATGTTCTCCAGCGCAGCCGCGGGCCCGCCGGTGCAACCGCCAAAGGTGGAGATATCGCGGAAGTACGACATCGGGTCGTCGGCGCGGTCCTTGAACATGTCGAACACCGCTTCGGTAGTCACGGTGCAGGAAATGGCAGCGTAGCCCGAGGCCACGCCCTTGGCCATGGTCACCATATCCGGCTCGATCCCGAACTGCTGATAGCCAAACCAGCTACCGGTGCGGCCCAGACCACAGACCACCTCATCGATGATCAGCAGAATTTCGTACTGCTTGCAGATTTCCTGAACCCGCTCCCAGTAGCCCTCAGGCGGGGTGATCACCCCGCCACCGGCTGTGATGGGTTCGAGCACGAGCGCACCGACGGTGTCCGCGCCCTCGCGCAGGATCACCTCTTCGATCGCATTGGCCGCGCGAACGCCGTAGTCCTGCACATCGCCGAACTGTGAGCGGTACTCCAGGCAGTGCGGTACTTCCACGAAGCCATCGGGGAACGGGCCATACTGGTCCTTGCGCTGATCCTGCCCGCCGGATGCGAGCGCGGCGATGGTGGTGCCGTGATAATCGCGCTGGCGGTAGAGGATCTTATGCTTCTTGCCGCCGTACTTGTTGTGACTGATCTGCCGGACGATCTTGTAGGCCTTCTCATTCGCCTCCGACCCGGAGTTGGAGTAGTAGACCCGGCCCATGCCAGGCATCTTCTCGATCAGGCGTTCAGCGAAGCGTGCGCCGGGGATCGTGCCCATGGCGCCGGCGAAATAGTTCATCTTCAGCAGCTGATCGCGCACGGCGTCGGCGATTTCCGCGCGNCCGTAGCCAACATTCACGGTCCAGACGCCGCCTGAGGTGGCGTCGAGGTGCTCTCGCCCCTTCTGGTTCCACACGCGGTTGCCCTTGCCTTCGATGATGATCAGCGGGTCAACGCTCTCGAACTTCTTATGCTGGGTCAGGTGGTGCCAGACGTTGGCACGGTCTGCCTCGACGATGCCGGAGTAGTCGTTTTCGTAGTTCAGATCCATCATACATCTCCCGATAGACGGCGCGGCTTGGGGGGCCAAGGGCCGGCCNACGTCTCAATACCTGCTCGAATGCTAANTCACTGCCTAAAGAAACTCAAAGCGACGGATGCGCTCAAGCATCCGCGACANGGCTTATCCTAATCGGGGTCGCTTTTAGATAGCAATGTTGAGGCTTAGACACNATTTTTAAGCGCCATCCTCTTGCGGCGCCTCGCGTTTGGCGGCTTGGAGCCGCGCGCGCTGACGCTCACGGCTTTCCGTCGTGCCATTGTCGAAGCTGCCGAACCAGACATCNCAAGGCATCTCCGAGGTGCCGTAGTTGCACTCGAAGTGGCGGTGGTGGAGCTGGTGGAAGAAGTCGCCGGCCTTGAGCCGCTCGCGGTCCCGGATCACCACTTTCTCGAAACCCGAATGGGAAAACGGCGGGCTGAGGTGCTCATAGCACACGTGAAAAATGAACAGCAGCGGGGTCGTTGGCAGCACGAAATGGATCAGCACCGATGAGTAGTAGAGCACGTGCTCGATCGGGTGCATGGAAACCCCGGACCAGGGACCGACGTTGACGTTCTTGTGGTGCAAACGGTGGGCGATGCGGTAGAGCGGCGGCCAATGCAGCAAACGGTGCACCCAGTAGAAATGCANGCTGCTCCACGCTGGGATCACCAGCAGCAACGC
Organism: Rhodospirillaceae bacterium; assembly: GCA_002711265.1. Classification (GTDB taxonomy): domain Bacteria; phylum Pseudomonadota; class Alphaproteobacteria; order UBA7985; family UBA7985; genus UBA7985. The sequence goes on from PAGB01000014.1 coordinate 17,428, forward strand.
GGCAAACCCGACGATGGACAAGGGCTGATCAAGGGAGAGCCGGAAGCTGGGCACCAGGCCGTTCGCTGCTGCCCAGTGATAGACCACCTCGAACGCGGTGATNAGCGTNGTCCCGCTGACCAAACTGAAGAAAACGTTCTCGTGCACTTGGCTGTTGAACAGGAACTGACGGTTCGAGCGGGCCTGATCGCGCGGGTCGAACTTGAGCTTTTTCCCCTGNCCGGCAAGCGTGATGAAATACAGGTGCAAACCCCCGGCGACCAGCGTGATCAGGACGCCATTGCGCAGCAGGATTTCAAGAACCCATCCGTGGGCGAGCGTCTTCATTCGCTCTGCATCGGGCAGCAGGACATTGCCGACAATCGCGCAGAGGAACATGATCACCATGGGCGTGAGCCGCAGCCAGGTGCCGCCGATCCAGCCCAGCGCCGCTGCAGGACGCGGGGGCCAGGCAAAGGTCGGATTGACCCCGATGGGCAGACTGGGGTTATGGCTCCAGCCGCGGGCCTCGCCGCGGGCTATGGGTGTGTCCGGGGTCTGGTTGCCGCTCACCGCACCTCGCCTTTCCTGCACGGCGGTGCACACAGATTGATGCACCCTCCCAGCATTCAAAGGTCACTTCGGCGGGGTCTTCCACCCCAATACCGCCATGGGCGGCGCCTGCAGGAAAGTCGGCGCCTTACCCGGCGCCATCACTCAGGCCGGCAGGGTCAGCAGACGGATCCCGGCCATGGACTGCGCAACCCGGAACACCTGCTGGGCGTAGCCGAATTCGTTGTCATACCAGACGTAGACCACCGCGCGGCGGCCCTCGACGATGGTCGCGGCGCCGTCGATGACCCCGGCGTGGCGGCTGCCCACGAGATCGGATGAGACCAGTTCTGTCGACCANCGGAAGCCGATCTGCTTTTGCGTGTCTGCCGCAANCGACGCCGCCTCCAGCGTCGCATTAACGGCCTCGACGCTGCTTTCCTGCGTAAGGCTGAGGTTGAGGATGGCCATGGAGACGTTGGGCGTCGGCACCCGAATGGCGTTCCCGGTGAGCTTTCCGGCCAGCGCCGGGTAGGCCTTGGCCACGGCAGCCGCCGCACCGGTCGAGGTGATCACCATATTGAGGCCGGCAGCCCNGCCGCGCCTGTCGGCCTTATGGAAGTTGTCGATCAGGTTCTGGTCGTTGGTGTATGCGTGGACGGTTTCGATATGGCCCTGATCAATCCCAAAGGCCCTGTCGAGNACGGCGAGTACGGGCGTCGCCGCGTTGGTCGTGCAGGACGCCGCCGAGACGATGCGCTCACCGGTAATCTGCTCGTCGTTNACGCCGTAGACGATGTTTGGAATGTCGCCCTTGGCCGGCGCGGTCAGGAGCACTTTCCCGACGCGTTGGCTCTGCAGGTGTTGCCCCAGCCCGCTCTGGTCTTTCCACACCCCGGTATTGTCGATCAGGATCGCATCGCTGATCCCCTGCCTGCTGTAGTCGATATCATCGGGACGGGGGGCGTAGATGAACGGAATGCGGTTGCCATTGGCGATCAGCGCCAGATTGTCTTCATCGACCTCGATGGTTGCGTTGAAGGCGCCGTGAATGCTGTCGGTGCGCAGCAGTGAAGCCCGCTTGCGCAAGTCGGCGACCGGATCACGCCCGGGGCGACAGACCACCGCCCGCAGCCGCATCAGCGCCGCCGGGCCTGAGCGCTCGATAAAGGTTCGCGCCAGCAGTCGTCCGATCCGACCGAAGCCATAGAGCACCACATCACGCGGGGCGTTCGGGTGATCCTGCGCGTTGGCCTCCTGCCGGAGCTGTTCGAGACTGGCCAGCGGGTTATCGGCAGCAGGAGCAGCGCCGACCAGCTGGCCGACGTCAATGCGGCAGGGCTTGATGTCTCGCTCCAGCAGGGCTTCAACCAAGGGAAGGGTCTGATGAAGCCCAACCCCGGCCGCGCGATGCAAGATAATCATCTCGTTGGCGGTGCCGCCGAGTGTCACCCGCCCCCGAACCCGAACGAGAACGCCCTTGAGCCGGTTAAGCTGGGTGACCGCGAGCGCAAAGCGCTCTGCCAGCGATTGCTCCTGTGTCCAGGCGGTCATGGTCGCGTCTGTGGATCCGGGCATGGGGTGCTTCTCCGATTGCTTACCCTTGGTGTGCCCACGCGGNCGATCCGCGATCAAGGCACAGGCGCCCCGGTGACGCCATCAATCCACCAAGCCAGCGCATGGCGGATCTGAACCGGAATGTGCGCAACCCCTNGCCTCGTCCGTTTTGAATGATGTGTTACAATCCTCAGGCTTTGTCCCCGGANCGAGCCCAACCCACGAATGGAACCCACCCGCATGGCCCTACCCTCACAGGCACGCTTTCCCCAGCCAGAACTGACCGATCTGCCCGAGGATCTCCGCACGCGCATCCTCGCGGTGCAGGAAAAAGCGGGCTTTGTGCCCCATGTCTTTCTCAGCATGGCGCACCGGCCCGACGAGTTCCGCGCCTTCTTCGCCTACCACGACGNGGTGATGGAGCGTGCCGACAGCGGTCTGACCAAGGGTGAGCGGGAGATGATCGTGACCGCCACCTCAGCGCTCAACAACTGCCTTTACTGTGTCATAGCCCATGGGGCCGTGCTGCGCATTCGGGAGAAAAACCCGCTGATCGCCGATCAGGTCGCCGTCAACCATCGCAAGGCGCCCATCACCGACCGCCAGATGGCGATGCTGGACTTCGCGCTCAAAGTCGCCGGGCCGGACTCGCACACCGTGGATGAGGCCGACTTTGCCAAACTTGAGGCGGAAGGCTTCAGCCGCGAGGATATCTGGGACATCGCCGCAATCACCGGATTCTATGGACTGTCCAACCGGATGGCCAATGTCATCGGCATCATGCCCAACGCTGAATTTTACANCATGGGCCGTTGACCCCGGCCNTTGCCTGCGCCGGGGCGCGTCTGATCCGATCACCTTTTCTTGAAAGCCGCAAATTTCGGGTCGCAGGGCCTAGGTAATGCTGCCCTCGCGCACTACTTNTCCACCCGACTGGCTNTTTCAAACGCCTGCGCGAAAGGAAAACACGTGTACAGTAGAATTCAGGACGGCACTCTCGTGGTCGATCGCCGAGACGTGATCCGTGGCGGCTTTGCCGCCGCTACCCTCGCCATCGCCGTCCCCGGCCTCGCCCACGCCAAGGGCGACGTCCCCACCGGGGAGACTGAGATCATCGATCTCATGGACGCCAGCGCCATCGACGTATCGGCGCTCCAGCCCGGCGAGATGGTCGTTGTCTGGATGAACAGCACCTTTGTCGGCATCCTGCACCGGACCGATGAGCAGCAGGCGTNGGCAGCNGCCGAAGTTGGTGCGCTGTCTGGTGAGACCGATGCGGACCGTGTGGTCGACCCCGCTTACCTCGTGGCCGAACTCAAGTGCCTGCATCGGGGCTGCTACGTCGGTTATGTGGACACCCCGGAAGCGGCCTTCAAATGCCCCTGCCACCGCACCACCTTCGACACTTCAGGCCGCGTGATNAAAGGTAAAACCGATAAATCCCTGCCGTTTATACCGCACAGCGTCAGCGANGGCGTGGTTACCTTCCTCTGATCTTGGGCTGCCAGCGGTCATAGGCAGCTGCAGGCGTTTCAAGGGCTATGGCCGCTGCTGGTAGTAGCCCTTTTTTGCTGCGCTCACCCCCCGCTTCCTGCAAAATGCCGCTGTCATACCATGGTCTGAATAGCGCCAGGCTGACGACGTATTTGACCTGCAGTTCGAAACCAGAATGATTGAATGACCCGGCCCACGGCCGGTGAGGAGACAGCAAACCGTGGCAGCAGAGACCGACCTCAATCGCTTGCTGGCGACNATGCAGCCGACACTAAGCGCCGAAACTTACGTGTTCTGTAGCCTCAAGGACATGGACCGTCTGGGAGCGCTCAAGCCCCGGATGCTCTTCGTCGANGCGGAGGGGCTCACCCTGATCATCGAGCGGGAAGCAGCGCTGGCCGAAGACCTCGCCTTTGAATTTGAATGCCGGATGTTAACNCTGAACGTCCATTCAGCGCTGGANGCGGTGGGCTTTCTGGCAACGGTAATCCCGGCGCTGGCAAAGCTGGGCATGGGCGTNAACCCGGTCGCAGGCTTCTACCACGACCACCTGTTCGTTCCCGCCGACCGGGCGCAGGATGCGCTGCGTTGCCTGCAGGCCGAGAGCAGCAAGGCTGCGGCGGCACTCTCCGCCTAGACTAACAACAGCCTTGTTCAGTTAGTTGCCAAAGCCATTGACGGGAATTTTCAGGTAGCGCTGGCCGTTTTCCTCAGCCGGCGGCATCTCGCCGCCTCGCATGTTGACCTGCACGCTAGGCAGGATCAGACGCGGCATCCCGAGCTTCGCATCGCGCTCTTCGCGCATTTGCACAAAGGTCGCCATGTCCTGTCCATTGCCCACGTGGACGTTGCGGGTCTTTTGCTCACCGATGGTACTTTCCCAGGCAAAGTTTTCGCGACCCGGTGCCTTGTAGTCATGAGCTGTGAACACGCGGGTCTCATCGGGAAGCTCGAACAGCCGCTGGATNGAGCGATACAGATCCTCTGCACTGCCGCCGGGAAAGTCTGTCCTCGCCGTGCCGAAGTCTGGCATGAAAATGGTATCCCCGACAAACACCGCATCACCGATGACGTAGCTCAGGCAAGCGGGCGTATGACCCGGTGTGTGGATCACGGTCAGCGGCAGGGAACCGATGTTCAGCCTGTCACCATCCCCGAGCAGCAGGTCGAACTGACTGCCATCGCGCTCAAAGGCCGTCCCCTCGTTGAAGACCTTGCCGAAGGTCTCCTGCACTTCCGTGATGTGTGCACCAATGCCGATTTTGCCGCCAATCCGCTCCTGAATATAGGGTGCGGCGGACAGGTGGTCGGCGTGAACGTGGGTCTCGAGTATCAGAGTAACGACGCGCCCCTGCTCCCGGACCGCAGCAATCACCGCATCGGCCGAAGCCGTCGAGGTCTGCCCGGAGGCTTGATCNTAGTCGAGCACAGAATCAATAATCGCACTCTCAGACGAGGCAGGATCGGATACCAGATAGGACACCGTGTTCGTATCGTCGTCGAAGAATGCCTGTATGGTCGCACCGGTCACTACGCTTACTCCTGAACTGGCTCGCAATTTAAATTGACTTCGGTTAATATGTAAGGGCAATCCAACCCGNTTCGTCAAGGATAACATCACCCATGGACTGGAACAATTTCACCCCAATCGCTGCGGCTNTTGGCGGCGCTCTNATTGGCGCGGCTTCGCTGATGCTGCTGCTGTTCAATGGTCGCACCGCTGGTGTCAGCGGCATTGCAGGCGGCGTCTTGCGCTTCAGCCTGCGAGACCTCGATTGGCGGCTGGCCTTTCTGGGCGGGCTGATCATCGCCCCCGTCGGCTGGGGGCTGCTGCGTGGCGGCATNCCCGTGGTCGAAATCACTGGCAGCATCGGCCTATTGATCGCCGGGGGCCTGCTGGTTGGCTTCGGCACTCGGCTGGGCAGCGGCTGTACCAGTGGACACGGCATCTGCGGCATGGGCCGGATTTCACTGCGCTCCGCCGTCGCCGTCCTGACCTTCCTCGTCGTTGGCGTCGCCACGGCAACGCTGGCACGCCTTGGGGGGCTTTCGTGATGCGGGCTCTGTTTGCTGCTCTTGCCGGGCTGATCTTCGGGGTTGGCCTGACGATCTCTGAAATGGTGAACCCGGCCAAGGTTCTGGCCTTTTTAGACGTTTTCAGCGGGGCCTGGGATCCGTCGCTGATGTTCGTCATGGGGGCTGGTGTCGTCGTCTACGCCGTCGGCTACCATCTGATCATCCGCCGCAACGCACCGCTGGTGGCGCCGTCCTTCAGCGTGCCAACGGCGAACCAGATCGACCCGCCACTCATCGGCGGTGCCGTTCTNTTCGGTGCGGGATGGGGGCTGGTCGGGCTGTGCCCGGGGCCGGCGTTTTCGGCGCTGGGTCTGGGCGGCGCCCCGGTCCTGATCTTCATGGCAGCAGTGGTCGCCGGCATGCTGGTNTTCGAGTGGCTCTGGACGCCGCTCCAGAACCGCGCTTCGGCCTGAAAGGGTCTGTCGAAGGGNAAATGAAATGGGCGAAGTTCCCTCGCTGTCTCGGATAAGCGGCCATCGCGGCGCGCCTTCGCTGGCGCCGGAAAACACGCTGACCAGCTTTGAGGCAGCCTGGCAGGCCGGCGCGGGCTGGACCGAGACCGACGTCTGCCTGCTCGGCGATGGCACGGCGGTGATGTTCCACGATGACAGTCTGGACCGCTGTACCGACCGCAGCGGTTCGATCGAACAGCTCACGCGCGAAGACCTCGCCCAAGTCAACGCCAATCGGCAGTTCCCCGATAGCCCCTTCACCCCGATACCGACGCTGGCAGAGGCACTGATCCACGCAGAGGCAACCGGCATGGGGCTGAACATCGAGCTCAAGCGGCACGANCACGTCACTGCGGCGGCACTGGTCGAGGCCGCGGTTCCGGTCCTGCGCCAGCATCCGCTGAAACCCGGTCAGCTGATGTTGTCCAGCTTCGACTTTGACGCCCTGCGGCTGGCAAGGGGGGCGATGGATGGCGTGCCGATGGCGGTGATCGCCGAAGACCTGTCTGATGAGATGATCACCGTTGCCCACGAGATCGGCGCCCACAGCCTGAATCTGTGGTGGGAAACCCTGCGCCAAGACCTTGTGGCACAGGCGCTGGACGAGGGGTTTCAGGTCAACGTCTGGACGGTCAATGACCCTGCGCTGGCCCCGGCGCTGTTTGGCTGGGGCGTGTCCTGCATCATCACCGACAGACCACAGGACTTCGACGGCCTCTGANCGCCTGCCGGATCAGGATGCCGCGGCCGCCTCTTCTGCAATGATCGTTGCGATTTCAGCGCAGTCTTCCACGCTGAAAGTCAGCGGAACCCGCAGGTCGACGGTCGTGGCCAGCGCCTCGAGGGTTCTGGGCAGCGGCGGCACGTCGCCGAAGTACTGCCAGCTGTCGTAACGGCTGGTGAAGGCGACCGGGTCGGCCGCCCCAAACCACTTCAACTCGACCCCGCGCTGTCCGCAGGCCNAAACGAAACCGGAGATATCGGCAACGTCGGCGTGAAACTGGAAGCTGGAGCCGACGTAGGCTTCGTGCTGGGGTCTCTCTACCACACGCAAACCGTCAACACCGCGAAGGCCAGCCTCAAGCGCCTGATAGCGTGCATTCCAGCGCTCGCAGTTCTCGTCGAGCCGTTCCAGCTGTGCCCGCAGGATCGCGGCGCGCAGATTGTCTAGCCGCGCCGAGCAGTTCGGCGTTTCCAGTCGGATGGTCTCGAACACTGCTGGGGCCGGCGCAGCGCCGTGGCGCTCATAGAGCATGTAGGAGCCGGAGAGGATGATCGCCCGGGCTGCAATTTCCGGGTCGTCGGTGGTCAGGAACCCGCCCTCGCCNGAATTCATGTGCTTGTANGTCTGGGTCGAGAAACAGGCGACGCTGCCGAAGTTGCCCGACCGAGTCCCCTGCCACGACGCCCCCATGGTGTGNGCGCAGTCTTCGATCAGGGTGATGCCAAACTCGGTACAGATCGCGGTGATCGCCTCCATATCGGCGATATGCCCGCGCATGTGGGAGAGCATGAAAAATCGTGCACCGCTTTCAGCTGCCTTAGCCCGCAGGTCGTCGAGGTCCGTCAGCCAGTCTGGCCCGATCTCCACGAACACAGGCACCCCGCCGCACGCGTGGATCGCACCGGGGACGGGCGCCAGCGTNTAGGCGTTGGCAAGGATGGNATCACCGNGCTTCAGTCCGGCCGCGCGCAGGGCAATCTGCATGGCCTGCCCGCCCGAGGTTACNGCAAGGCAGTAAGCTGAACCCTGATAGGCCGCGTACTCCTCTTCGAGGCGCGCGACCTCCGAGACTTCGCCCGGANCGGTATTGTAACGGTGCAGGCGTCCGCTGCTGAGCACAGAAACGGCNGCCTCGATCCCGTCCGCCGGGATGGCTTCCTGCTGGGTGAAGGACTTATCAAAGCTTTTCATAGTCATANGTGTAGGCCAGAGCATGCGACGGCGAAAGCCTGCGACCGACTTTCGCGCGCCGCAGACCGACCCCAATCAGGTGACTTGCCAAGCCCTGCTGGCCCGCGCCATAAGGCAGCACCACCAAGGAGAAGGCCCTGCCCATGTCCACGCCGTACCGTATCGATGGTCTGCAGTACGCCAACTGGTCGCCGAAGATCTTCGCGCAGATGGCCGAGGGCAGCGTTCACGCCGTGCACGTCACCATCGCCTATCACGAAAACTTTCGCGAAATGGTGCTGCAGGTCGAGCGCTGGAACCGCTACTTCGAGCAGCANCCGGACCGGCTCATGATGGGCCGCACGGCCGCCGACATCGACACCGCCAGGGCCACCGGTCGCACGGCGGTCTTCTTTGGCTTCCAGAACCCCTCACCCATCGAGGACGATATCGGCCTGGTCGAAATCTGCCACAGCCTCGGCGCCCGGTTCATGCAGCTGACCTACAACAACCAGTCACTCCTCGCCACCGGCTGCTATGAGGACGAAGACCCCGGCGTGACCCGCATGGGACGGCAGGTTATCGCCGAGATGAACCGGGTCGGGCTGGTCGTCGATATGAGCCATTCGGCGGAGCGTTCCACGCTCGAAGCTATCGACATCTCCCGTCGCCCCATCGCCATCACCCACGCAAACCCTGCCTGGTGGCACCCCGCCCGACGCAACAAATCCGACGAGGTGCTGCGCGCCCTGACCGAGCGCGGGGGCATGCTCGGCTTCTCGGTCTACCCCCACCACTTGCGCGATGGCTCCGCGTGCAGCCTGCAGAGCTTTTGCGAGATGATCGCGGAAAGCGCCGATCGCTACGGGGCGGAAAACCTCGGGATCGGTACCGATCTCTGTCAGGACCAGCCCGACAGCGTGGTCGAATGGATGCGGGTCGGTCGCTGGTCCAAGGAAATCGACTACGGCGAAGGAACCGCCGATAACGCAGGCTTCCCACCAATGCCCGGTTGGTTCGAGGACAACCGCCACTTCGGCAACATCGAAAACGGGCTGCGGAACGCCGGTCTGAGCGAGGAAGACGTGGCCGGAATCATGGGCGGCAATTGGTATCGGTTCTTCGCCGAGAATTTTGTGCCAGAATAGNCNCATGTCATACGTTCACGCCAACGAGACCGCGCAGGAAATGCGCTCACCGGACACCGTAATGCGGTTGGCCCGGCTGGGGTCAGCTTTTCCGACCCGGCTGAGCTTCGGCCGCTCGCTGATCCGGCGACTGATCGAAGACCGCTCTACCGTCGAGCGGCGGCTNTGGTCGATTGACGAGCGGGGCTTCGGCCGCGCCGTCTACCGGGTGGAAATCGGGGGGCATGCCTATTCTCTGGTGGCCTTTGCGACCGCCCTCGCCGACGAAGACCGCTCCGATCGGGTCATCGCCGAGGCCTGGGACGCAAGTTTCGCCCTCTTTGACGGCGACCCGGAAACCGCCGACCTTGAGCGCCTCGAAGCCAACCTACCCAAGCAGGAAGCGGGTCGCTACACCGAGCGAGAGTTAGTAATCAGCCGCTCGAACAAATCCGTCCGCCTGTTCAGCCACGTCGCGGACGCGCTGGCTCAGGGGCAGCAACCCGACATCGATATGGTCGACAGCATCGGATATCTGATGCGNACNACGGCCGTCTACGGNAATGGAAAGTTCGGCATCGCCGACCGTTTTGTATTCGCTGACCGCCCGGGGCTGCAGGGGCCCTTTGCCGCTGAGATGCTGACTGTGTGGCTGATCCGGACTTTCACCCACGACCTGGTCGAGCATGTCGCCCAGATGCGCGGTGGAGACAGCGCCGTTCGGCTCGATCCGGAGATCAAGCGCCACCTCGGGATCGGCAACTCGACTGGTCTGGGGATGGCGCCGTTTCTGGTGTACCACCCTGAGCTGATCCATAACTGGCTGCACGCCCGAGAAACCGCACTGGCTCGGGTCCGCGCCCTGTCCGAGGTAACGACGGAGACAGCCGAGCGCCTGCGAGCCCTGTTTAANCGCGCCCGGGCGCACGTCGAACACTGGCAGGTTCCGGACGCGCTGCAAGCCGAGCGCCTCGTGACCCTGCGCGCCGAGTTGGAGCAGGCGATNGAAAGCGCGCCGTTGGACTGCGCCGGCCCCTACCCGATCAAGGCGCTGATGGATTGGAGCGACCAGCACTCGCTGGAGTGTCAGGAGCTGATCCGCGCCCTCTGTCTGGAGCCCTTCGGCGACCTGATCGATGAGCTCACCGCTGAGATGGCGTTCAANGCNAAACCGCAGTTCCTGCCCGGCATGAGCCTGATCGAGCTGAGCGNACTGATCGATCAGCACTACCAGTGGTGCGGCGAGGTCGATTTCGAGACCAGCATCGCGAGCCAGAAGTTCTGGTACGTCTCCGAGGCCAAGCTCGAACCCCGGCTGGGCGATCGCTACGCCGAAGAAGGCGCGGACCGGGAGCAGCCGCTGGACGTCGCCCGGCAGGTGCAGGCGCTGCGCGTTGCCATTGCCAGCGTTGACCCAGACGAGGCCAGGGTCTGCGACCTGCTCGCCCGTCACCCGGAACACCGCAATATCGTCAAACGCGTGCAGTCCTCCGCACAGCGGCCCTTCGCCGAAATCCGCGATAATCTGATCGACCAGTCCATGCGTCCGATCGATATGCTGCGCTGCAAGCTGGCCTTTTTTGGCGCGGTCAAGTTTGATCCGAAATCCGATCTCTGGACCCGAATTACCCTGTTCCAGGGCGCACCGATGTGCGATGAGCTGCAGGCTCGGGGCGATGATTGGTGGCTCTCCACCCGTCCGGACGCTGCCTGACCCCTGCCGACCCCCGGTAAGATGTAATGGAACAGGGACGCCACGGTGAACTTTTCCCTGAACGAAGTGCATATGACGCTGCGCAAGGCCCTTTGCGGACGCGGGCTTGGCTTTGGCGCTGCCGATGACTGGGGCGCGGTCGGGGCGCGGATCAGTGCAGCCGGGGCTGACGGCATTGCGCTNGTGCTGGCGCAGGACAACGACGCCCTCCANCGACTTTTGACCGAGGCCGACGCCCGGCTTGCATCCGGCAAAGCCTTGGACCACGAAGGCGCGGACTTACAGGCCGCCCTCCTCGCCCATCTCACCAGGGCACCCTTCGATCGACAACGCGCGGGGGGCATCGCTGCGCAAAGCTGGCAAGCCGCCCTCGACCTCGCCCAGAACACCTACGTCCCCGAAAGCGATGCCTCGCGGCTGGGCGGGGCTGGTGCCGGAACCAACGACAACGACTGACCCCTTCGACGGAGACCCAAACCATGGATATGACCCTGACCCTCGATGAGGTTTATGCCCTCGCCGTAGACCGCCTGACCGANGCCGGGGCCAGCGCAGAGAACGCAGCCTCCGTCGCCCGCTCCACGTGGCGCGCCGAGCGCGACGGTATNCGCTCCCACGGCCTGATGTACGTGCCGATCTACGCCGAGCACGTCCGCTGCGGCAAGGTCATCGGCGATGCTGAACCTGTGGTGTCCCGCCCCCGTCCGGGCGCCGTACACGTCGACGCGGCGAACGGTTTCGCCCACCCGGCGATCGATGCGGGCTGGGAAAGCTTCACCAGCGCNGCTTGGGAGAACGGGGTCGCGTCTCTGACCCTGAACAACTCCTATAACTGCGGCATCCTCGGGCACCACGCCGAGCGTCTTGCCGAGGTTGGGCTAGTGGGGCTGTGCTTCACCCATGCCCCCGCCTCGGTCGCGCCTGCGGGCGGGATCAAGCCCATTGTCGGCACCAACCCCTTTGCACTCGGGGTTCCCGATGGCAAAGGGGGGGCGGCCATGGTCATCGACCAGTCGATCTCGGTGGTGGCCAAGTCGGAGATTGTCCTGCGCAACAAGAACAACGAACCGATCGAAGAAGGCTGGGCCTTTGGCCCGGATGGCGAGCCGACCACCGACGCTGCNNTCGCGCTCAAGGGCACCATGGCCCCAAGTGGCGGCTACAAGGGTTTCGGACTGGGGCTGACGGTAGAGATCCTTGCCTCCTGCCTCTCCGGCGCCTTGCTNTCAACCGAGGCCTCACCCTTTGCCGGCACGGCAGGAGGCCCACCCTCGACCGGCCAGTGCTTCATCGCTTTTGACCCGACGGGCTATGCCGGAGAGCGCTTCTTCGCCCAGGTCGAAGCGCTGGTGGCCAGCATNCGCGCGCAGGATGGTGCTCGGGTTCCCGGTGACCGGCGCAAAGCCAACCGCGTGAAGACCGAGCGCGATGGTGTGGTGGTCAATCCCGCGCAGCAGGCTTCACTCGGCCTCTCGTAAAGACAGGCCGAGCCTGCCGCTTACTGACTGATTTGATGCACTAACCNGAAAGGCCNCGGGTGTCCGAACCGGACTGCCCAGGGGCTAATATGGGGCCAATTGTGGGCCAAACGCCCTACTCTGCTGCGACAGCCGCCAGCGCCTCGGCCGTATCGACCTTCTTGCCCGACAAGCGTGCTTCCATTACTGGTCGGAAGTTGCGGATCAGGCCCTGAACCGGCCACGCTGCGGCATCGCCCAGCGCACAGATGGTGTGGCCTTCGATCTGGTAGGAGACGTCGAGCAGCATGTCGATTTCTTCGACTTCTGCCTGGCCCTTGGCCATACGATCGAGAACGCGGTGCATCCAGCCCGTGCCCTCACGGCACGGCGTGCACTGGCCGCAGCTCTCGTGCTTGTAGAAGTGCGCGAGGCGGCCGATGGCCTGAATGATGTCGGTCGACTTGTCCATGACGATCACAGCTGCCGTACCCAGNCCGGACTTCACCGCCCGCAGGCTGTCGAAATCCATGCGAATATCGCTGCAGACATCGTGGGTGATACAGGGTACCGANGAGCCGCCGGGGATCACGGCGAGCAGGTTATCCCAGCCACCCCGGACGCCGCCNGCGTGCTTATCGAGCAGCTCGCGCAGGGGAATGCCCATCTCTTCTTCGACGTTGCAGGGGCGCTCNACGTGCCCGGAGATGCAGAACAGCTTGGTGCCGCGGTTCCGCTCCGGCCCCAGCCCAGTCCACCAGTCGACGCCGCGACGCAGGATTTCCGGCACCACCGCAATGGTCTCGACGTTGTTCACGGTTGTCGGACAGCCATAGAGGCCTGCGCCCGCGGGGAACGGCGGCTTCAGGCGCGGCTGGCCCTTCTTGCCTTCCAGCGATTCGAGCAGCGCGGTTTCTTCACCGCAGATGTACGCACCCGCACCCCGGTGCAGGTGGATATCGAAGTCCCAGCCGTTGGTCTTCTCGGATTTGTCACCCAGCAGCCCGGCTTCGCGAGCTTCGAGGATCGCCTGTTCGATGTTCGAGGCTTCGTTGTAGAACTCGCCACGGATGTAGATGTAACCGGTGTTCGCACCCATGGCGAAGCCGGCCAGCACCATGCCTTCGAGCAACCGGTGCGGATCGAAGCGCAGGATATCGCGGTCCTTACAGGTGCCCGGCTCGGATTCATCGGCGTTGACGACAAGGTAGTGCGGCAACGCGCTTTCCTTGGGCATGAATGACCACTTGAGACCGGTGGGGAAGCCCGCACCGCCGCGCCCGCGCAGGTCGGACTGCTTGACCAGATCGATCACCCGGTCGCGCCCAAGCGAGACCATGGCCTTGGTATTATCCCAGACCCCGCGCGCCTTGGCGCCGGGCAGGCTCCAGTCGTGCTGACCGTAGAGGTTGGTAAAGATTCGATCCTGATCCGCAAGCATGGGCCTGTCCGCGTTCTGGTAAAAAGAGTGATGCAGCCTTATGCCCGCAAAGCGCCGGGTTGAAAACCGCCCTGATGTCGCGACACCTGTTCGCCCAGCGCAGACGATAGCGAGCCCTTGAGGGCGCTCCAATCTGCCCTGAAAACGGCTGATCAGGCCGTCAGACCGCCCAGATCCTCGATGGTGGCAATGATCTCGTCCACGCCCTGTCCGTGCTTGACCTGCGCGAACAGGAACGGGCGCTCGGCGCGCATGCGCTTGGCATCCTCATCCATGACGCTCAGGCTTGCTCCCACCATCTCGGCGAGGTCGGTCTTGTTGATCACCAGCAGGTCCGAACGCGTGATCCCCGGCCCGCCCTTGCGCGGGATTTTCTCCCCCGCTGATACGTCGATCACGTAAATGGTGATGTCCGCCAGCTCCGGGGAGAAGGTTGCCGAAAGGTTGTCGCCACCGCTTTCGACGAACACGATGTCGAGGGCGCCCAGGCGCTCGACCATCTGCTCGACCGCGCGCAGGTTGATCGACGCATCTTCGCGGATAGCCGTATGTGGGCAGCCGCCGGTTTCCACGCCCATAATCCGGTCGGCATCCAGCGCCCCGGTCCGCGTCAAGATTTGCGCGTCTTCCTGGGTGTAGATGTCATTGGTGATGGCGGCGATCCGGTAGCGGTCGCGCAGGCGCTTGCACAGCTGCTCAAGCAGCGCCGTCTTGCCCGAGCCTACCGGTCCGCCAATGCCGACGCGAAGCGGAGCGGCAAGGTCTGCGGCGGCGGTAGCCGTCGAAGGGTTTGTCGTCATGATCTGAACAACCTCGAATATTGTGTTTCGTGTTTGACCGAGCACCAGTCGGCAACCAGCGCTGTGCTAAGGGGGGGCTGGCTGTGGTCGGCTTCAGGTTGGCTCAGGCTGGCAGCGAGGGCCGCGATATCCGACTCAAAGGCCGCCATGATCCGCTGGCCGTCGGTCTGCCCCAGCGGGATCACGCGGCAGGCGACCGATACCTGATTGGCCAGCCAAGCGTGCAGGAAGGCTGCCAGCGCCGCCTCCATGTCGATCCCGAATTGCCGGGCCGCCAATGCAAACAGCACCGGATAGGCCTTGTCACCCACCATCCCGGCGGGCAGTTCCAGCCCCCAGACCCCGACCATCACCTTGGCGAAGGCATCGCCAAGCAGGGCCACTTCCTGCCGGGTTTCCCGGGTCTGACGCAGCGCGAGGCTGGTCTGGTTGATCCGTTCAGGCGCTTGAGCACCGGAAAGCGTGGCAACCAGCGCCCAGGCGTCTTGCCGCGCTGCCCCGGCCTGGAGGTGGAACCGGCACCAGTCGCCGAGGCTGTCGCGGTCGGCGACCAGCCCTTCCTCGATGACCGCTTCAAGCCCGCCAGAATAGGAGAAAGCCCCGATCGGGAAGGACGGCGAGGTCCAGGACAGCAACCTTTGCAGCGCGAGGGTGTCAGTGGTCATGACCGCCCTCTCCCTGACCGGCGTGGGAATGGCTGTGGCCGTGGCTACGGTCGTGGCTATGGTCGTGGCTGTGGTCGTGGCGGTAGCTGTGATCGTGGCCGTAGGTGGGACCGCCGCCGTAGGCGCCGCCTTCGGGCGCAAACGGCGCCTCGCAGAACAGCGGCTCGGCGCCCAATCCCGCCAGCATGTCGGCAATCACCGGATCAGCGGCGATGCGTAGCCCCGTGGTGCCGATGAACTCAACCGGCAGATGACGGTTTCCCAGATGCCAGGCCCAACGCACAAGCCGAGCCGGATCATCGCTGCGCACCTCGATGACGGCTTCTACGGCAGCGCGTACGTCGATTTCCCCCTCTCCCGCGACCACCAGAGCCCCGCCGTGGTCCAGTTGGGTCACCTCGCGTAGGTCAAGCATGAACGGTTGGCCGTCGTCGAGACTCAGCCGAATGCGCCGCCGGAAGCGATCGGAAAAGCTCAGGGTCACCGTGCCCAGACGTACGGCGCCGGGGTCGGGCTGAGGGCTATATCCGGTTGCACGCAGCACAGCTTCCGCCCTTACCGATCAGTACAGGAAGTAACGCTGGGCCAGCGGTAGCACCTCGGCTGGCTCACAGGTGATCAGCTCACCGTTGCAGCGCACCTCATAGGTCTCGGGGTCGACTTCGATCTCCGGAGTAAAGTCGTTGAGCACCATGTCGGCCTTGCGCACGCTGCGGCAGTCCTCGACCGGCAGCACCACGGACTCCAAACCCAAACGCTCGCCGATACCAGCTTCGAAAGCCGCCTGCGAAACGTAGGTCTGTCGGCTGGCGGTCAGCGCCCGCCCGAAGGCGCCGAACATGGGCCGGTAGTGGACCGGTTCAGGCGTGGGAATAGAAGCGTTGGGGTCGCCCATTGGAGCGGCAACGATGGTGCCGTTCTTCAGCACCAGATCGGGTTTGACCCCGAAAAAGGCGGGCGACCAGAGCACCAGGTCGGCGTACTTTCCGGTCTCTACCGAGCCGATGTACTTGGATACCCCGTGGGTCAGCGCCGGGTTGATGGTGTACTTGGCGATATAGCGCTTTACCCGGAAATTGTCGTTCTCCCCGGTTTCCTCAGGCAGTCGCCCGCGCTGGCGCTTCATCTTGTCGGCCGTCTGCCAAGTGCGGATGATGACTTCGCCGATCCGGCCCATGGCCTGACTGTCCGAAGCAATCATGGAGAAGGCACCAAGATCATGCAGGATGTCTTCGGCGGCGATCGTTTCCTTTCGGATCCGGCTGTCGGCGAAGGCAACATCCTCTGGGATGTTCGGGTCGAGGTGGTGGCAGACCATGAGCATGTCGAGGTGCTCGTCGACCGTATTCACCGTGAACGGCCGGGTCGGGTTGGTGGAAGACGGCAGCACGTTCTGCAGGCCACAGACCTTGATGATATCCGGGGCGTGTCCGCCGCCTGCGCCTTCGGTGTGGAAGGCATGGATCACCCGGTCCTTGAAGGCCGCGATGGTATTTTCGACAAAACCGCTCTCGTTCAGGGTGTCGGTGTGGATGGCGACCGAAACGTCGGTTTCCTCGGCCACGGCCAGACAGTTGTCGATGGCCGCCGGGGTCGTACCCCAGTCCTCGTGCAGTTTCATCCCACAGGCCCCGGCAAGGATCTGCTCGCTCAGTGGTCCAGGCAGCGAAGCGTTGCCTTTGGCGAAGAAGCCCATGTTCATCGGAAAGGCTTCGGCGGCCTGAAGCATGCGCGCAAGGTGGAAGGCGCCGGGGGTCACGGTCGTCGCCTTGGTGCCCTCGGCCGGGCCGGTGCCACCGCCCATCATGGTGGTGAGGCCTGAATAGAGAGCGTCATCGACCTGCTGCGGGGCAATGAAGTGGATGTGCACATCCAGCCCGCCTGCGGTCAGGATTTTACCCTCGCCCGCGATGGCTTCGGTCGAGGGGCCGATGATGATATCGACGCCCGGCTGGGTGTCGGGATTCCCGGCCTTACCAATGGCTACGATCTTGCCGTCCTTCAGGCCGACGTCTGCCTTGACGATGCCCCAGGTGTCTACGATCAGGGCGTTGGTGATGACAGTATCCACGGCGCCTTCATCGCGGCCGCGCTGGGACTGCCCCATTCCGTCGCGGATGACTTTACCGCCGCCGAATTTCACTTCCTCGCCGTAAGTGGTGAAGTCCTTCTCAACCTCGATGAACAGCTCAGTATCGGCCAGCCGGACCCGGTCGCCGACCGTTGGTCCGAACATGGAAGCGTAGGATGCTCTGCTCTGGCGTGCCATCAGTCCAGATCCCCCATAACATGCTGATTGAAGCCAAAGACCCTGCGCGCGCCAGTCAGTGCCACCAACTCGACCTCGCGTGTCTGACCAGGCTCGAAGCGCACGGCTGTCCCCGCGGCGATGTTCAGCCGGAAGCCCCGGGCCGCCGTGCGGTCGAAATCAAGCGCCGGATTGGTTTCAGCAAAATGATAGTGACTGCCGACCTGAATCGGACGGTCGCCGGTATTCGCAACACTCAGGCTCTGCGTCTGCAGGCCCTCGTTAAGCTCAATCTCACCGTCGGCGAGAAGATATTCTCCGGGGATCATGGGTCGTGTTCCTCATCTGGACTGTCTTACGCGGTTGGGCGCGTCAGCGAATGGGGTTGTGGACGGTCACCAGCTTGGTGCCGTCGGGAAAGGTCGCCTCGACCTGGATCTCGTGAACCATTTCGGGAATGCCCTCCATCACCTGATCCCGGCGCAGCACCTCGGCGCCGGCACTCATCAGGTCAGCCACGCTGCGCCCGTCGCGCGCGCCCTCGATCACGAAGTCAGTGATCAGCGCGATGCTCTCTGGGTGGTTCAGCTTGACGCCGCGTTCTAGCCGTCCCCTCGCCACCATGGCGGCGAGGCTGACCAGCAGCTTATCCTTCTCGCGGGGGCTGAGTTTCATCGCCTCGGCTCCTCTCTCATTTTTGTCTCAGATGCTCCACAGCGCGGGAAGTTCGGAGCGGTAGCCGCCCATTTCCGCACGGAGGTGTTTCCAGATGTCGCCCAGCAAACGCCGGAGTTCGTGCGCCGGGCTGCCAACAACCCGCACAAGGCTGCAGGGGCCCAGGCACGTGACCCCCATACGCAGGCCCTTGCCCGCACGCGCCACGCGCTCATCCCATTCCGGAGTGCGCAACAAGGCGACAACCCGCTCTGCCTCCGGCCCGGCATAAACCACGGTCGCAAAGGCTTCAGCCCCGGCCAGCCCGAAGGCATCGTCCCGTCCACGCGCGACGGCGGCAGCGCCCTCAAACCCGAAGCGGTCCATCCACACCAGCTCGCCATCAATCTCGAGCTGCCACGTATCGCTGAAGGCGCCGTCGGTAAAATGCTCGCCCATGGCCAGACGCCCGAGCACAACCATGTCCCCGACCAGCGCGCGCGACTGCGCCGCCGTCCGGATCGAAAACCGCCGCTCAAGGCGCGCTTGATCGAACAGAATGGTTTCCTGCGGCACCCATTCGAGCCACCCGTCCTCGGCCAGAGTGAGTTCGACATCCTGCTCCGTCAGCGCGCCGTTGGACCCATAAACCTTTTCGGCGGCCTGCCCGACCATCTGTGCGGCGGCACCCGCCTGCACGGCCAGGCTGAAACGCAGCTGATCCCCGCCGACCAGTCCGCCCGAGAGTGTGCTGGAGACCAGCGACAGCGGCTCGCCGGGCGCTGTGCGCGGTGTGAAAATACGAAAGGGGTCGGAGAAATAGCGGGTATCGAGGAAGGAACGCCCGCGCGCTTCAGCCACGCTCAGGCTGGCACTGCCACGCCCAAGCGTGCCTTCGGCCTTGCGCGCTGCCCCGACCGTCTTGGGTGGGGCTAAAGTTTCGAGGCTGGAGACTGCCACCTGGAACTCCCTGTCTTGCCTCTTTAATTGGCAGCAAATCCCTGTGCGTCCAGTGCTTCACCCGCGCTTTTACCGCCGATGACTGTAATTTAGGCAATGCCGATCAAAGCAGTGGCAGGGATTTGGTCGACGGCAGTGCAAGGCGGCCTTCGCCGCTCAAACCTCGCCGCGATAGGCCGCGATTTCGAAGGCCGAAACCGCCTCGGCAAAGGTGTCGATTTCCTGCTTCTTCGCCGCCACGAAAGCCCGTCTGAAGGCTGCTCCAAAGGTGCGCTCAACGAAATCACTGTTCTGGAACACGAGCAGGGCATCGGTCCACGAGGTCGGCAGGCGCGGCAGATCCTGCTCGTAACTGCTGCCTGTGAACGGCGCGGGCGGCTCTGCCTTTGCCTTGATGCCTTCGAGCGCGGCTGCCAGCACGGCGGCCAGCACCAGATAGGGGTTGGCATCGGCGCCCGCAACGCGGTGTTCGAACCGCCGGGCGACCCCGGGTGAGGCCGGGATGCGCACAGCGGCTGTGCGGTTGTCGTGGCCCCAGGCCGCCATCGTGGGTGCGTGGGTGCCGTATCGCAGCCTGCGGAAGCTGTTCAGATGCGGCGCGAATAGCAGCGTGCTTTCGGCCATGCTGGACAGCAACCCGGCGACTGCCGCGCGAAGGGTCTCACCGCCCCATTCGCTACCGTCGTCGAAGACGTTCCCGCCCTCGGCATCGAGCATGGAAGCGTGCAGGTGGAACCCGCTACCCGCGTCTTCGCCGTAGGGCTTGGCCATGAAGGTTGCACCCAGACCATGCTTTCGCGCCACGCCGCGGACGATGAACTTGAACAGCGCGGCGTCGTCGGCGGCTTTGACCGGATCCGCACAGTGCAGCAGATTAACTTCGAACTGCCCCTGCCCGCACTCGGAAATCGCGGCGTCAGCGGGCACGTCCCAGGCCTCGCACGCCTGATACAGATCGTCGGTGAAACCCTTGAGTGCTTCCAGGAGGTCAATTGAATATAGGCCAGCATTGACCATGCGCTGATTGGTGCCCGGGACCAGCGGCGGCTGCATTTCGGATAGCTGCGGGTCAAACAGGTAGAATTCGAGCTCGGTGGCGCAGACCGGCGTAAGCCCGGCTTCCGCGCACGCGCCGGCGAAGGCCTGCAGTTGGCCACGGCTGTCGATTGGGCTCAGCGGGCCTTCGTGGGTGTACATCTGGCACGGCAGAAAGGCGACATCGTCCTCAACCCACGTCAGCGGCAGCGGGCCGCGTTCGGTTGGTTTCACGGTGCCATCACGGTCTCCGGTTTCCAGCACCAGACCGCTGTCGATCGCGTCACGTCCGAAGATGTCGACGTGCAGGGTAGAGGCGGGAAGCTTCAGGTTGCCCTTGAATACCTTCTCCGTTGCGCTGGCAGGCAGGCGTTTGCCGCGAAACACGCCGTTGATATCGACAACCACGGGATAGAGTGCAGTCACGCGCCCCTCCGAACATAAAAAGGGGCGAGACGCCCCAATGAAAGACCGCGCGACGTTAGACGAAAGTCCGTGCCGTGCAAACTCAGTGCTGTGCCTTCGCGGGTGTCGAGCTCTTTAGACAAGACTTGGCCGGGCTCCACTGGCATATTCCCTGAACGTTACCCGCCTTGTGATATTTGGGAGGTTCAAGTGCTCAAATCTACAATTCCAGCTCTGAACGGACGCACCATGTCGGTCGTTTTTGCCGCATTGGCTTTAGCCCTAACCCTGTTATCGCCAGCCCGCGCGGACAATCATCATTGGGATCAGCTGACCTTTGAGCGGGTCGATGCGGTTGCTGAAGCCGTGTTGACGAAGGCGCAGGCACTGTCGCTGGCCAACAATCGCGAGTACTGCGGCTACATCGCCTTCAACGCCGATGACAAACTGCAATTTACCGCCCCCACCCGTGGTGACATCGAGAGCTGCGAGCCACCCTTGGTCCCGGACAGTTGGGAGCTCATTGCCAGCTATCACACCCACGGCGCGCTGGACCCGAGCGACCCTGAGGCCAGCTTCGAGCTTCCGAGCAGCGGAGACCTCGAGAGCGACAGTGACGAAGGCGTAGATGGTTACCTCTCCACCCCAGGCGGTCGATTCTGGTTTATAGACACGGTCGATGAGGTCGTGATTCTCCTTGGCGATATCGGCTACTTCGAGTCCGATCAGCTATTTGTCGAGGACATCGACTGCCCGCTGCAGGCCGAATACAGCTTTGAAGACATTTTCGTGATAGAAGACGAAAACCTCGCCGCGTGCGAGCTCTGATCGTCCCTGCAAAGCAAAGGGGCGACGCCAATTTGTGGCATCGCCCCCCTCGTTAGGCTCAGGCTCAAGCCTGTACCCTGAACTTCCGAAGACTGCTTACTTCAGCGCCGCGTCGGTGATGGCGTGGGTCCAAGCGCCTTCTGGTGCCCCAGAGATAACCGCGTCACCGCCTGCGAGCAGGGTCGCAACCGTACGATCGTAGTCGGCCGGGTCGAGGGCCCCGTTTGAACCAGCGGTCAGCTTGGCGATTTCACCCATCATACGGAACTGGTCTTCATAGGTCGCAGTGCCGGTGTCGTCATTTTCAAGAATGATCTCGACAGCTTCCTCAACGTTAGCTTCCGCATACTTCCAGCCCTTCATGGACGCTGAAACAAACCGGGTTAGCCGATCAGCAAATGCAGGATCGCTTAGGTTATCTTCCAGCACGTAAAGACCGTCTTCAAGTGTTGCTACTCCTTGATCTTCGTACTTGAAGACGATCAGCTCGTCGGCGCTCAGGCCGCCGTCGATCACCTGCCAGTATTCGTTGTAGGTCATGGTGGACACACAGTCCGCCTGGCCGTTGAAGATCGGGTCAACGTTGAAACCCTGCTGCAGCACAGTCACACCGTTGTCACCGCCATCGGTTCCCAGACCCAGCTGGGACATCCAACTCAGGAACGGGAACTCGTTACCGAAAAACCATACGCCGAGCGTCTTGCCGGCAAGATCGTCGGTCGAGGAAATGCCGGAATCACGGCGGCAGGTCAGCATCATGCCAGAAGACTTGAAGGGCTGCGCTACGTTAACCACAGGAAGACCATTTTCTCGAGCAGAGAGCGCGGATGGCATCCAGTTGACCATGATATCGGCACCGCCACCTGCGAGGATCTGAGGGGGTGCGATGTCTGGACCGCCCGGCCTGATGGTCACGTCCAGACCAACGGCATCGTAGAAGCCCTTGTCCTTAGCGACGTAGTAACCCGCAAACTGAGCCTGCGTTACCCATTGAAGCTGGATCGTAAATTTATCCTGCGCTTGGGCCACGGTGGCCGAAAGCGAGGCTGCAGCTGCAAGAGCTGCGACGAGTACTTTTTTCATCTTCTCTCTCCTGTTGTGCTCTGGTCACCGTCTCTGCGAGGGGTGCCAGAAGGTTAGACTGCGTTCGACGATGAGCAGCAGTCCAAAAAATCCTGTGCCGGCAAGGGCTGCCACTATGATCTCTGCCCAAACGAGATCCAAAGACAGCGAACCAACACTGGTTTTTATCCGGAAGCCCATACCAAAAGAGGGCGAACCGAAAAACTCAGCCACAATGGCCCCGATCAAGGCAAGCGGGGTGCAGACCTTGAGCCCATTGAGGATGAAGGGCATGGCCGCAGGCAGACGCAGTAAGCTGAGCTTCTGGACCGGTGTCGCGGCGTAGGTTTTGAACAAGTCGCGCTCGATAGCGCTGGTCGCGGCCAGTCCCTGCACGCTGTTCACCAGCATGGGGAAGAAGCACATCGACACGACGATCGCAGCCTTGGATTCCCAGCCAAACCCGAACCACATGACCATGATCGGAGCCAGGCCGACCACGGGCAGCGCGGCGACGAAGTTCCCCAGTGGCAACAAGCCACGGCGCAGGAAGTCCGAACGGCTGGCAAGAAAGGCGACGAACAGCGCCGCTGCACAGCCCATGATGTAGCCTGTGAGCGCACCCTTGAGGATGGTCTGCGCAAAGTCTCCCCAAAGCATCGGTAGACTGGTGAACAGGCGCGCCACCATTTCCGACGGTTTGGGCAGGATCACAAACGGCACTTTCAGCCCAGTGACAATCAACTCGACCATCAACACGAGCGTCAGGCCGAAGATGATCGGCACCACAATCCTCGCCTGCCGCTCGTTCAGCAACCGCGCGAGCATGACGTTCAGCGCCCAAAGACCGATCCAGACAACGATGCCAGTTATCGCCAAGGTCATGACGATGCCTCCGCCGCGTTACGGAAGCCCAGTCGCCGGTTCAGCGCGCGTTCGAGCAGACTGAAGGAAACCACCAGCAGCCCGGCAAGAATTGCGGCAGCAATCAAGTTCGCCCACATTGGAATTGTCTCCGACCGGTAGGAGAAGACCAGCAGGCGCGCGCCTAGGCCTGCCCGCGCGCCCGATGGCAGCTCAGCGACAACAGCGCCGACAAGCGCAGCAGCCAACCCGATTTTCATTGCGGGGAACAGGAAGGGCAACGCCGAGGGCAGGCGCAGCAGCCAGAAGGTCTGGAACGCCGTCGCCGACCAGGTCTTCATCTGATCCTCCAGGATCGGCTCACTCGAGCGCAGGCCCTTGGTCATGCCAATGACGATGGGGAAGTAGCTAAGATACATGGAAATCACGCCCTTGGGCATCAGCCCCGTGAAACCCAGCGGGGCCATCAGCACGATGATCATGGGTGCGATCGCGATGATCGGGATGGTCTGCGAGGTAATCACCCACGGCATGACCGAAAAGTCCATAACCCGCGAATAGACGATAGCCAGCGACAGGCTGACCCCCAACACCAGCCCCAGCGCAAAGCCCAGCAAGGTCGAAGAAAGCGTCACCCAAGTGTGGTAGATCAGCGAGCGCTTGTAGCCTCGCCGCTTCTCTTTCCAGATCCAAGAAAAGGTCGCCTGTTTCTTCACCTCGGCTACGATCTGATGCGGCAGGGGCAACTGCGGCTTTTTCTGTGACCAGGTATCGGCGACCAGCTCGCTGAAGGGTATTTCAGCGTCGTCCGGCGCCATCATGTAGGTTCGGGCAGAATTCATAGGAATGGCGGCCGCGTACCAGATCACGACGAAGGTCACCAGAATGGTGGCCACCGGCACAACAGAGTGCGACAGCCAGCGGATCATTCGTCCATGCCCTCCCGTAGGGCTGCGCGCACCTCGGCGGCAACATCGAGAAAGGCCGTGGTTTCGCGCACGTCCAGCGGCCGGTCGGCGGACAGCGGGTTGTCAATGATCTTCGAAATCCGCCCAGGACGAGGTGACATCACCGCGATCTTGGTCGACAGGAAGACGGCTTCCGGGATCGAATGGGTGACGAACAGCACAGTTTTCTGGGTCGCCCGCCACAGCTCCAGCAGCTGCTCGTTCAGACGGTCGCGCACAATCTCGTCGAGCGCGCCAAAGGGCTCGTCCATCAGCAGCAGTTCGGCGTCGAAGGCCAGTGCTCGCGCGATCGATGCACGTTGCTGCATGCCCCCCGACAGCTGCCAAGGGAACTTGCTACCAAAACCATCGAGCTCCACCATCGTCAGCACGTCGGCGATCCGCCCGGCGGCTTCGGCCCGCTTCTGCCCCATGAGCGCCAGCGGCAGGAAGATATTGCCCTCGACCGTGCGCCACGGCAGCAGCCCGGGCTGCTGGAAGACGTAGCCATAGGCACGGGCCTGCCGCGCCTGCTCCGGTGTCTGCCCGGTGACCAGTACCGTACCGCCCGTGGGTTGTTCGAGATCGGCAACAACCCGCAGCAACGTGGTCTTGCCGCAGCCCGAGGGACCGATGAACGACACGAACTCCCCGGCCTCGATCGACAGATCGACGTTCTTCAGGGCTTCGATATTGCCCGGATAGGTCAGCGACAATCCCTGCGCCGAAACAACACTCACCGCTTAGACACCCGATGGAATGTTCAGGGGATCGCGCTCGATCTTGCGTGGGGTGTTCAGCTCTTTCCACTTGGTCAGCGCGGTGTTGACGGCCGCCTGCGACTTACGCGGGACGAACCGACCCCGGCCGGGCTGGGGCTGGCTGTTCTTACCGTGTGCCCAGACCACGTCGCCGCGGCTGAGGGTGAAGCGAGCCTGTGCTGAAACCTCGAAGCCCTCGAACACGTTGTAGTCGATGATCGACTTCTGCGTGGTCGCGGAGACCGTCTTGGTGATGCTCGGGTCCCAGACCACGATATCCGCGTCCGCGCCTTCGACGATCGCGCCCTTCTGCGGGTAGATGTTGAGGATCTTGGCGATGTTGGTCGAGGTCACGGCGACAAACTCATTCGGGGTCAGGCGACCGGTATCGACGCCCTTGGTCCAGAGCACGGACAGGCGCTCTTCGAGACCGCCGGTACCGTTGGGGATGAACGGGAAGCCCTTCAGACCCATGCGCTTCTGCTCGGTGCTGAAGGCGGCGTGGTCGGTGGCCACAACCTGCAGCGACCCAGCAGCCAGACCGGCCCAGAGGCCGTCCTGATGATCCTTGGAGCGGAACGGCGGCGACATCACCCGGCGGGCGGCGTAGTCCCAGTCCTTATTGAAGTACTCGGTTTCATCGAGTGTCAGATGCTGGATCAGTGGCTCGCCGAAGACGAGCATGCCCTTCTGCCGCGCGCGGCGGATGGCTTCGTGCGCCTGCTCACAGGATACGTGCACGATATACAGCGGCACGCCGGCGGCATCAGCGATCATGATCGCACGGTTAGCGGCCTCGCCCTCGACTTCCGGTGGGCGGGAGTAGGCATGGCCCTCGGGACCGGTCAGCCCCTGGTTCATGTACTTTTCCTGCAACTCGGCGACGATATCCCCGTTTTCGGCGTGGACCAGCGGCAGTGCGCCGAGCTCGGCACAGCGCTTGAAGGAGGCGAACATTTCATCGTCCTCGATCATCAGCGCGCCCTTGTAGGCCATGAAGTGCTTGAAGGTGTTGACCCCGCGCTTCACCACGTCGGCCATCTCGTTGAAGATCTGCTCGGACCAGCCGGTGATCGCCATATGATAGGAAATGTCGATACAGATCTGGTCGCGGGATTTGGCGTCCCAGTTATCGAGCGCGTTGAGCAGGGAGCCGTCCTCGCCCGGCAGGCAGAAGTCGACCAGCATGGTGGTCCCGCCCGCAGCAGCGGCGAAGGTGCCGCTCTCGAAGGTCTCGGCGGCGGTGGTCCCCATGAACGGCATTTCAAGATGGGTGTGCGGGTCGATCCCACCGGGGATGACGTAGGCACCACTGGCGTCGATCACTTCGTCGCCCTTGAGGTTCAGACCGATCTGCTTGATCTTCTCGCCCTCGATCAGGACGTCTGCCTCGTAGGTCCGGTCAGCGGTGACAACCGTCCCGCCCTTGATCACTTTTGTGCCCATGCTCTCTGCCTCTTTCAACTCAATCAAATGTGTACAACCAGACGCCGCGGTTCCACGGCGCTAGCTGACGATTTCCGCGGTTTCGACCACCGCGTGGAACAGCACGTTGGTGCCCGCCTCCGCCCATTCCCGGGAAATGTCCTCGGCCTCGTTGTGGCTCAGCCCGTCAACGCAGGGACACATGACCATGGCCGTCGGCGCCACGCGGTTGATCCAGCAGGCGTCGTGCCCTGCCCCGCTGACGATGTTCATGTGGCTGTAGCCCAGCCGCTCGGCGGCACGCCGCACCGCGTCGATACAGCCTTCATCGAAGGTCACGGGGTCGAAGTGTCCGACGGTCTCGACTTCCCACTCCAGCCCTAGTTCCTCGGCAATATCCGCCGTGCCGGTGCGCAGCCGCTCTTCCATATCGCCCTGAATCTCGAAATCGGGCGAGCGGAAATCGATGGTGAAGACCACACGGCCGGGGATGATGTTGCGCGAGTTAGGGTAGACGTCACATTGCCCGACCGCGCCCAGCGCGTTGGGCTGGTGGCTCATGGCGATCTCGTGGGCGAGCTGGGTGACCTTGGCCATGCCCAGACCCGCGTTGCGCCGCATGGCCATTGGGGTCGAGCCGGTGTGCTGTTCCTTGCCGGTCAGGGTGACCTGCAGCCAGTTCAGCCCCTGCCCGTGTGTGACCACACCGATGTCCTTGCCCTCGGCTTCGAGGATCGGTCCCTGCTCGATGTGCAGTTCGAAGAAGGCGTGCATCGCGCGCGCGCCGACTTCTTCCTCGCCGACCCAACCAATGCGCTTGAGCTCGTCGCCGAACTTCAGCCCTGCCGCGTCCTCGCGGTCGTAGGCCCAGTCCTGCGTATGCAGGCCCGCGAACACGCCCGAGGACAGCATGGGCGGCGCAAACCGTGTACCTTCCTCGTTGGTCCAGTTGGTGACGACGATCGGGTGCTTGGTCTTGATGCCCAGATCATTGAGCGTCCGCACGATTTCCAGCCCCGAGAGCACGCCCAGAACCCCGTCGTACTTGCCGCCTGTCGGCTGGGTATCGAGGTGCGAGCCCACGTAAACCGGCAGCGCGTCCGGGTCCGTGCCCGGGCGGGTGGCGAACATGTTGCCCATGGTGTCCGCGCCCATGGTGCAGCCGGCTTCCTCGCACCACCGCTGAAACA
Source organism: Rhodospirillaceae bacterium (assembly GCA_002711265.1). GTDB lineage: Bacteria > Pseudomonadota > Alphaproteobacteria > UBA7985 > UBA7985 > UBA7985. Next base: position 45,015 of record PAGB01000014.1, read on the forward strand.
GATGGCGGCCTTCGCTGTCTTCGTCCGTCAGGGTCTGGCGGTTGTTGCCGCCGGCGATGCCGGGGCCGATCTTCGCCATCTCCATCAGGCTGTCCCACAGCCGGGATGCATTGGTTTTCAGGTTGTCGCCGGGAGCACTCATCGGACACTACACTTTCGTCAGTCTGCGGTCGGGGGTCAGCGGGCCGCAGGGTTATTGGGGTGGGTGGTCCAGTCAGCAGCCTGCGCGGCCACAGTCTGGCCGGTGCGCTCGTCCATGGCGCCTGCGGGCAGACGCTCCATGGTGATGCACTGATCGACTGGGCAGACGTTAACGCACAGGTTACAGGCCACGCACTCGTCGTCCTTGACGGTGAAGATGCGCTCGCCGTCGTCCGTGACTTCCATGGCGATGGCCTGATGGCTCGTGTCCTCGCAGGAGGCGAAGCAGCGGCCGCAGCCGATGCAGCTTTCCTGATCGATCCGTGCCTTGGTGATGTAGTTGAGGTTGAGGTTCTGCCAGTCCGACAGGTTCGGCACAGCCCGGCCAACAATCTCGGACGTGCTGGTCAGCCCCTTCTGGTCCATCCACAGCGACAGGCCGGAAATCATTTCCTGCACGATGTGGAAGCCATAGGTCATAGCGGCGGTACAGACCTGTACATTGCCTGCCCCCAGCGACATGAACTCGGCGGCATCACGCCAGGTCGAGACCCCGCCAATGCCGGAGATCGGCAGGTTCGCCATCTCTGGCGTGCGGGCAATCTCGGCGACCATGTTCAGCGCAATCGGCTTGACCGCCGGACCGCAATAGCCTCCGTGGGCGCCGCGACCNTCGATGCTNGGCTCGGGCGAGAAGTCATCCAGATCGACCGACGTGATCGACGAAATCGTGTTGATCAGGCTAACGGCATCCGCCCCGCCCTTGAGCGCCGCCATGGCGGGCTTGCGGATGTCGGTGATGTTGGGCGTCAGCTTCACNATCACCGGCATATTCGAATACTGCTTGCACCAGGCGGCAACCATCTCAACGTATTCAGGTACCTGCCCCACGGCCGAGCCCATGCCGCGCTCGGACATGCCGTGCGGACAGCCAAAGTTCAGCTCGATGCCGTCAGCNCCGGTGTCTTCGACCCGCGGCAGGATTTCCCGCCAGGCCGACTCTTCGCAGGGTACCATGATCGACGCCACCACAGCCCGGTCGGGGTAGTCACGCTTGACCCGGCGGATTTCATCGAGGTTGGTCTGCAGCGGCCGGTCGGTGATCAGCTCAATATTGTTAAGCCCGAGCAGGCGCCGGTCTGCGCCCCAGATCGCGCCGTAGCGCGGGCCGTTGACGTTGACGATCGGCGGGCCTTCTTCGCCCAGGGNCTTCCAGACCACGCCGCCCCAACCGGCCTCGAAGGCGCGGCGGACGTTGTATTCCTTGTCTGTTGGCGGCGCTGAGGCCAGCCAGAACGGGTTGGGAGATTTGATGCCAATGAAATCAGAAGTCAGGTCGGCCATGGTCAGGCTCCTCCCATCATCGATGCGTGAATATCTTCAGCCGCGTCCCGGCCTTGCGCTACCGCGGTCACGGTCAGGTCGTCTCCGCCCGTGGCGCAGTCGCCGCCGGCCCAGACGCCCTCGAGGCTGGTGCGCCCGCTATCGTCAATTTCGATCTTGCCACCGCTGAGCTTGAGCCCACCGGCGATCCCTTCGACCAGCGTCTGGCCGATGGCCGTGAACACCTGATCGGCGGACAGCGTGAAGCCTTCTTCGCTCAGGCTGAGGCCAGCCTCACCGCTGACGGTGTAGGCAAAACGCACGCCTTCGCCGTCGACCTCGGTCGGGGCCGCGTTGGTGATGATGCGGACACCGTTGGCGGCCGCGTGGTCCTGCTCGTGCANCGAAGCGCTCATCCGGTCCTTGCCACGACGGTAGACAATGGTGGATTCTTCTGCCCCGAGCAGCTTGGCCTGCACCGCTGCGTCAACGGCTGTCATGCCGCCACCGATAACCACCACACGGCGACCGATGGGCAGCGCGCTCAGGTTATCGGCCTGCCGCAGCTCCTCNATGAAATGGGTNGCGGGGATAACGCTGTNGTCGTTCTCACCNTTGGCCCCCAGCGCGTTCACGCCGCCCAGCCCGATGGACAGGAATACGNCGTCAAAGCAATCTGTCAGGCTCTCGACCGTCAGTTCGTCACCCAGAGCCCGGCCGTTCTCGACCGTGATCCCGCCAATGCCGAGCAGCCAGTTCAGCTCGGACTGCGCAAAACCGTCGACGGTCTTGTAAGCCGCGATCCCGTACTCGTTGAGGCCACCGGCCTTGGGCCGNGCTTCGTAGAGCGTGACGCTGTGCCCGTGCATGGCCAGCCGGTGCGCAGCTGCAAGGCCCGCTGGACCCGCGCCGACGACGGCGACGTGCTTACCGGTTTCCGCGGCACGCGTGTAGGGGTGCTCGGGCCGGGCCATCAGCGTGTCGGTNGCAAAGCGCTGCAGCGCACCGATTTCAACCGGCTTCTGCTCGGCCTTCTCCCGCACGCAGGCCTGCTCGCACAGGGTTTCCGTCGGACACACCCGNGCGCACATCCCNCCAAGGATGTTGCTGTCNAAAATGGTCTTGGCCGCCGCTTCGGGGGTCCCGGTCGCGATTTGGCGGATGAACANTGGGATATCGATTTCCGTGGGACANGCTGTGATACACGGCGCGTCGTAGCAGAAATAGCAGCGATCGGCCGCAACACGGGCTTCGTGAAGGTCTAAAGCGGGGTGCACGTCACAGAAATTGTCGCTCAAAGTCTCGGAATCGAGCCGTCCTGCAACAATGCCGTCCTGATAAATGGGTGGCAAAGCAGTCATGGTCTTGTCAACGCTGTCAGTTGTCTCTCTCTGGACGCAAGGCTGTCATGTCGAGAACAATCAGGCAAGACCCTTTGTTTTAACGAGACATTTGGCGNCATTTCACAGGCACTTGCGCGAAAAACTGCTTCAAAATTGGACATGCGAGGGATTTCAGCCCAGTTTGATTCTNCAACGGTAAGGGACCGGCCAAGAACGAAGTGGCGTGCCTGCATGGCCGAAAACACGCCACGCGATCAGGGTCGCCGTGCCGCAGGCCGGACCGCTGGAAACCGGTGTGCTTTGCCGGTAGGCTGNTGGGAATTGGATCGGGGGATACAAAGGTGCAAACAGTCTTCGACCATCTCAAGGAAATGCGAAATCTGCAGGTGCTGATGCCCTTCCTGCTNCTGGGCTGGGCGGTGGTGCTCTTCGCCTTCAGCCCCTGGATGCTCCTGGCCATCCTCTGGGGGGCTTTGCTGCAGTTCCTGTTCGAATACATCCTGCACCGCTTTGCCTACCACGGCCCCCCGCCGACCGATCAGGGGGCCTTCTCGAAACTCTACCGCACCCACCTCGCCCACCACGAGTTTCCGGCTGACCCGCGGTTTTTTGCCGGTGACGCGCCCTGGTTCGGGGTTCGGGTCGCGGCGATNGTGGTNCTGCTCCACACACTGGCGCTATGGCCGCTGGTGGGCTTGGATCTGGCGGCCCGTCTGGCGTGCAGCGCGACCTTCGTCGGCGGCATCGGCGCCTACATCTTCTATGAGTACTGCCACACGCTGGCGCACCTGAGCATTCCAAAGGGGCGCTTCGGCACATGGGTCACTCGTACCCACCTCGCCCATCATTTTCAGGACCATCACGCGACCTTCCANGTCAGCGCGGGCATGGGCTGGATCGACCGGTTGCTGGGAACGGCCTTCGACAAGGCGCGGGCCCGGTCGCGTTACGATGCTGCGACCCACCAGACCGTCGGCCTNCAGCCCGACGACCCTCGCCTTGTTGCGGCGAGGGATGAACTGGGCCTGCCCCAGCACCAAAGCCGGCAGAAGGGCTGAAATCCGGTTGTCAGGCTGTATTCGAGCCGCTACACCTCGCGCTGCCCCGCGCGAACGCGACGGGCACAGGTTTGGAGGGATGGCTGAGCGGCTTAAGGCGGCGGTCTTGAAAACCGTTGTGGGCTGATACCCCACCGTGGGTTCGAATCCCACTCCCTCCGCCATTTGCCCGTGATCAGCTTCCAACTGCGCGTCAGTTCCCAAAGCCCACATGAACTGAGACTTGGGGCCGGACTTACCCTGCCGCGTTCCTGTGGTTTGCGTGACCGTAATCAGACCCAAACGAACGCGATCTAGCATCCGTTTCAGGTTCGGATCGCGAACCTTGAACCTATGAGCGAGGTTGACTCACTCGTGCAAATGGTTGTGACTTAGCATTAGTTTGCACTGCCCATTCTTAAGATA
>PAGB01000015.1 GCA_002711265.1 Rhodospirillaceae bacterium
TCGTCCCTGATAGAGAAACACTTCCCCCGGCGCCTCGTCGGTCCCGGCGAGCAGCGATCCGACCATGCAGGCCGAGGCCCCCCCGGCGATGGCCTTGGCAATGTCGCCGCTGGTCTTGATGCCGCCGTCGGCGATCACGGGCACGTCGTGCTCCTGCGCAGCTTCCACCGCGTCCACCACCGCCGTCAGCTGCGGTACGCCAACCCCGGCAACGATCCGGGTGGTACAGATCGTACCCGGCCCGATACCGACCTTCACCCCGTCTGCACCCGCGTCGATCAGGGCACGCGCGCCGTCGGCGGTGGCAACGTTACCGCCGATGACGTCAGCAGCATTGGACAGGCGCTTGATGGCGCTGACCTGGTTCAGCACGCCCTCGGAGTGNCCGTGGGCNGTNTCGACGATGATGGCATCCACGCCNGCNTCGAGCAGGGCCTCGGCCCGGCGCAGGCCGTCGTCCCCNACNCCNGTCGCNGCGGCNACNTTNAGCCGCCCTTGCGCATCCTTGGTNGCGTTGGGGTGNTTCTGNGCCTTTTCGATGTCTTTGACCGTGATCAGGCCGACGCAGCGGAAGGCGTCGTCGACGACCAGCAGCTTTTCGATCCGGTGCTGGTGGAGCAGGCGCTCGGCCTCGTCCCGCTCGCAGCCTTCCGTCACGGTGATCAGGTTCTGGTGGGTCATCAGTTCGGCGACCGTNTGGCGCTGGTCACGGGCGAAGCGCACGTCGCGGTTGGTCAGGATACCGACCAGCTTTTCGCTGCCCGGTTCCACCACCGGAATGCCGCTGATCCGGTGCTGCTGCATGAGCAGCATGGCGTCAGCCAGCGTNGCACCCGGATTGATCGTCACCGGGTTGATGACCATGCCGGACTCATACTTCTTTACGGTCAGNACGGCGGCGGCCTGCTCTTCGATGCTGAGGTTCTTGTGCACGACGCCGATGCCGCCCGCCTGCGCCATGGTGATGGCCATGGGCGCTTCGGTGACCGTNTCCATCGCCGCCGACATCAGCGGGATGCCCACACTGATGCTGCGCGAAATGCGGGTGCTGGTCTGGGTTTCGAGCGGGACGACCTCCGAGCGCTGGGGCTGGAGCAGTACGTCGTCAAAGGTGAGAGCGTCACGAATTCGCATGGGAAAAGGTCCTTGCCCTTTTCTTTGTCAGCCTAGGGCAAAGACCGCGGCTGGAGAACCCGCAACTGTGGAACCTGTGGGTTGAGCGCTGATTATGACTCGCTGGCGTCGTCGGCCGCGTCAGCTGTCGCTTCCACAGGNCGTCCGCGATAGCCGTTCGCGGCAATATAGGCCTCCGAGCTGTCGCTGCGGCTCGCCGGGGGCTTGATCACCCGCACTTTGTCGAAGCACTGCGCCAGCTGTTTCTGCAGCTCGCCCTGCGCCCCACCCTGNAGGATCTTGACGACGAACCAGCCGCCCGGGGCCAGCACCTCATGGGCGAAATCCAGCGAAATCTCGATCAGTGCGATGATGCGCAGGTGGTCGGTCGTCTTGTGCCCGGTCGACGACGCGGCCATGTCGGAAAGCACGATATCGGCCTGCGCGCCGTCGAGCAGGTCCCGCACCCGGTCGAGGTCACCCGGCTCGCGCACGTCGCCCTCGATCACCTGCGCGCCGGCCACCGGCTCGGTCGGCAGCAGGTCGATGCCCACGACCTTGCCCTCGCCGCAGTAACGCACGGCCACCTGCAGCCAGCCGCCCGGGGCGCAGCCGAGGTCGACGACCCGCTTGCCCGGATTGAGGAACTTCAGCTTGTCGTTGATCTCNAGCAGCTTGTAGGCCGCTCGNCCGCGGTAGCCGTCCCGCTTGGCTGCGGCGACGTAGGGGTCGTTCAGCTGCCGCTGCAGCCAGCGCGTCGACGAGTTCTTCCGCCCACGCGCCGACTTCACCCGCACGGCGAGATCACGGCTCTGCCCCGGGGGGCCACCGCTGCGCCCTGAACTGCCGGTGCGTTTGGGCTTGTACTCAGCCATCAGTCAGATCCCTTCGCGGCNGTTGACTTGCGGTTGCGTGCGCGTGGCCGGCGGCGACGGCCCGGCATTTTGCCCTGCATCATCCGCAGTAGCATGCCTTCNCGCAGACCNCGGTCCGCCACCGAGAGCTGNGGCACGGACCACAGCGTGGTCAGCCCCTCGAGCACTGCACAGCCCGGCAGTACCAGATCAGAGCGCCCACGGCCGATGCAGCCGAGTGTAGCNCGGCTCTCATTATCACGGGCGCGGAGGTCGTTGATCACGGCTTGGGTATCGCTCACCGACATGACCCTGCCNTCAACCTGATTGCGGTCGTAGGTCGGCAGCTTCAGATGAAGCCCGGCGACCGTGGTAATGGTGCCGCTGGTGCCGACCATCTGCACTTCACCGCGATCGATGGCGTCGACGATGCCGTGACGCTTGGAAAAGGCTTTAAACGCTCTCTTGGTTTCGCGTGCGATCAGGTCGAAATTACTCTCAGACAGCTCCATGCCCTCGCTGTATTTTTCCGCCAGAGTCACCACACCCAAGGGCACCGAGCGGCTGGCGAGCACGCGGGGCCGATCTCCGGTGGTATCGATCCAAGAAACTTCGGTCGANCCACCGCCGATGTCGAACACCAGAGCGCGCGGCGTCGAGCCGTCGAGCAGGGATGCGCAGCCGGCGAGGCCGATGGCGGCCTCTTCCTGCCCTGAAATCAAGCGCAGTTTGAGGCCGGTTTCCTTCTCTACACGGCTGACGAAGTCCGGGTAGTTCGTGGCCTGGCGACAGGCTTCCGTTGCAACCGCATCGACGCGGGTTGCGCCTTGCCGCCGGATCTTNCCTGCGCAGATGCTTAGGGCGGCAACGGTGCGCTCCATGGCTTTTTCCGATAGACTGCCGTGCTGTCCCAGACCTTCCCCCAGCCGAACGATACGGGAAAAAGCGTCAATAACGGTAAAGGATTGCTGGCGGTCTTTGGTGTTGGGGCGAGCGATGAGCAGGCGGCAGTTATTGGTGCCGAGATCCACGGCAGCATAAACGGGGACTGCGTTGCGGCCACCACCACGGCGGGCATTTTTCCCCTTGGCGCGCGTCGCGTCGCCTTTTGCCTTGCCCGGTTCGGCGCCACTGCTGGCATCGCTCCGGGTTATCCCCTTAGGACTGCGTCGGCGACGGTTACGTCGGCTCGACGCGTCTTTTTCTAAGGGGGCAGTCTGCGCATCGGACATGCGTGCGCCCCCAGATCGTTGTCTTTGCGATCATTCCGCAAAACTTGATTTGNGTGTTGCACGGGAANTCGGGGNAGGTAAAGGGCNGACTTNGCCCGGCGACGGCCTGATCTAATCCTGTGGGCCTAGGTGCNGCTTACCTTTCTTTGCCGCCAGCAAAATCTGTTTCAGGCGTTCGACACTGGACGCTCGGGTGCGATCAAATGAATGATCATCGGCGCAGTTCGGGCAGGAATAGCCCGCCTTGAAACGCGGGTCCTCGAACTGGTCCGGTCGGACTGGCATCCGGCAAACGGGGCAGGATATATGCCCGCCGGGCTCGAGGTTTCTGTCCAGCGCCACCCGGTCATCGAAGACATAGCAGTCTCCGTCCCAGAGGTTGGTTTCTGCCGTGGTTTCCTGAAAGTAGCGCAGGATCCCGCCCTTGAGCTGGAACACCTGATCGAAGCCCTGCGCCTTCATATAGACACTGGCCTTCTCGCAGCGGATTCCGCCGGTGCAGAACATGGCAACCTTCTTGCCCTCCTGTCCGCGAAGCTGCTCCTCGACAAAGGCCGGAAATTCGCTGAACGACACATTGCCCGGGTCGATCGCGCCGGGGAAGGTGCCGACCTTGGTCTCGAACGAATTGCGGGTATCGATGATGAGCGTGTCAGGATCGCTGATCAATTCGTTCCATTCATCTGGGCCGAGATGCGCGCCTCCTTTACCTTCAAGCGGTGTAGCCTCAGGGGTCTTGAAGGTCACGATTTCCTTTTTCACTTGAACCTTGAGCTTGCGAAAGATCGGTCTATCCACACGGGACCACGTCGGATCGAACCCCGCGTCCAGTCCGATCTCGGCTGACAGGCATCCGAGGGTCTGGGCCAGCATGTCCTGGGTGGGCGCGCAGAGGGTGCCGTTCGCGCCTTCCTCGGCGACCAGGATGGTGCCGTAGACCGGATCTTTGCCGATGGCACTGACAATGGTCGCCTTTACTGCGTCCGGGTCTGTGACCCGGGNAAAGCCGTAAAAGGTCCCGACCCACCAATCGGNATTGGTGTGACTTACTTTCGGCGTTGCCCAGCTGTTGGGAAAATCCATGGCGTTCGACCCGGGGGTGGANAAGTGGTCTCGTGTTGNGTGCGCGTCAGTACTTATANAGGTCGTAGGGCGCAACCAAGCCCATGGCGCTTAACCAGTTTGCAAACCCGTTGCGCGTGCGCTCGCGCTCGGCGTCGAGGTGTTCGATCTGTCGGCTCATGTTGCGCATGTCGTAGATCTCTTCGTAGGTGACGGGCTCACCATCAGCGAGGCGCTCCTCGATCGAGTTCCGGGACTGCCGCAGGTTCTGTTCTTCGATGATCAGCTCTTCCAGCTTGGCCCGGACGGCGAAACCCCGATCGAAGCCTTCGGCCATCGACGGTGGGCANATCCCGGGGTTCAGGCTGCGGTGCTCGCCCCAGACCCAGCCATTTTCAATGGTGCAAAACGACAGCAGACCCTGCTTGTATCCGGCGAGATAGGCATCGGCATCGGGCAGCACGCCGACCTTCATGCAGGTATCAACTAGCCCGGGCAGGCGGCTTTGATATCCCTTTGAAGCGTGTAACTCTCCTGTTGCAGCCCAATCGGCGTAGGGGCAGTGCTCGGGCTTGATCGGCTCGCAGGCCACAATCACCACGAGGGCGGCAAGCCCGCAGAGCGGACCGAGGACAGATTTGGCAAACGTTTTGATCACGCGCGCAGTCTAATGCTTTCGCCCGTGTGGCTCAACGGTCCGGTATTTCCGCTGAGGCCGATCAATCAGTGGGAAACTGTTGCTGGAGCAACGGCAGGAAGTGCTCGATCCGGGCAGAGGCGATACGGTAGTAGACCGTTTTTCCGTCGCGGCGGAATTCCACAATGCCGCTTTCGCGAAGACGGGCAAGCTGCTGTGATACGGCAGGCTGCCGCATCTTAAGCTTGTCCGCGAGCTCAGACACGGTCCGCTCNCCCTCGATCAACTCGTTTACGAGACTAAGACGGTTCTGGTTTGATAGCGCGCGCAGGAAGAGGGTGGCCCCCTCGATGTCGATTTCACCNGGAGCTTCATGCTGTTCCAGAACGCTGGNCGCNCTCTGAATTTCAAGAAAGTCCTGATCGTCCCTGAGGGCCTGACCGGCCAGTCCGCTATCGTTGTCAGATGTTGTTGTCATGTAATCTGGTGTTACTTCTCACAGCGCAATCATAGAGCATAAGGCATTGCTAATATATTCCATGAGCAACCTCTAAAAAACCCCTTTGTCGTTCTGGAAATCTTTTTGGAGTCAGAAATGCACAAACCAGCGGTTCAATTACGCAGCCAAGCACGCCATATAATCCCAAGATCGGCGTCCGATTTCAGTAATATTTCCTTTTGATCAATGGGATAGAGAGAAACCACCATGGCAATCCGAGGCATCCTAATCGCTCTGATCATCCTGATGAGCGCGCTTTTGGTGATGGTGTTCCGCATAATGGGCGGTTCGGCACCTGTGGAAAACAACCCTCCGGCGGATATTGTGCTGGAAGACAGCGTATTAGACGTTCGCACGGCGGTGTTTGAAGAGGCCACACTTGCACGGGTTANTGAGCTGGCAGGCCAGACTGCAGCCAACCGCCGTGAGACGATCGTGGCTCAATCTGGTGGCACGCTGTCAGAGATCCTTGTCGACAAGGGCGANGTTGTCGCTCTGGGTGATATCGTAGCCCTGATCAGCGCCGATGCCCGCGACGAGAATTTGCGGCAGGCTGAGCAGGCGCTTGTCGCCGCTGAGATCGACCTCGATGCGACCCGCGCACTTGTTGAAGAGGGTTTCGTAGCCCGAAACACACTCTCTGATCTGGAAACGGCTTATGAAGCCGCACTCGCAGCCGTGGAGCAGGCCCGGGACCAGGTCAGTGACCTTGAAGTGCGCTCCACCATTGCCGGATTGGTGGAGAACCGGATCGCTCAGGTGGGCGGCTTTGTCGGCGCTGGTGACCCTGTGATTGCCGTTACCTCCATGGATCCGCTGCTGATCTCTGCCCGCGCCGGCGAGCAGCAGATCGCCGAGTTTGCCATTGGGCAGATCGCCGATGTTGAGCTTGCTACGGGCCAACAGGTTGAGGCAGTGATTAGCTATATTTCGCCCTTCGCCGATGCCGCGACCCGTACGTTTGAGATCGAAGCCGAGGCCCCTAACCCTAGCTACAGTCTGTTCGAGGGTGTCACTGCAACAGTTGAAGTCCGCATCCCGACCCCCGGCCTGCACTACGTGCCTACGGGCCTGTTACAGCGTGCGCCAGATGGTCGCCAGGGTCTTTATTCGGTGAATGCGGACAACCAAGTCGTNTTCAATCCGACTGAAGTGATTTCAGCTGACCTGGCAGGGAGCTGGGTCAGTGGCCTCGAGGGAGACGTGACGCTNATCACCGTTGGNCAAGCTTCGGTTAAAGACGGTCTGACCGTGAATCCTGTGACGGCTGAAGACGTTGACGAGATTTCCGCCGAAGAGCGGCTCAGCCAGTAAACCCTGACGCCATTGAAACCTGACGCCATTGAAACCTGACGAAGGGCGACTACGACCATGATGAACTCAATCATCGACGCCATGCTGCGGTATAACCGGACGGTACTTGTACTGCTTCTGGCGCTCATGGGTTCGGGTGTCTACAGCTGGATCATCCTGCCAAAAGAAGCCTTCCCCAACGTGACCTTCCCGTCGATTTACGTCTCNGTCTATCAGAACGGGATCTCGCCGGAAGACGCCGAGGACGAGCTGATCAAGCCACTGGAAGGCGAGCTCTCAGGCGTGGANGGGCTCAAGACCATGACCTCGACCGCCAGCCAAGGCTACGCCAACATCGTGCTCGAATTTGAGGCCGGTTTTGATGATGAGAAGGCCGAGGACGACATNCGCCTCGCCGTTGACCGGGCTAAGCCAAAGCTGCCGCAGGACGCCGAAGAACCGGTCGTGACACCGATCAATCTGTCTGAGCAACCGATCATCGTCTACGGCCTGACCGGGCCGGTGCCGGAAAAGACGCTGGTGGACTTCGCAAAGGATCTGCAGCGTGAACTGGAGAATATTCCAGGGGTACTGGAAGTCGATCTGGCCGGCGACCGCGAGCGCGTGATTGAGGTGATCATCAAGCCAACCACGCTGGAAAACTACAACCTCGACCTCAACCAGGTTGCATCAGCGATCACTAACGCCAACCTGCTGGTGGTGACGGGGACGACTGAAGCCAGCTCCGGCGCCTTCGATATCGAACTGCCCGGTGAGTTGCAGGGCGTGAAGTCGCTCGAAGACCTGCCGATCGTGGTCGATGGCAACTCGATCATTCGATTTTCCGACATTGCCGAGGTCCGCGACACCTTCAAGGACGCTAGCAACTATGCCCGCGTGAACGGCCAGCCGTCGGTCTCCATCTCTGTTTCCAAGCGGACAGGGACCAACACGCTTGAAATTGCCGGGCGGGTGAAAGCCGTGATCGCTGCTGCGACCACCGGTACCGATTTTGAAGCTGAGGATATCAGCGAAGAGGCTGCCGCCGGGGAATGGACCGAAGGCAGCGAGGGAGCCAGCTGATGGAAAGCTTACAGGATCTCATTGTCGCAACCAGCTCCTACGATGACTCGGTCTTCGTAAAGACGCTGCTGGGCGACCTGATTAACAACGTCGCCTTTGCCGTGCTGCTGGTGATGATCATTGTCGTNGCCATCCTCGGCCTGCGCTCGGCCCTGTTGGTCGCGATTGCGATCCCGGGCTCCTACATGCTCGGCTTTATCGCGCTGAACATGATGGGATTGAGCGCCAACATCGTGGTGCTGTTCTCGCTGATTCTGGCCTCCGGCATGCTGGTCGACGGCGCCGTAGTGGTCAGTGAATACGCCGACCGACGATTGTCGGAGGGCGCCAGTATGGTTGAAGCCTATGGTGAGGCGGCCAAGCGCATGGCCTGGCCCATTATCGCCTCGACCTCGACCACGCTGATCGTGTTTGCGCCCATGCTCTTCTTCCCCGGCTTCGTCGGGCAGTTCATGAAGTACCTGCCGATCACGCTGCTGGTAACGCTTTCCGGCTCGTTGCTGATGGCGCTGTTCTTCGTGCCAACGCTGGGTGCCAACTTCCGCCGGTTCTTTTCGGTGGTGTTCTTTGTGTTCGCGCTGGGCGCGGCGGTGTTCTTCCTCGTCAGTGGTATCAACGGCCAGTTGCTGGCCAACGTCCCGGCGCTCGCGGACTCGCCCATGAAGCCGGTCATCGGCATTCTGGCAGGGATCGTGCTGGCGCCGACGGCGTTCGTGATCATCTTCTACGGCGTGCGCAACGTGTTCTTCATGCTCATCGGCAATCCACGCCAGACCCGTACCGCTGAAGAGGCGTCGGACCCCAATCAGGCGACGGGCCTCGCCGGGCTCTACGTGGCCGTGCTGCGGNAGCTGCTCAAGGCGCCGATCATGGTNGCGGTGCTCGGCCTGCTGATTCTGGTGTTCTCCTTCGTCTTTTACGCCTCGCGCAATATCCCGACGGAGTTCTTCCCGGCGACCGAACCCGATAGCGCCAACCTCTACATCAAGGCGCGCGGAAATCTGTCGATCGACGAGAAAGACGCGCTGGTCCGGGATGTGGAGGCCGTGATTTACGANCTGGCCATCGCCAACCAGGAATTCTCCGCCATTTCCGTGCGCTCGCAGAGCAACGGCGCGACCAACTCCGCAATCCCGGAATCTGAGGATACCATCGGCTCGGTGCAGCTGACCTTCGTCGATTACTTCAACCGGACCCGCCCCGTGGTGGAAGTCCTGCAGGAGATCCGGGACCGGACCGACCACTTTGCCGGTGTGCAGGTGGAAATCCTCGCGGTTGAGGGCGGACCACCGAGCGGCAAGGCTGTGCAGCTGCGTCTGCGGTCGGAGAATCCGCCGTTGCTGCTGGGCGAGCTGGCGCGGATCCGGACCATCATGGAAGACAACCCCGACCTCGTCGATATCGAGGACGGGCTGCCGCTGCCGGGCACCAAGATCTCGCTCGACCTGAAAGAGGCCGATGCCCAGCGCCTCGGCGTTACGGCGTTCCAGATTTCGCAGTACATCCAGATGACCAACGACGGCTACATCGTCGACAGCATTCGCCTGGACGGTTCGAATGATGAGACCGATATCGTCTTCCGCTTCCCGCCCGAGTTCCGGTCGATCGATCAGCTCAGCCGGATCCGGATCAACACTCAGGGTGGCACGGTGCCGATCGGCAATCTGGTCGACTTCGAGATTGATGAGCGGACCAGCCTCATCACCCGGATCGACGAGCGCCGGGCCTACACCATGTCGGCCAACGTCGCGATAGCGGCACCAGGCGAGCCACAGAAAGCAGATTCGACGGTAATCGAGGAGCTGACGGCTGCCATCGAAGCCGCTGGCATCGACCCTGATGTGAGCTGGGAATTCGTCGGTGATAACCAGGAGCAGCAGGAGGCCTTCAGCTTCCTCGGCTTTGCCTTCGCCGTTGCCATGGTCGGCATGTTCTCGGTGCTGATTACCCAGTTCAACAGCTTCTATCGCGCGCTGTTGATCCTGACCGCGGTCGCCATGTCGATCCCGGGGGTGATGTTCGGCCTGATCCTGACCAGCTCCGGTTTTGGCGTCTTTACCTTCATCGGTGTCGTGTCGCTCGCCGGGGTGGTGGTGAACAACAACATCGTGCTGGTGGATACCTTTGCGACGCTGGAGCGGGAAAACCGCCCCCGCTCGAAAGAGGAATACCAGCGGCTGGTGTTGCTGACTGGGGCACAGCGTTTGCGGCCGGTCCTGATTACTACAGTGACGACAATTCTCGGCCTGCTGCCGCTGGCGCTGGGCATTGGGGTCGACTTCCAGAACTTTGTGATCACCGGCGTTGACCTGTCGCCACTGACCNCCCTGCCGCTGGTCGGTGATTTCTTCGCAATGCTGAACGCGCGTGAAGGCGTGGTTAGCCAGGTGGCAGCCTCCGCACAGTGGTGGACTGGGATGAGCCAGGCTATCGCTTTCGGGCTGGCTTTCTCGACCATGGTNTCATTGTTCTTTACGCCGTGCATGCTGATGATTCAGGGTCGNATGGAAGTGCGCAAGGTTGCCGGTGGCGAAGGTCGCCGTCGCAAGCTGGAGCGTCTTGCTGCNAAGGCTCGGGAGAAGGGTGCTGTCGGCGGCGTGGTTACGTCCTGATGAGTATTGAGGCCGCCTTCGAGCGTCTGCACGCCGAACGCCCTGCGGCGGAAGAAATCGAGCGCGTCTGCGTCTACGGCGGGGCATCCGGCGGGACGTGGGCGGGCTACGAGACCGCGGCCGCGTCCCTCGGTCGTGTGATCGGCGAGGCCGGTCTGGGGCTGGTCTACGGCGGTGGTCAGACCGGGATGATGGGCGCGGTCGCCGACGGTGCCCTCGCGGCTGGCGCCCACGTCATCGGCGTCATTCCTGAGTTCCTCGACCGGGTCGAGGTCGGTCATCAGGCGGTCACGGACCTGCGCCTGGTTCCCGACATGCATACCCGCAAGCGCATGATGTTCGATCTGGCGCAGGCGATCGTTGCCATGCCCGGGGGCTTTGGCACCCTTGAGGAGATCTTCGAGGTTATTACCTGGAAGCAGCTGGGCCGGCACACCAAGCCGATTATCTTCTTTGACACCGAGCAGGGGTACTGGCAGCCGCTGATGGAGCTGGTCGATCATGTCGAAGCGCAGGGCTTCCTGCACTCGCGGCTGACCAATCTCTACACCTCCATCCGTCATCCCGAAGAGTTGCCTGCGGCGCTGGCCGCGCAACTGGGCTGAGCACAGAGGGCGACTTCACCCGCTGAGGATCGCTGTCATCCCGCAGGNGCAGGAGCAGGCGCAGGCGCAGGAGCAGGAGTGCCGCCGACNCTGCCCGAGCCTGCCGCCTCCAACCGATCAGACCCCTGCTAGATGACCTTGCTACCGGTTTCCATTTGCGACGATCCATTGATCAGATGCGACCCAGTGCAGCCCTGAGCGGGTCTGGTCGCCACCCGGCCCCCATGCTAGCCAAGCACCGGAATTCGCCCTTGCCGGTTCGGCCCGGTCTGGCGCGACCACGAATTTGCCGCGTTGCAGGAGAGAACACCCATGTCCAAGATTAGCGTTAAGACACCCATCGTTGAGCTCGATGGCGATGAGATGACCCGCATCATCTGGTCTTTCATCAAGGACAGGCTGATCCTTCCTTACCTCGACGTGGACCTGCAGTACTACGATCTGGGCATGGAGCGTCGCGACGAGACCGACGACCAGATTACCATCGACGCGGCCAACGCGATCAAGGAGTTCGGGGTTGGCGTCAAGTGTGCGACCATCACCCCCGACGAGGCNCGGGTCGAAGAGTTCGGGCTGAAGAAGATGTACCGCTCGCCCAACGGTACGATCCGCAACATCCTCGGCGGCACGGTTTTCCGTCAGCCCATCATCATGTCCAACGTGCCGCGCCTGNTCCCCGGCTGGACCCAGCCGATCGTCATCGGCCGTCACGCCTTTGGCGACCAATACCGCGCGACCGATTTCCTCGTGCCGGGCGCGGGTCATCTCAAGATGGTGTTCGAGCCGGCCGACGGCGGCGAGGCGGTCGAATACCCGGTGTTTGACTTCGAAGAAGCCGGGATCGCCATGGGCATGTACAACCTCGATGAGTCGATCATCGGCTTTGCCCGGGCGTGCATGAACTACGGCCTCAACCTTGGCTGGCCCGTGTACCTGTCGACCAAGAACACGATCATGAAGAAGTACGACGGCCGGTTCAAAGACCTGTTCCAGCACGTCTTCGAGACCGAGTTCAAAGACAAGTTCGCCGAGGCGGGCATCACCTACGAGCACCGCCTGATCGACGACATGGTTGCCGCGGCGCTCAAGTGGTCCGGTGGCTTTGTCTGGGCCTGTAAGAACTACGACGGTGACGTCCAGTCGGACACCGTGGCGCAGGGCTTCGGCTCATTGGGTCTGATGACTTCGGTGCTCATGACCCCCGACGGCAAGACCGTCGAAGCCGAGGCCGCACACGNCACCGTTACCCGTCACTACCGTCTGCACCAGCAGGGTAAAGAGACCTCGACCAACCCGATTGCATCGATCTACGCCTGGACCCGTGGCCTGTTCTACCGCGGTCAGTTCGACGACACGCCGGAGGTGGTGAACTTCGCCNAGGCGCTGGAGTCGGTGTGCGTGAGCACGGTGGAGCAGGGCTTCATGACCAAGGATCTGGCGCTGCTGGTATCCCCTGATCAGAACTGGCTGACCACCTCGCAGTTCCTCGACAAGCTCGACGAGGAGCTCAAGCGGGTCATGGGGCTTTAAAGAAAAGGCACGGGAGGCGGGCGATACCGACGTCGACACCTGTGCCGGACCCTGCGTCGATGCGGGACCGATCGTCACTTCTCGATTCCACTGAATGCGGCCTCCGGGCTGGTGCTGTGCNAGCCAGCCGAGGCTGGCAGTACAGGTTCACCAACCGACTTCATTCACTGACTTTACCAACTGACTGGGAAAGACGCGCGCCATGCGGTTCCTGCTGACCATTCTTGTGATTACCGCCCTTGGGGTCTTCGGCCTCGTCTCGGGCTNTAGCGTGCTCGATCGCTTTGGCGGGCGGGACGCCGCCNACAGCNCCGCTTCAAGCGGGGCCGACCTGCGCGTGATCGACTCATCTTCTTCCGGCTCGGATATGTCCTATGTCTCCGAGCAGACATCATTCATAGCCGCCGCACCCGCTGCTGGGTCGGCATCAACACAGGAGGCCCCTGCCTTGGATCCCGAAAATACCCTCAATATCCAGCTCAAAGACGGCACGGTTGTCATCGAGCTGCTTCCTGACGTCGCGCCGCTGCACGTCGCCCGCATCAAGGAACTGACCCGTGACGGCTTCTACAACGGTATCAAATTCCACCGTGTGATCGATGGTTTCATGGCGCAGACCGGCGACCCGCGCGGTGATGGCACCGGTGGCTCCAGCCTGCCGGACCTGCCGGCAGAATTCTCTAACGTACCCTTCGAGCGGGGAACACTGGGTATGGCACGAGCGCAGAACCCGAACTCCGCCAACTCACAGTTCTTCATTATGTTCGCCGAGGGTTCATTCCTGAACGGCCAGTACACGGTCTTCGGGCAGGTACGCAGTGGCATGGAGTTTGTCGACAACATCACCAAGGGCGCGGGTCAGAACGGCACGTCTTTCGCCGGCGAGCCTGATACCATGATCGCTGTGACGCTGGGTGCAGACGGCTAAGGTCTGCCTTCCCCACCTGTGGGGCCATGGCGTCTTGCGGTCCTGTTTGGCCGCCGTCATGGTCTGACCGGATTTGCGCCTCAATATCGATAGCCGCGGGTCACAATTTTGGCTCGCGGCTATTTTATTGGGAATCAACTGACCTGCGCCTNATTGGCGGTTCCAATACGCCCGAAACCACACTAACTTAGCGCTATCTTAGCTCGTATCTTAGCTCTGATCTGNGCTCACATTCCAGTTCATCCGTTTACGCATCCGCGTTCGCAGCCACAGAGGACCATCGTCGATGACCAAGCTACTGACCGCCAGCATTCTGATTTTTGCCACTTCCTTCGGGATCGCCCAAGGGGNAGCGGCGCAGCCAGCCATGGTCGTCGCCGGGGCCGATGTTGATGCCGGGTGTNGGTCAGCGGTCGTTGGGTCGCTGAATGATGCGGGGTTCGACGTCAGTANGCAGACGCTGNACGCTGTGCCTGAAGGGCTGGCAATCGATGCGGCGTTGAGCGCCATCGCGGAGGGGCAGTCGCTGCTGATCACCCTTGACCTGCCGCCGGCGTCCTTTGGCGCGCTGGGCGTGCCCGCCTACGGCAATCTCGTTTGTCAGGCACGGTTCGAGGGCGAGGGGGGTGAAGCCGTGCTCGCCCGTGCGCTGGAAATCGGCCAGCCGATTGCGTTTCAGGCAGCCGTAATTCTCTACCCGGAAACCACNGCTGGTTCGTTGGCGCTGTCGGTGCTGTCGGGCTTCGACAGCGTCGCTAAGCCGTCTTTGGCANAGGTGGCCGATCAGATTANGGCTGCGGGCGGCGTGCCGGAGAAAACGATGATGATCGACACCCGTCATGGGTTGATCGCCATTAATTTGCGTGACGATCTCGCGCCGCAGCATGCCGCGCGGATGATGGAGCTGTCGCGGGAAGGGTTCTACGACGGCGTGGTGTTCCACCGGGTGATCGATGGCTTCATGGCTCAGACAGGCGATCCGACGGGAACCGGGCGCGGTGGCTCAGAAAAGCCGGATCTGCCGGCGGAGTTCTCCGCGCCTGATGTGGCCAGCTTTACCCGGGGGACCGTTGGTATGGCGCGGTCGCAGTCTCCGGATTCCGCCAACTCGCAGTTCTTTATCATGTTCGAAGACGGGCCCTTCCTCGATGGCCAGTACACCATCATTGGCGAAGTGCTGGTCGGAATGGAGGCCGTGGATCAGATCAAGCGCGGGGCGGAAGGCTCGGGTGCGGTCACCAACCCTGACCGGATGCTGCGGGCCTTTGTGCTGGCGGACGAAATCTGATTGGCGCCGACTTGTCCCCGACCGCGCTTCGCGCGGCGGGGCCAAGCGTCGCGCAACAGACTTAGAAACACTCGAAGCAAAACGTGTTGAGTGAGAACTGATGCGATACTCAAAGCGCAGAGTATTGAGTGTCAGCGGATAGGTGGCGCGCTCGGGCCTTAGCCGCTTCGCGGCCTTCGGCCCTCCCACGCGCATTTTCGCTGAAAATGCGGAATAGCGACAGGCCGCGCGCTGCGCGGCCTGTCCGTTTGACTGCGCGGGGGAGATTTGTAAGCCGCGAAGCGGCGTCAAATCGAGCACGCAACAGAGGGAGCAGAGCTGAGAAGCGCTGCACCGACTTGCACCAGTCAGACCGCGGGAGGTAAAATGGCCACGAGTTCAAACAAGACATCTTTCACGGAAGGAAACGAGCATGAGCAAGGGCGTTCTGGCCGGCAAGCGTGGTCTGATCATGGGCGTGGCCAACGAAAAGTCCATTGCCTGGGGTATAGCCCAGTCTGCCGCGCGTGAGGGCGCAGAGCTGGCCTTTTCCTACCAGGGTGAAGTGCTGGAAAAACGCGTAGCACCACTCGCCCAGCAGGTCGGGGCGGACATGCTCACTTGTGACGTGACAGACGATGCCTCGATTGATGCTCTGTTCAAGGCTCTGGAAGATAAATGGGGCAGCCTCGATTTCGTTGTCCACGCCATCGGGTTTTCCAACAAGGACGAGCTCAAGGGTGAGTACCTGGGCACCAGCCGCGAGAACTTCGCGCTGACCATGGATATCTCGGTCTATTCCTTTACGGCCGTGGCGCAACGCGCAGCGCCATTGATGAACGAAGGCGGCTCGCTGGTGACCCTGACCTATCAGGGCGCGGTCAAGGTCGTGCCCAACTACAACGTCATGGGCGTGGCCAAGGCCGCGCTCGAGGCCTCGGTGCTCTACCTCGCTGCTGACTTCGGTCCGCGCGGGGTCCGGGTTAACGGCCTGTCGGCAGGCCCCGTTCGAACCCTGGCCGCCTCTGGCATCGGCGACTTCCGCACCATGCTGAAGTGGAACGAGCTGAACGCACCCCTGCGCCGCAACGTCACCATTCAGGACGTCGGCGACGCCTGCCTGTATCTGATTTCACCCTGGTCCGCCGGGGTAACGGGCGAAATCCACTACGTCGACGGCGGGGCCAACATCAATGGTATGATCGCTATGGACAAGGCCGGTGAGCTGGGCGATCTGCTCAGCGAGACCGCCGCCAAAAAGGGCTGAAGCCGCCTATGGCCGGGAATTCATTCGGAACGCTGTTCCGCTTCACCACCTTCGGCGAGAGCCACGGCCCCCAGATCGGCTGCGTGGTCGACGGCGTGCCTGCCGGGCTCACACTGAGCGAGGCAGATATTCAGCCCGACCTCGACCGGCGCAAGCCTGGCACGAGCAAGTACGTGACCCAGCGTCGCGAAGGCGACGAAGTCAGCATCGTTTCTGGAGTTTTTGAAGGCCGCTCCACCGGATCACCCATTGGCTTGATCATCCACAACGGCGACCAGCGCTCGAAGGACTACGGCGAAATCCGGGATCAGTTCCGACCGGGCCACGCTGATTTCACCTACTGGCAGAAGTATGGCCTGCGCGACTACCGCGGGGGCGGCCGGTCGTCGGC
Source organism: Rhodospirillaceae bacterium (assembly GCA_002711265.1). GTDB lineage: Bacteria > Pseudomonadota > Alphaproteobacteria > UBA7985 > UBA7985 > UBA7985. Next base: position 16,374 of record PAGB01000015.1, read on the forward strand.
GCGCGAGACAGCGATGCGGGTCGCAGCCGGCGCCATCGCCCGGGTCATCCTGCGCGAGCTGCCACCTGCGCCGATTGTCGTGCGTGGGGCGCTGGTGGCCATGGGAGGGCATGGTCTCGACCGTGAGGCCTGGGACTGGGATCAGGTTGCCGAAAACGCTTTTTTCTGCCCGGACGCCAAGGCCGCCACCGATTGGGCGGCGGCACTGGATCGGCTGCGCAAAGACGGAAACTCTGCCGGCGGGGTAATTGAAGTGGTCGCCGATGGTGTGCCAGCCGGTCTGGGTCAGCCGGTTTACGACAAGCTCGACAGTGACCTCGCCGCTGCACTCATGACCATCAACGCCGCTAAAGGCGTCGAGATTGGCGATGGTTTCGCTGCTGCCGCGCTGAACGGGGTCGGTAATGCCGACGAGATGGAACCGGACGCAGACGGTCTGCCCCGGTTCACCAGCAACCACGCCGGCGGCATCCTCGGCGGCCTGAGCACCGGCCAGCCCGTGGTCGCCCGTCTGGCGATCAAGCCCACCTCATCGATACTGACCCCTCGGCGCTCACTGAACCGCTTCGGTGAAGCCGTGGAGGTTGTGACCAAGGGCCGCCACGATCCCTGTGTTGCTATTCGCGGCGTGCCGGTGGCAGAGGCAATGATGGCAATTGTGCTCGCCGACCATTTGCTACAGGCGCGGGCCGACGGAACCCCCCTGACCCCTCGTCCCTGGGACAAGAAGGAAAACTGAAAGAATTCAGATGAAGCCACTGGGCCGGACCGGCATGCAGGTTTCGGAATTTTGCCTCGGCACCATGACCTGGGGACAGCAAAATTCCGCGGAAGAAGGCTATGCTCAGATGGACTGGGCCAGCGCCAACGGCATCAATTTTTTTGACACTGCCGAGCTCTACCCCAGCCGACCAACGGTGGACACCCAGGGGCGGACAGAGGAGATCATCGGGGAGTGGTTTACCCGGACCGGCAAGCGCGCCGATATCATCCTCGCGAGCAAGGTGACCGGGCCGGAAGATGGCTTCAACTGGATCCGTGGCGGGGTATCCCGCTTTACAGAAAGCAGTATCCGTAAGGCCATCGAAGGGTCATTGCGCCGCCTGCAGACCGACTACATCGATCTCTACCAACTGCACTGGCCAGACCGTGGCTGGACCCACTTCCGCAAGCTCGGCCAGACCCGCCCGAACTCGGACGAGGGCGCCGACCGTGCCGAGACACTGGCAACACTCGACGCGCTGGTCAAAGAGGGCAAGATCCGCGCCTGGGGTGTCTCCAATGAGAGCCCCTGGGGGGTCATGGACTGGATTGCCCGCAGTGAAGCCACGGGACAGGCGCGGGTCGCATCGATCCAGAACCCCTACAATCTGCTGAACCGCGTTTTTGACACTGGCAACGCCGAGGTCTCCATGAACGAAGACGTAGCGTTACTTGCGTACTCGCCCTTGGCAGCGGGTCACCTGAGCGGCAAGTACCTGGATGGAAACCGACCGGCCGGCTCACGGCTCGCGCTTTGGCCAGAGCGCTCGGGCTATAGCTCAGACTATGGCAACGAGGTGGCTGCGAAGTACGTCGCCCTTGCACGGGCCCACGGTCTCGACCCTTCGATCATGGCGCACGCCTTTGTCTACATGCAGCCTTTCGTGACCGCATCGATCCCGGGTGGCACGACCATTGAGCAGTTGCAGGTCGCGCTGGACGCAACCACTGTGACCCTAAGCGATGAGTTGCTCAAGGAGATCCACCGGCTTCACCGCCAGCACACCTACCCCTGCCCTTAGGTCCAGGCCGCCGTTTTCTCAAATATGCTTGGAAACGGGTTGCGCGCTCGATTTGACGCCGCTTCGCGGCTTTCAAATCTCCCACGCGCAATCGCTAGGCGTGACGGAGTGGTTTTGCTACAGAAGTGCATCCCCTTGTGAAAGGCAGTGCCTTCCTTGACCCTCTACGACGCCTTTGATGCACCTGTCGGCACTCGCGAGACAGACCGGACCTTGCGCGCCATCCTGCGCCGAGCCTGGCGCGCGTATTTTGCTCGCCTCATGCCCGTTTGGGCTGGTGTTTTGACCGTCGCCTCCGTGGTTTTCGGGATGCCGGGTCTACTTCTGCTGGAACAGGCTCGGGCATCCACCCTAGCTGGTTCTTTCGAGATCATGTCTCTCGCCCTGTCCCAGTTTCCTGTCGGGGAGGGCTTGATCGAGATCGCAGGCTGGTCAACGCCAGTGACCGACTGGTTACGGCCGACCCTCGATCGCTTTGGACTCGAGAGCTTCGCGGTTGGCGTGGTCTGCCTGCTGGCGATCGCTGCGATTCTGCGGGCGGCCGGAGGCCGCCAATGGTACCAGTCAGTCTATGATGATATTCCACGGCGCAGGCTTGCGTTGACGCTTTTTCTGTCGGCCCTGCTCCCCATTGTAGTCGGTGGGCAGCTCTGGCTCGCTGGTGTGATGGCGAACGCGACTGCTGACGCACCAAGAGTGGCCTCCGCGGCTGTGTGGCTTGTCAATGGTCTGGCCCTGATGTTGGCGCTGTTCGCGGTATTCCTGACCTTCTCTCTCCGTCGCCCCGCCTATGGAGCGTTGCTGTGCGGTGCAGGCCTGTCGAGCCTGGGCCTCTGCGGTTTACTGGTGGTTTTTATCCCGCTGATCGAAAGCTGGAGTATGAGCGGGGGGTTGGCGGCCCGTGCCGGACTTCTGTTTTTCCTCTACCTGGGCTGGTCGATGGTGCTCGCCGGGTCGCAATTCGCCGTTAGTCTCGCCCGCTACGAGGATCCGATCGACAGCTTTCTCCGGGCCGGCCGGGGCGAGCAGCTCGACTTCGGCCTCCGTCTAGTTCGCGATCTGGAGGCACAGACTCGCATTCACCGCTGGGCGGTGGTCGATGACCTGGCGGCCTCGGTTCGCGCGCACCCGGCCATGGTGACCTTCGCGCTGGATCGCCTGCGTCGCTCAGGACTGGTCGAGTTCGATGAGGAGGGGCGGCGACCACCTCGCCGCTGGTCCATCCGTGATGATCTCGAAGCGCTGAGCCTCCACGACTTGTCGCGCGCCATGGGCACGCACCTTGAGCCGTTCCCCGGGCTGCACGGTGGCGCCGCAGAGGACGTCATCGAAGATCTTGCCGCCCGTGAGCAGGTGGCACAGGGACAGAACCTGCTCAGCCTGTTCCAGGAGGAACCCGATGCAGCATTGGCGCCCGGTGCACCTATGCTTGCAGTCGCGGATGTTCGCTTTGGTTTGGCTGATATCGATGCTGTGGCAGGTGCGCCGCAGTTCCGCCCGACAGCGGAGTTGGTCAACCGCGCCGCTGGTGACAACGGCGGACCGCTGGATATTGAGCCTGGCTATGTCTTTGTGGATGCTGTGTTAGGCGCGGGTTCCGAGCTCGACGCCACTGCACCGGGTGCGGCGCTGGACTTGACCTCGGACATGCGTCTGCGGGATGATTATGCGATGATAACCAGCCCAGACCCGAGTGAGCCGCGTGTCACCAACCCCGGGAGTACTTCGGCGGAGCGGCAGCCAGACGAAGAAGACAGGCCGCTGATTCTTGGTCAGGCGTCGCCCCTTGCAGCTGTCCAGCGCGAGATCGACCACCTGCTCGATCTTGAAGCAACTTCCGTCGATGCGGTTCCCGGTCCAGGAGCATCGGGACCGGGAACAGGCAGTTCAGCGGATGGCACATTAGACGGCACCGTCAAGCCCGCCATGATGGCGCCCCACCGCGGTTGGCGCGCCGGTCTCGCAGCAGCGTCGCAGGATCGGCTCAAACGGGCCCGGGAAAGCCCTTCCCCGGGTGTGACACTTCCCAGAGCCGTTGCGCCGCCACCGCCGATCCCCACCTTTGTGGATCCCATAGCAAGTTGGCGTGGCTTCCGTTTGCCTAGAGGGCGATCGTTTTCGACCGACCCCTTTGCTGACGCGCCCAGAGCGGACTCACGGGCGCTATCAGAGGCTTCGGTTCCACGCCCCACGACGGTCCTGGCGCCAGTCCCCGCGACAGTCGCGCCCCTTCACCGTATCACTTTTGGTGCCAACTGAAGCCTTGAGGTCTGACTCACCGCCTTCGACCATAGGAGAGAGATACAACATGAGCTTCAGTGTTCAGGACCCACTCACCCTGTTCAGCCAGTGGCTTGAAGAGGCCGCAGCAACCGAGGTCAATGATCCAAACGCCATGGCGCTTGCAACCGCCGATAGTGACGGCACGCTCAGTAACCGCATTGTACTTCTCAAGGGCCATGACCACCACGGCTTTCGCTTCTTCACAAATTATGAGGGACGCAAAGGAAAGGCGCTCGAGGCCAACCCGCGGGCTGCTGCGCTCTTCCACTGGAAAACACTCGATCGTCAGGTGCGCCTCGAAGGCCCGGTGTCACGGCTCAGCACCGAGGAATCTCAGGCCTACTATGATACCCGCGCGCGTGGGTCACGGATCGGGGCCTGGGCCAGCCTTCAGTCACAGCCTCTGCCAGAGCGTGCGGCACTGGAGGACCGGATTGCGGCATTCGAAGCAAAGTTTGAAGGGCAGGAGCAGTTTTCAAAGCCGGACTATTGGGGTGGGTTCATTATTCAGCCTCTCGCTATGGAATTTTGGCGGGCGGGTGATTTTCGGTTGCATGAGAGGGTGCGTTTGACCCGGTCCCATCCCGGCGCAGCCTGGGGCGAGAGCCCGCTATACCCCTGATTCCAAGTGGATCTATGGTTGCGTGCTCGATTTGACGCCGCTTCGCGGCTTACAAATCTCCCCCGCGCAGCTTAAAGGACAGGCCGCGCTTCGCCCGGCCCGACGTCCTTTCTCTTAAAGTGCGCGTGGGCGGGCCGAAGGCCGCGAAGCGGCCAAGGCCCGAGCGCGCCACCTAACAGTTGACACTCAAAACGCTTCGATTTGAGTGTCGCTGAGTCTGTTGCGCGACGCTTGGCCCCGCCGCGCGAAGCGCGGTCGGGGACAAGTCGGGGTAACCATGCTGAGCATAACAGAGCCGCCCTGCCTTTCCTCTGGCGCTGGCAGGTGCGGATGGTTAAGTTGATGTCCGTGCAAAAAGTCAGGTGCCCTCAACCTTTATGAAGCCTGCGCCGGCTTTCTTTGATCGCTGATCGACGCGGAGATACCTTCATGGATAGCTTTAATCTTTCCTTGCTCATCGACGGTATCGTCGGGCAGAGCGACAATCAGATCCTGAATATCGTCCTGCCCATCGGGCTTAAAGTGCTCGGGGGGCTTCTGCTGCTGCTCGTCGGCTGGGTGATTTCGATCCGGCTCTCTGCATGGGCCAATGCATTCTTCGAGACCAGCGACCTGATCGAGGAGACGATCGAAAAGGTTCTGGTGCAGCTGATCCGCTTTGGGGTCCTGGCGGTTGCAGTTGTTCTCGTTCTTCAGCTCTTCGGGGTTCAGACCGCAACCATCCTGGCTTTGCTCAGTGGCGTGGCGCTGGCCATCGGCCTAGCGGTGCAGGGGACGCTCAGCAACGTCGCAGCCGGGGTAATGCTGCTCGTTCTGCGGCCCATCAAGATCGGCGAGTGGGTCGAGACTGCTGGTGAGGGCGGATCAGTCAGTCGAGTCGGTCTGTTTCGCACCGATATCGTCACCATCAACAACGTGCTGGTGTCCATTCCCAACACCGCGGTGTTTCAGGCTCCGATCCATAACTACACCCGCCTTGGCCGCCGTCGGATGACCGCCGTCGTTGGCGTTGCTTACGACAGCGATGTCGATCAGGTCTGCGAAATCCTGCGCAAGGTGCTCGCCGACAATCCAGCCTGGGACAGCGATCCGGCGCCCTATCTCTACGTTTCCAACCTCGGTGATTTCTCTGTCGATATCTCTGTCTGGGCCTGGGCCGACGGCTCGGTCTATTTCGACGCGCAGGCCAACTTTAAGCTGGAGGCCAAGAAGGCGCTCGACGCGGCCGGCATCGAAATTCCGTTCCCGCACCATGTCGAGATCAGACGGTCGGTGTAAGCCAGCTTACTCTGCCGCTGAGGTTTTGTTGTTGATCCTTGCTGTGGCCCGTAGCGCCGCCGACGACCGGATGCTATCAGCCTCAGACCTCACCCCTGGGGGCCCGTAGTTCAGCGGTTAGAACTCTCGGCTCATAACCGAGCTGTCGCAGGTTCGAATCCTGCCGGGCCTACCACCACTCTTTCTTCGACGGGCGCACCCATCACAAAGGTCGCCCGACCGTTCTGAAGACCGCGGACTCCGTGGTGATCCGGCAAAAAAAGAGGTGGCACCGGTCCGACCCGTGCCACCATCGATCTCGACCTTGAATGCGTCCCTAGGACAGCGGTGTCGCCCCGGTTTCGGTCCGCTTGATTTTACCGTCAACGACGGTGTGGACGATCATTACTGCCTCGCGGGTGCCGTCGGGGAAGGACATGACTTGGTGCGCCACCAGAATGTCGTCGTTCTCGTAGATGCAACGATTGGTTTCGACCTTGAGGGCATCGCTCGCCATCATGGTCCGCATCGCGGGCTCCCAGTCTGCCTTGGTCATCTCCATGCCGGTCTGGTGGCGGACGAAAACATAATCATCGTGCAGAAGCTCGAGGTAGGCGTCCACGTCGCGGTCGTCGTTGGTCTGGTTGATCTTGTCGAACAGGCTCATGGCAGTCTCCGATTTGCATAGTTGAAACAGCATAATGCATACCTTGGCCCGTTTCGCCAACCGTCCTCCTGAGGCCAAGCGCCGGATCTGCTCCGGCGGCAGCCGTTCTTTCGGGCCGTCGTTTTGGGCGCTACAGTCGTGGCGAGCGGTGCTAAAAAGGCCTGTGTTCGGCAGGGCTGGTGCTGTGACGCCCCCTCTCAGTCACGTCAAAAGGGCTCCAAGATGACCCCCGATACTGCGTCCCATTGGTATACTTCAGCCGAGCCCCTGACCTACGGGCTGCGGGACGAAGGCCTCGAGACCGTCCACGCCGGTCACGGCGCTGTCGTCGACGCAGCGACTGGCGCGGTCATCATGCGCGTCGGCGACCCGACCCACGCTGCCTTCCCCCGCTCGTCGCTCAAGTTCATTCAGGCGCTGGGTCTGGTGGAGACCGGGGCCGCGGATCACTTCGATCTGGGCAAGCGTCACCTCGCTCTGAGCTGTGCCTCCCACCACGGCGAGGCGCTGCACGTTGAAACCGTGCTCGCGTGGCTCGATCGGATCGGCTGCGCGCCCGACGAGCTGGTTTGTGGCCCTGCGCGCCCCAAGCTCGCCGTCGATTGCGACCGGCTGGCGGCAGAAGGGCAGCCGCCGGCTCGTGAGATCCACAACTGCAGCGGTAAGCACACCGGTTTTCTCACCCTGTGCCAGCACCAGTCGTGGTCCAGAGCCACCTACCACCACCGCGACCACCCCGCTCAGCAGCGCTTCGAGGCGGCCCTTCTCTCCCTCAGCGGGTGCAGCCCCAACGATCTGATCTGGGGTGTCGATGGCTGCGGCCTGCCCACCCCGTCGCTGCCGGTCGAAGCGATGGCGCGCGCTATGTCGGACTATGCCGCGCCGGATACCGGCACCCTGCGCGGGCAGGCACAGGCACGTCTGGTCGAGGCTGTTGCCGAGGAAACCTGGTTCATCGCCGGGACCGATGATTTCTCGGTTGCACTGGCCTGGGAGACCGGTGGTCGCATCGTCGCCAAGGTGGGGGCTGCAGGCTACTTCATGGCTGTGATCCGCGACCGGGGCTGGGGTCTAGCGCTGAAGACGCTCGACGGGTCCATGGATGTTGCCGCCGGGGGGCTGTTCACCATGCTCCAACGTCTGAAGCTGCTATCGGAGGCCGAAGCCGACGCTCTGCGGCCCGTGGCCCTGCCGCCGGAACGCAATAGCCGGGGCGAGCAGGTGGGACAGCGCTTCGCCATCCTCTGACGGCGTTACAGGTCAGCAGGGTGTGCCGAGGCTAGAACGGGCAGGGCGCTTCAAAGGTCAGCGGGTCGCCGCTTACCGGGTGACACAGGCTCAGACGTGACGCGTGCAGTAACAGGCGCGGGGCCGCTGCTTGCCCCGCCGGTGTGGCATAGAAACCGTCTCCGAGAATCGCATGTCCGATTTCGGCCATGTGCACGCGCAGTTGATGCGAGCGCCCCGTGATCGGCTCTAGCCGCAGTCGCGTGCTGTTGATCCCAGGCCAGCCCTCGCCGTCATCCGTCCTGAACCAAAGGGTCTGAGAGGGCTTGCCAACCGCAAAATCCACGATCTGCCGCGGCCGGTTGGGCCAGTCGCAGATGAGCGGCAGGTCGACCTCGCCCTCCGCCGCAGCCGGACGCCCCTCGACAACGGCCGTATAGGTCTTGGCGACCGAGCGCAGCTGAAACTGGCGGGACAGGGTGCGGTTGGCCTCAAGCCCGCGCGCCATAACCAAAACCCCAGATGTCGCCAGGTCAAGCCGGTGCACCACCTGCGCATCCGGGAAGCTAATCAGGCAGCGGGTCAGCAGGCTGTCGCGGTGGTCCTCCAGCCGTCCGGGGACGCTCAGCAGTCCGGCGGGCTTGTCGAGCACGATCAGGCTGTCGTCGGCGAAGAGCACGGGCAGCGGGTCAGTGGCAGGAGGCTGGTAGACGAGGGGCTGCATGGCGCCTGCATTCGGCATAAAGCCCTAGAGATCAAGGCAAAAACGACCGCGATCCGAATGAATGGCCTCGCGCGGGGCCACCGGGGGCTGCAACCTGCGGAGGACTTCCCCGGACTGAGCCGTCGCCGCAGCCATGTTTCGCTCCATTCCCTAGGGCAGACATTAGATTCCAACTAGAATAATTTCGCAAAAATCTTATACAGAATTGATAAGTAACGAAAATCGCCGGTAAACTGCCCTTGAGAACCCCAAAATCACTAATTTTCGCGTAATGCCGCTTCCAATTCTGCGGCGCCATCCTTTTACGAGAAAAAAAATACAAAATTAATTGTTCACAGTTGACAGTCTAAATTCATTAGAGGTATTTCTGTATAATAATTCGCTTTTTTGGAGAGTCCGCTATGGATCAGTGCTCACTGAAGATGGAACGCGATCAGGTTCGGGTTGAGTTTCGGGGTTCTGAAGCTTTCGCCGTCGAACATTTGATCCCGGTTTTGGCCAAGATCGACTGGAAAGAGCGCGTCAGCGATGCCGGTTCGTCCTTCGAGCGCAACCTAGCCATCCGCACGACCCACGCGATCTGTATGCGGATTGGCCACAAGTCCGGTGCGGATCTGTTCCTGTCGGCGGCGGCCAAACTCTCCCTGATCGACGGGGTGACCCGGTTCTCGCGCAACCAGCTACACCACGAAGCCAAGTCGGCCCGCGAAATCTACAAGCGCAGCACGCACGGGAACAATGCTTCCGCGTACATCCGCAGCCTGCGCGACAGCGGCCGGCTGGTGCTGGTGGATGACGACATGTTCGAGTTGTCGGATGGCGCCCGCGCGGATCTGGAAGTGCGGTTGTTCGATCAGGCCACCGGCGATGGTTCCGGGTCGTCGAACATGAGCTACGCAGCCTGACCTACGGTTGGGGTTAAGTGCCCGGGCGCAGAGTCTGGGCATAGCGTTAGCGCGTAGCAGGGACCGAACCCCGGTGCCTTGCTTCTGGTATCTTAGGCCCCCGTCTGCGCCGCAGACCGGGGCTTTTTTGATCGCCGTAGCTGGTCCGCAACCGCGATGTTTTTTCGGTGGGTTATGCGACGAATTTTAGGAGAAATCGCGCGCATGGCCCTATTCAAGACACAGACTTGCGGATAAACGCTAAGCGGAACCACAGCGTCGGGGAACAAAGGCGGATTTTCGCTTTTGAAGACCGACGGATCCTTCCGGGGAATGCCCTTTTGAAGTCTCTGAGCCTCGCTCTTGCTGCTGTTTTGATGCTGATCTTCGCCGGTGTGTCGAAGGCGGACTGGATCAGCCAGCTCGTCCGGTTCGAGCGCAACTTCGAAGCCGCACGAACCCCGGCTATCGGCGGGAGTGCACCTGACGATAATTTCCGTGCATTGAACGGTATCGATTTCGGCTTTCTGACACGGTTCTTGCGCGGCAAGAAGTCCATGGCCCGGCTGCGTCAGCCTGTCGTGGACGACAGCCTGCTGTCCGACCTGCACCTATCCGAACTCGCTGCCCGCGATTTCTCACCAGCGATTGAATCGCCTGTACTGCTGGAACTGGCCCGCTTTACCACGGTAGAGCGCGGTGACACTTTCGCCGGCATCCTCACAGCGCAAGGGCTGGCGCGCTCGGACATCAACGAGATTAATGCCGATGTAAACGACGTGTTCCGGCTGACCAAGTTGCAGGCGGGTTGGCCGATTTCATTCCGTCTCGACGCCACGGTTGAACCCGGCGCGCCCGGTCGCCTGATCTCGCTTCATTTCGAGGACAGCGATAACAGCACGGTCTGGGTCGAGCGGACGCCAGAGGGCTACACCGCGCACCGTGACGAGACTGTATTCATCTCCAAGCTGCTGGTCGCCGAGGGTACGATCGAATCTACCTTCTGGGTCGATGCGCAGGCGCTGGGCCTGCCCTACCAGGTGATCAAGAAGGCCGAGCAGGCGCAGCAGTGTGTGGTCGATTTCAAGCGTGATATATCGCCCGGTGACAGCTTCCGCATCCTGTTCGACGCGCTGATCGACAGCAATGGCAAGGTCGTCGATGCCGAGAAAATTCACTATGTGTCGTTCGATACCCGCAAAGGCCGTCGCGAGGTTTTCCGCTTCGTGAACGAGGGGCGGGCGAGTTTCTATGACCGTCAGGCGCGGCGCAGCTGCAGCTCTTCGCTGTCTCTGCTGCGCGAGCCGCTGGCGCGGCCTTTCCGCATGAGCTCCCCCTTTAACCCCAAGCGTAAGCACCCAATCACCGGCAAAATCCGTCCCCACCGAGGCGTCGATTTTGCCGCACCGCGAGGGACCCGGATTTTGGCCGCGGGCGACGGGGTTGTGATCGCCAAGCGCACCCATTCGGGCGGCTACGGCAAGCACGTGATCATCCGTCACGACAGCACCTATGAGACTCTATACGCTCACATGTCGCGCTTTCCCAAGGGGTTGCGCGTCGGCTCCCGGGTCAAGCAGAGCGACATCATCGGCTATGTTGGCACCACCGGCTCGTCGACCGGCAACCACCTGCACTACGAGATCAAGAAGAACGGACGCCATATCGATCCACTCAAGTCGACGCTGCCGCGAGGGCAGAAATTGACCGGAGACAAGAAAAGCGCGTTTGAAGACGAGCAGCGGGCCATTATCGCCCGCCTCGACCAAGCCGAGGCGCTGGCGTCACCCGCCGCCGCCGGCGGCGGGTAACCCCGTCTCGCAGGGGCCCCCGTTCAGGCCACCATGTCTTCGGCGACTGCGCCGGCTTTCGTGACCAAAATAGCGGCGCCGACCTGGTCGACGATGACCTGATCCCCCGCCTTCACCGATCCATCCAGNAGCTGCCCGGCCAACTGATCCTGCACCACGCGCTGGATGACGCGCTTGAGGGGGCGAGCGCCGTANAGGGGNTCNTAGCCCTCGGCCGCNAGCCACTGCCGCGCCGCCTCGGTCCACGTCACTGCGATATCGCGCTGAGCCAGCCGGTCGGCCAGCAGCTGCATCTGAATATCGACGATCCGGTCCATAACCTCTGGAGCCAGCCGGTCGAAGAACAGGGTTTCGTCCAGCCGGTTCAGGAATTCGGGCCGGAAGCTCTGCCGCACCACCTTCATCACTTCGGCCTTGACCAGCTCGTCGTCGGCGCTGGCACCGGGGGCGGTGAGCAGCTGGGCNCCGAGATTGGAGGTCAGCACGATGATGGTGTTGCGGAAGTCCACGGTCCGCCCCTGACTGTCGGTCAGGCGGCCGTCGTCCAGCACCTGCAGCAGCAGGTTGAAGATATCCGGGTGCGCCTTCTCGACCTCGTCGAACAGCACGACCTGATAGGGTCGTCGGCGGATCGCTTCGGTGAGGATACCGCCCTCGCTGTAGCCGACGTAGCCCGGGGGGGCGCCGATCAGGCGGCTGACGGCGTGCTTTTCCATGTACTCCGACATATCCAGCCGCAGCAAGGCGCTGTCGTCGTCGAACAGGAAGGCGGCGAGGGTCTTCACCAGCTCGGTCTTGCCCACCCCGGTCGGGCCGAGGAANAGGAAACTCCCCTGCGGNCGGTTGGGGTCGGACAGCCCGGCTCGCGCCCGGCGCACAGCCTTNGAGATCGCGGAGACGGCGGCTTCCTGCCCCACCACGCGATCGGTCAGGGCAGCTTCCATGCTCAGCAGTTTCTCGCGNTCGCCTTCCATCATCTTTTCGACCGGGATGCCGGTCCACTGCGCGACCACGCGGGCGACGTGATCCGAGCCGACGACTTCGCGCACTTGCGCCGTGTCNTGGTCTTCGAAGGCCTTGAGCCGCTCTTCGAGGGTGGGGATGGCGCCGTACTGCAGTTCGCCGGCTGAGCCGAGGTCACCGCTGCGCTTGGCGATATCGAGCGCGGACCGGGCTTCGTCCAGCTCGCGCTTCACCGTCTGGGCTTCGGCCAGCTTGGCCTTATCGGCGTTCCACTCGGAGGTCATGTCGCCGGACTGGCGTTCGAGGCCTTCCAGCTCTTCCTGCAGGATTTTTAGCCGCTCGCGGGAGCCGTCGTCGCCTTCCTTTTCCAGCGCAAACTGCTCCATTTTCAGCATGTCGATGCGGCGATCGATTTCATCCAGCGCTGCGGGCTTGGTGTCNACTTCCATCCGCAGCTGTGCGGCAGCCTCGTCCATCAGGTCGATNGCCTTGTCGGGCAGAAAGCGGTCGGTGATGTAGCGGTCGGACAGCTGCACAGCCGCGACCAGCGAAGCATCGGAGATGCGAACCCCGTGGTGNGCCTCGTACTTCTCCTTTATCCCGCGCAGGATCGACAGGCTTTCCTCGGTCCCCGGTTCGTCGACGTAGACCGGCTGGAACCGTCGGGCGAGGGCAGCGTCTTTTTCGATGTACTCGCGGTATTCGTCGAGCGTCGTTGCGCCGATACAGTGCAACTCGCCCCGGGCCAGCGCCGGCTTGAGCATGTTGGAGGCGTCCATGGCGCCGTCGGTCTTTCCGGCGCCGACCAACGTGTGCAGCTCATCGATGAACAGGATGATACTGCCGCCTGCGGCCTCGATGTCCTTGAGCACGGCCTTGAGCCGTTCTTCGAACTCACCCCGGTACTTCGATCCGGCGATCAGCGCGCCCAGATCCAGCACCAGCAGGCGCTTGCCGGACAGGCTCTCGGGCACGTCATCGTTGACGATGCGCAGGGCGAGGCCCTCGGCAATGGCGGTCTTGCCCACGCCCGGTTCGCCGATCATCACCGGGTTGTTCTTGGTCCGGCGCGAGAGCACCTGCACGGCGCGGCGGATTTCTTCCTCGCGGCCGATAACCGGGTCGAGGCGACCGGCCCCNGCTTCCTCGGTCAGGTCGCGGGTAAACTTTTCCAGCGCTTCAAAGCCGTCCTCGGCGGCAGCACTGTCGGCGGTCNTGCCCTTGCGCACGGAATCGATGGCGGTGGCCATTTTGGTGGCATCAGCCCCGGCGTCGCGAAAGGCCTTGCCCGCCGCCGCATTCTTGTTCTCGATCAGCGCCTGCAGCAGTCGGTCCGTCGTGACGAACTGGTCACCTGCGGCCTCAGCCAGCTTCTGCGCGCGGGCGACGATGGCGCCCATATCCTTGTTCAGGAACAGCTGCTCAGCACCCCCGCCGGAGACCTGCGGCATGGCATCGAGGTCGGCGAGCAGCGCCTCACGCACGGGGGCGGGATCAACCTGCGCGATATTGAGCAGGCGGGCGACCAGCCCGGACTCGTCGTCAAGCAGGCTCAGGCCCAGGTGTGAGCCGGTGATAAACTGGTGATTGTGTTCGGCAGNGAGGCCCTGCGCAGCCTGCAGAATGCTGCGCGCACGCTCGGTGAAGCGTGAAATATCCATAGCGATCTCCTAGTCCTTCCGCTCCACCTGTCAGCAGCATGGAACGGCGCGGGTATGAGGCCGCGCCCGAATTCCGGCGCGCGGTATAACTTGGATATGGGGAAATTTCAGCCGCTCACAAGGGGCGGGAGGCGATCAGCTGTCGCTGTCGCCGGGTTCCACCTCGTCCATTGGCGGGGGAGCGGGCACCGGCGGTGGCACACGGCTTTCGACGATGGCCTCGCCTTCGGGGGCTTCCATGCCGGCGTGGAACAGCGGCACTTCGGGTTGATCCTGCTCGGAGGGATCCACGGAACCGCCGCCATTGTTGTCGGCGTTGTCCCGGTGTCCGCGCTGCTTGCGGTCGCGGCGCTGCCGGCGGTCATCGCGGTCACCTCGCTCCCCGCGTTCTCCCCGGTCGCCCCGGTCGCGGCCCCGGCGTTCCTTGCGGTCGTTGCCGCCGCCGCCTTCANCATCGCCGTCATCGCGGCCCTGCTGGTCATTGCGATCCTGCTGCTCGGGCATATCGGGGCGGAAGATCAACGGGTCTTCCAGCGCCTCGGGCGGGAACTGGTCCTTCCCCGGACCGCCGCGGCGGTTGCCGCCGCCCATCGCGGTCGCAGCCAGATGCAGGCGCAAATAGTGCTCGGCAAACTGGTAGTAGGCTTCAGCCTGAATGTGGTTACCGGCAGCCGAGGCCTCGCGGGCCAGCGCCGAATACTTGTCGTAAACTTGGTGCGCGTTGCCGCGCACCCGGACCTCTGGCCCGTTGGAGTCAAACACTTGGTTGCGGGTCGGAATCGCGCCCTGCTTCTGCTGCTTGGGGTGGCGGCCGCGGCGGTTGTTACCCTGCCTCATCTTCTGTCCTTTGCCCGTGGGCGGATGTGAATTCAACGTATGACGAGGAGGAGCGCAGTGCGTCGAGCCGCGTCAGGCGTAGGGAGACCAGGGAGGGGGCGACACCGCCCCGACAACAATCGGGTCTCGATATGTCTCAAAACTTAGTCGCTGGGCGCTGGATTTCCAAGGAAAAAAAGCCAGTCGTCAGGGCTGCGTCAGGGCCATCGCCCGCGGAATTCCGGCCAGATCACCCCGCAGCGACAGCAGGCGCCACCCGGAATCATGGCCCAGCGACAGCACGCTGTCCGCTTGCCCGATGCCGAGTTCGAGGATCAAGACCCCGCCGGGCACCAGACACCGCCCGGCTTCGCGCAGCGTCCGGGCGTAGAACGCCAGCCCGTCCGCGCCGCCGTCCAGCGCCAGCGGATCGTCGAAGTCGCGCACGCTCCGGTCGAGCCCGGCAAGATCCCCCGTCGGGATGTAGGGCGGATTGCTGACGATCAGGTCGAAACGCTCGGATACGCCTGACAGCCAGTCGCCCACCTCGAACCGCGTGCGGTCGACCAGCCCCAGCCGCTCCGCGTTGCGGGCCGCCGTGGCGAGGGTGGCCTGGTCCTGATCCACGCCCAGCCCCTGTGCTTCGGGGAACTCACGGAGCAGGGCGAACAGCAGCGCCCCCGACCCAGTGCCAAGATCGAGGATCCGACCGGGCGGCGACCGCTCCGGCCCGCTGCACAGGTCCAGCGCCTGTTCGACCAGCGTTTCCGTGTCCGGGCGCGGGTCCAGAGTCGCTCCGTCAATCTCCAGCGACAGGCCCCAGAACTCCCGCCGCCCGAGGATGCGCGACAGGGGTTCGTGCCGCTCTGCGCGGCGGTGGAGCATCGCTTCGAGGGCTTCGAGTGAAGTGGCATCGATGGTCTGATCAGGGTCGGCAAGCTGGCTGGCGATGGGCCAGTTCAAGGCGGCTTCGACCAGTCGCCGGGCCTCGGAACGCGGCTGTTCGGCCACGGGGGCCAGCGCCTGGGTCGCCCGGCTCAGCCAGTCCTGTAGCCGGACCGTCATCTGTGGTTACTCGCCCAGTTCGGCCAGCCGCGCCGCCTGATCCTCGGCGGTCAGCGCGTCGATGACCTCGCCCAGGCCGTCCCCGGCGATGATGCGGTCGAGCTTGTGCAGGGTCAGATTGATGCGGTGGTCAGAGACCCGCCCCTGCGGAAAGTTGTAGGTGCGAATGCGCTCGGAGCGGTCGCCGCTGCCAACCTGTCCCTTGCGGTCAGCCGCCCGTTCGGCGTTGGCCTCGTCGCGGGCCTTCTCATACAGCCGTGCGCGCAGCACCCGCATCGCCTCTTCACGGTTGCGGTGCTGGGACTTCTGGCTCTGGGTGACGATGATGCCGGTCGGCAGGTGGGTGATGCGCACGGCTGAGTCGGTGGTGTTGACGTGCTGCCCGCCGGCGCCTGAGGCGCGCATGGTGTCGATGCGGATGTCTTCGGCGCGGATTTCGATATCGACTTCTTCGGCTTCGGGCAGGACCGCAACCGTCGCAGCCGACGTGTGGATCCGCCCGCCGGACTCGGTCACCGGGACCCGCTGCACCCGGTGCACGCCGGACTCGAACTTGAGCGCGGCGAAGACGTTGGTGCCGGAAATGCGGACTGAGACTTCCTTCAGCCCGCCAACGTCGTTCTCAGTCATCTCGATGGTTTCGAACTTCCAGCCCTGCATTTCGGCGAAGCGCCGGTACATGCTGAGCAGGTCGCCGGCGAACAGGCCGGCTTCGTCACCGCCGGTCCCGGGCCGGATTTCGAGGATGGCGTTGCGGCTGTCGGCTTCGTCGCGGGGCAGGAGCAGGACCTTCATCTCCTGCTCTTTGGCCTCGATTTCGGCACGCAGCTCCCGCGCTTCGTCTTCAGCCATGGCGCGCATTTCGGCGTCGTCTTCTGCCTCGGCCAGCGCGACAGCGTCGTCGAGGTCGGAGACCAGCTTCTGAAACCCGCGCATCTGCTCGACGATGGGGTTCATCTCGGCGTACTCGCGGGTCAGGCGCGTGTAGTCGGCGCTGCCTGGCTCCGGGTGGTCGGCGAGCAGGGCCTGAATTTCGTCGTGGCGGCGGACCACGACCTCCAGCTTGGCGACCAGTGAACTCACGCAGACAGCTCCGCCACCAGCTGGTCGAGGGCGATTTCGCGCTGGGCGCCGTCCTCCATATTGCGGACCAGCGCGACCCCGGCGGCGATTTCATCGTCGCCAATGATGACGGCCGTCGCGGCCTGCACCTTGTTCGCCCGGGTCAGGCGCTTTTTCATGTTGCCGCTGTAGTTCATATCGACCAGCAGGCCGGCAGCCCGCATCTCGAACACCAGCCGCTGGGCCAGCGTTTCCGCCTCAGCCCCGAGTGGAACCACGGCGATGGGCGCCTGATCCACCGGTGCGCTGCCCAGCAGCATCGCGAGGCGGTCGACCCCGGCTGCCCAGCCGACACCGGCCATATCTGGGCCACCCAGCAGCTTGGCGAGGCCGTCGTAGCGACCCCCGCCGAGCACCGTACCCTGTGCGCCCAGCTGGGTGGTGATAAACTCAAAGGCCGTGTGGCAGTAGTAGTCGAAGCCACGCACGAGGTTGTCGTCGTGCTGGTAGGGCAGGCCAAGGTTATCCAGCCCCGCCTTCACCGCGGCGTAGTGGTCGTGCGAAAGCGCATTCAGGTGGTCGACAAACTTCGGTGCGGCGGGCAGCAGCGCACGGTCGCCCTCGTCCTTGCTGTCAAGGATGCGCAGTGGGTTCTTCTCCAGCCGCGTCAGCGAGTCTTCGCTCAACTTGTCGCGGTGGTCTTGGAAGTAGGCCACCAGCTCNCTNCGGTANGCNTTNCGGCTNTCGGTGTCGCCGAGNGTNTTCAGGTGNACNGTGATGTGCTNNGTCAGNNCNAGNTCNGCNAGGATCTGCCAGCCNCAGGCNATGACNTCNACGTCNGCNNNNGGCTGNTCCGGGCCNACCAGCTCNACNCCGATCTGGGTNAANTGGCGATAGCGNCCGGCCTGNGGNCGNTCNTAGCGNAANTGNGGNCCNGCGTAGAANTANCGCCCGGGCANGTCGTGGGTCAGNCCGTTNGANATNATGGCNCGNACNACACCNGCGGTGTTNTCNGGNCGNANNACNACNTGNTCACCACCCTTGGTCTGGAANTCGAACATTTCCTTGGTGACNACATCNGANGTTTCNCCNAGNGGNCGGTTGAAGACCTCNACNTGNTCGAACATCGGCGTATCGATNCGATCGNAGCCATAGCTGCGNGAGACCCGGGCNGCCNCGTTCATNACGTGGTGNTGGGNNCGNCCNTCTTCGCCNNAGAGATCNCGGGTGCCTTTGACCGGTTGCAGCTTTGCCATGGATCAAACCTCAGTTGATGCGTCGCCAACAAGTAGGGGACGGGGCTTGCTGCTGGCAAGACCATTGCTGCGACGCCAGCCTTGCCCTCAGGGAGGGGAAGCGGATGCCCGTAGGGCTGCGAAGGCAGGCTGGCAAGGCACGACCAAGGTACTGAAGCGGGTTTGAGCGCCCCGGTTACAGGGCGGTGCCGGCGTCCTGCATCGGCTCGGAGAAGGGCAGCAGATACTCCCGGTTCAGCGGCCAGATCACCGGCTCGTTCCGGGACGGCACCTTGGGTTCAGCGATTTCATCGCCCACGAAGATCTGCAGGTTGCGGGGGCTGACGGTGAACAGCCGCAGTCCGTCCTGATGGTCGACCGACAGCTCTTCGCCCCGCTGCAGCATCTGTGAAACGATGATGTTCTCGCGGAAATCACGGACCTGCACCCACACGAGATCAACGGCGACCAGCCGGTAACGTAGGCTGCGGTCGATCGGGGCCGTCTCCTCGGCGACAGGCGCCATGGCAAGGTCGCGACGCTTGGGAATAGGGACGCCCAGCACACTGTCACCGACCGGCGCGTGGAGGCGGGATTCGACTTCATCGAGGGCGTCGTTGCTGACCACAACGATTTCCTGACCCTCGGTCGCCGCGGGTGCTTCGGGCTGAACGGGCAGCTCGCGGCCTTCGGTCTCCAGCACGCGCCGTGCTTCTGGGTCGGTGGGAGATACGCCGTAGAGGAAGGTGTCTTCCAGCGCCGCGTCACTGCTGCCCAGAATGGCGGTGGCGACGTTGCGCTCATTGCTGCTGACCACGGTCCAGAGGGTCCAGCTCGACATCAGCCCGACGAGGCCCAGCAACACCAGCACGAAGCGGCTTAGGCTGCTGTCGTTGCGGGTCCGGATCCGCGCTGCCGATGCCTGCTGCGTCGGTATAACCGGTGCTTGCAGGTCGTCGATCTCTTCGCGGAAACGCTGCACCATGTCTTCGACCGGCAGGCCGAGATATTTGGCGTAGGAGCGGACAAAGCCGATGGCGTAGGGGCGCGCGGGCAGTTCGTCGTAGCGGCCGTCTTCGAGAATACCGAGGTAGTGCGCACGGATACGCAGATGGTCGGCGATTTCCGTCATTTCGAGCCCGTAGGCTTCTCGATAGGCGCGGAGGATCGCAGCGAGGGGATAGTCCTGCCACTCATAGGGGTCGAAACCGAAGCGAACGGGTGCTTCCGTCGCCTCGCTCAGCGCGGAGGTTTCCTGTCCCGCTGAAGGTTCCTGCCGATCCCAGAAGTCCAAGGACTGCCCCATGAAATTTGCGGTCGGCCACCAGCGCGCCGACCCATTAATTTATCGGCGCAAAATACCTGCGACTCTGGGCAAAAACAAGACGACTCCGTTATATGCGAGAGCTTATCCACACCTTTTCGACTTAGAGATGGTAAGGCAGGCTCAGCGGCGCGAGACGAGGGCGCCCAAGCGCTCACCAGCGGCGATGTGAACGTGGAAATGCGGCACTTCCTGACCACCATCGACGCCGTGATTGGCGAGCAGGCGGTAGCCCGACTCAACCACGCCTTCGAGCGCGGCGGTCTTCTGTACAGCGCGCACGAAACCGATGATCTCGGCGTCCGAGGCCTGGGTCGAGAAGTCGTCGAAACTGACGTAAGCGCCCTTGGGGATCACCAGCGTGTGGACCTTCGCCTGTGGGGCAATGTCGCGGAAGGCCAGGGCAAATTCGTCCTCGTAGACCTTGTTGCAGGGGATCTCCCCACGCAGGATCTTGGCGAAGATGTTGTCGTTGTCGTAGGCCATGGCTCGATGTTCCTCTGTTCTTGGTCGGGGGACGGACGGTGGCCACCCTGCCATCCAACCCGGCGCGCTAGTCCAGCCGTCCGGCGCGCTCTTTGGCTTCGGGCAGCTTGTGCCGCTTCTTCAGCTCTTTCCAGACATCCTCGGGCTCGATGCCCTGATCCTTCCAGGTCACGAGCAGGAAATACAGCAGGTCGGCGGACTCCTCTATGAGGTGCCCCTTGCGGCCCTTGATCGCCTCGATCACCGTCTCCACAGCCTCTTCGCCGAGTTTCTGCGCAATCTTGGCTGAGCCCCGCTTGAACAGCTTGGCGGTGCGGCTGTTGCCGACCTTGCCGTCTTTGAATTCGCGGTGACGCTTGGCGATGGTCTCGTAGACCTGATCCAGCGTTTCTCCAGTCGGTACCGTCATGGGTGTTTCAACTCGCGCATGGGGATGCCAGCTCGGGCCATGTGGGCCTTGACCTGGCCAATACTGAAAGTTCCAAAGTGGAAGACGGACGCCGCCAGCACGGCGTTTGCCTTTCCTATCTGAATGCCTTCGACGAAGTGGTCAAGCTCGCCGACCCCGCCGCTGGCGATTACCGGCACTGGTACGGCTTCTCCAACCGCGCGGGTGAGGTCGAGGTTGAAGCCGATTTTGGTGCCGTCGCGGTCCATGGATGTCAGCAGGATCTCGCCCGCCCCCCGGCGCGCCGCGTCCTCGGCCCAGGCGACGGCATCGATCCCGGTGTTGTGACGGCCGCCGCGGGTGTAGACGTCCCAACCGCTGCCGTCCTCGCGGGCCTTGGCGTCGATGGCGACGACGATGCACTGGCTGCCGTATTTGTCCGATGCGCGGTTGATCAGGTCCGGGTCGGTCACCGCCGCCGAGTTCATCGAGGCCTTGTCGGCCCCGGCGAGAAGCAGCTTGCGCACGTCTTCGACCGCGCGCACGCCACCGCCGACGGTCAGCGGTACAAACACCTGTTCAGCCGTGCGGGCCACGACGTCATAGATAGTACCGCGGTCCTCGTGGCTCGCGGTGATGTCGAGGAAACACAGCTCATCCGCCCCGGCTGCGTCGTAGACCTTGGCCTGCTCCACCGGGTCACCGGCGTCGACCAGATCGACAAAGTTGACACCCTTGACCACGCGCCCGGCATGCACGTCGAGGCAAGGGATCACCCGCGCCTTAAGCATGGATCAGCGCCAGCGCGTCGCTGGCATCGAGGCGGCCGTCATATAGCGCGCGGCCGGAGATAGCGCCCTCGAGGTTGGCGCCGGCGTCGCGGGCCGCTTTCACCGCGCGGATGTCTTCGATATCGGCGACCCCGCCGCTGGCGATTATCGGGATCGAGACAGCATTGGCGATCGCAACCGTCGCCTCCAGATTGACCCCGGTCAGGGCGCCGTCGCGGTCGATGTCGGTGAAGACGATGGCGACCACGCCGGCGGTCTCGAAGGCCTTTGCCAGATCCAGCGCAGTCATTTCACCGGTCTCGACCCAGCCTTCGACGGCGACCTTACCGCCCTTGGCGTCGATCCCGACGACGATCTGTCCGGGGAAGCGGCGGCAGGCTTCGCGCACGAGGTCCGGGTCGCGGGCGGCGATCGTGCCGAGGATGACGCGGTCGACGCCGATCTTCAGCCAGGCTTCGATGTTTTCGAGGCTGCGGATGCCGCCGCCGAGCTGCATCTTGCCGGGAAAGGCGGCGCGGATTGCCTCGACCGCCTCGCGATTGACCGGACGCCCTTCGATCGCGCCGTTGAGGTCGACCACGTGAAGCCAGTCAAAGCCGGTATCGGCGAAGGCAGCGGCCTGCGCGCCGGGGTTGTCGCCGTAGACCGTGACGGCGTCCATATCGCCGTAAAGCAGGCGCACGACCTGCCCGTCTTTGAGGTCAATGGCGGGAAACAGGATCATGTCAGCGCAGTTCCTTGGTGTAGTGGTACCCGGCGATCCACTGGCCGTCGATCAGGGCGTATTGCGGCTGCGTCCCCCATCGGGTGTAGCCGCGGCTTTCGTAGGTGCGGATGGCGTTGCTCTGGGTTTCGCGCAGGTCGAGGGTGAGGGCGCGGAGGCCGATGAGTTCAGCGTCGGCCTCGACCGCATCAATCAGCAGATGCCCCAGCCCCTTACCCCGGGCCCAGGTGGCGACGAAGGCCGTGGTGATACGGCCGATCATGGCCTGGGCCTCGTTGTTGCGGGGGTGCAGGTGCAGCTGCACCGAACCGGCGATCAGACCGTCGAGGCGGGCAATGAACACCCGGCGGTCAGGGATCAGCAGCAGCCCCTGCCAGTAGCGTTCGAGTGTGTCGCGCGGCGGGGGCGATACCCAGCCGAAGCCGCCGCCGGCGTTGATGGCGTCCACGGTGGCGTCACAGAGGTCCTGCAGGTCGCCTTCGCTCAGGCTTTCGGCAAGCGCAACCTTCATTTCAGCGTCGGTTGGTGCTGTGCCGCTGCCCGTCTGCGTCCCGTCGTTCTTTGTGGTCTGGCTCACGGTTTCCACCTCAGAAACTGGGAGAGCAGCTTCAGCCCGACGGTCTGGCTCTTTTCCGGGTGAAACTGCGTACCAATCATGTTGTCCCGACCCACCACGGCGGTCACGTCTGCAGCGTAGTCGGTGATCATCAGTTGGTGATCAGCCTGCGCGGTTTCAAAGGCAAAGGAGTGCACGAAGTACACGTCTTCGCCGTCCATGCCTTCGAGCACTGGATGGGCCGCGCCGCTGTGGGTGGCGCACAGGCTGTTCCAACCCATCTGCGGGATCTTCAGGCTGGGGTCAGCCGGACGGAGCGGGGCGATATCGCCGGGAATCCAGTCGAAGCCGGGATGAACCCCGTGTTCGAGCCCCCGGGTCGCCATCAGCTGCATGCCGATGCAGATGCCCAGAAACGGTCGTGCCCGGGTCACGGCAAAGTCGGCGATTGCTTCATACAGCCCGTCGATCGAGCGCAGCCCCTGCCGACAGTCGGCAAAGGCTCCCTGACCGGGCACAACCAGATAATCGGCGCCGGAGACAACCTCGGGCCGGTCGGTCACTGTGACCGGGCCGGGGCTGACGCGTTCCAGCGCCTTAGCGGCCGAGCGAAGGTTCCCCGAGCCATAGTCGACAACCACGGTTTTCATGGGTCAACCGTCCAGTGCACCCTTGGTCGACGGGATCTGATCCGCCGTCCGGGGATCGACGCTCACGGCCATGCGCACCGCGCGCGCGAAGGCCTTAAAGCAGGCCTCGGCCTTGTGGTGGCTGTTGTCGCCATAGAGCACGTGGATGTGCACGTTGGCCTGCGCCGCGTTGGTCACAGCCTGGAAAAACTCGCGGAACAGCTCGGTTTCCATGGTACCCAGCCGCGGCATCTCGAAGTGCGCGTCCCAGACTAGATGCGGCCGGCCGGAGAAGTCGACCACGGCGCGCGCCAGCGCCTCGTCCATGGGGACATAGGCGTGGCCATAGCGGCTGATCCCGCGCTTGTCGCCCAGCGCCTCGCGCAGCGCCTGTCCCAGAACCAGACCCACGTCTTCCGCCGTGTGGTGCGCGTCGATGTGCAGATCGCCCTCGGCCTGAACACTGAGGTCGATCAGAGAATGCTTGCCGAACAGGTCGAGCATATGGTCGAGAAAGCCGATCCCGGTCGAAATGCTGTTGGTGCCGGTCCCGTCGAGGTTCAGGGACAGGGTCACGTCGGTTTCGTTTGTTTTGCGCGTTACGGCGGCCTTGCGGGCGGGGGACGTCATGGACTTGAGCCTATCGAAGTCGGTTTTGCCGCGCTTCTTTAGCAGGCTCTTGGGCAGGGGTCCAACCGCCGTGCCTTGCGGCTCTGGCCCGCGCGCCTTACGTCTCTGTGCAGTCGTCTACCCGAAATGAGGAAATTTCGATTCGATGAGTAGTGAAAATACCATGCACGGCACGACCATTCTGTCCGTCCGCAAGGGCGACGAAGTGGTGGTCGCCGGTGACGGGCAGGTCAGCCTCGGCCCGACGGTGATGAAGGGCAGCGCAGTCAAAGTCCGCCGTCTGGGCAAGCGAAGCGACGTGGTCGGCGGTTTCGCCGGTGCCACCGCCGATGCCTTCACCCTGTTCGAGCGGCTGGAAGCCAAGCTTGAAACCTACCCCGGGCAGTTGGTCCGGGCCGCTGTGGAGCTGGCCAAGGACTGGCGGCAGGACCGCTACCTGCGCCGGCTGGAAGCCATGCTGATCGTGGTCGATGCCGAACACTCGCTGATCGTCACGGGCAACGGTGACGTGGTCGAGGCCGAGGCCGACGGCGTGCTAGCCATCGGTTCGGGCGGGAACTACGCCCTGTCGGCCGCCCGCGCGCTGATCACGGTCGAGGACGACAGCCTGACGGCGGAGGAAATCGCCCGCCGGGCCATGAAGGTCGCCGGGGACATCTGCGTCTACACCAACCACTCGATCCGCCTTGAAAAGCTGGAAAACAAAGCAGGAGCCGCGAAATAGCAATGGGCCACAGCAACTTTTCACCGCGGGAAATCGTTTCCGAACTCGACCGCTTCATCGTCGGCCAGGGCGACGCCAAGCGCGCCGTTGCGGTCGCGCTGCGCAACCGCTGGCGGCGGCAGCAGCTGCCCGACAGCCTGCGCGAGGAAGTACTGCCCAAGAACATTCTGATGATCGGGCCGACGGGCTGCGGCAAGACCGAGATTGCCCGGCGGCTGGCCAAGCTCGCCAACGCCCCCTTTATCAAGGTCGAGGCGACCAAGTTCACCGAAGTCGGCTACGTCGGCCGCGATGTCGAATCCATCGTCCGCGATCTGGTCGAGCTGGCCATCACCAGCACCCGCAGCCAGCAGCGCGTTGCGGTCAAGGCCAAGGCCGAGATCGTCGCTGAAGACCGTCTGATCGACGTGCTCACCGGGGCCGAGGCCAACAACGACACCAAGCAGAAATTCCGCAAGATGCTGCGGGAGGGCAAGCTCGACGATCGCGAAGTCGAGGTCGACCTCAACGACAAATCCGGCGGCGGCATGCCGTCGCTCGATATCCCGGGCATGCCCGGCTCGCAGATGGGGATGATCAACCTCAGCGACATGCTCGGCGGGCTGGGACAGCGCAAAGTCAAGCGCAAGCTCAAGGTCAAGGACGCCTACGATCAGCTGGTCGAGGAAGAGGCTGACAACCTGATCGACCAGGAAGACCTGACCCGGACCGCCATCGAGCGGGTCGAGAACGACGGCATCGTCTTCCTCGACGAGATCGACAAGATCGCGGTCAACTCCGAAGTCCGTGGCGGGTCAGTCAGCCGCGAAGGCGTGCAGCGCGACCTGCTGCCGCTGATCGAAGGCACGACCGTCACCACCAAGTACGGGCCGGTGAAGACCGACCACGTGCTGTTCATCTGTTCTGGTGCCTTTCACCTGTCCAAGCCCAGCGATCTGCTACCGGAATTGCAGGGGCGGATGCCGATCCGGGTTGAGCTCAATCCGCTGACCCGCGACGACTTCGTGCGCATCCTGACCGAGCCGGAGAACTCGCTGATCAAGCAGTACAAGGCGCTCCTGCAGACCGAGGGCGTGACCCTCGATTTCGATCAGGGGTCGATCGAGGCGCTCGCCGATCTGTCGGCTGAGATCAACCAGACGGTCGAGAACATCGGGGCGCGGCGGCTGGCCACGGTGATGGAACGGTTGCTGGAGGAGATTTCCTTTACCGCGCCCGACCGCAACGGTGAGACGATCCAGATCACCGAAGCCAAGGTGCGCGATGACGTGGGAGAGCTGGCCAAGGACGCCGACCTGAGCCGGTTTATCCTGTAATCACCCCGCCTCGTTGAGGCTTGAGGGGTTCCAGTCGATCGGCTGCAGATCCCCGCGCAGATAGAGCGGGTGGCCCGGCTCACCGTGCTTGGTGAGGGTGAAGGCCCGGAGCGGGAAGGGCGCCAGCAGCGTCCGCAGCGCCGCTGAGCGCTCGAGATGGGTGCCGTGCGTCCCCCAGCCGCAAAGGATGGTGCCGCCCAGCCCGTGCACGACCTCGGCCGTCCGCAGAATGGTTGCGTCGTTGTCCGGGCCAATCGGGTCAGGGTGGGCGCGCATGTTTTTCGGGTCGGTGGCCCGATAGGCGAAGGCGTTGAGCACGATGACTTCACCGAAGCCCCAACCGGCCGCATAGCGGCGGCACTTGGCGACTGTCGGGTCGTCTTTGAGCTCATCGGCGGTGCTGGGGTTGAGCAGCACAAAGGCGATCACCGGCTTGTCACGGTCGAGCATCCCCGCCGGGCGGCGCAGGAAATAGCGGTACGCACGGTCGGGGGACCAGGTGGTGTCCTGACCGGGGAACAGCCGATCGCTGGTGACGGGCATGGGCGTTTGCGCTCGACCGGACCGGAGCGGCTCAGGGCCGGGTCTGGCCAGACCCTTCGACCACGTATTTGTAGGACGTCAGCTGCGCGGCGCCGACCGGACCCCGCGCGTGCATGCGCCCCGTGGCAATCCCGATTTCCGCACCCATGCCGAACTCGCCGCCGTCCGCGAACTGGGTCGAGGCGTTGTGCATGACGATGGCGGCGTCGCCCTCGCGCTGAAAGCGGGCTGCCGCTTCTGCGTCGGCGGTGATGATCGCTTCGGTGTGGTGGGAGCCGTGGCGGTTGACGTGGCTGATCGCTGCGTCGAGGTCATCGACGATCCGCACCGACAGGATCGAGTCCAGATATTCCGTGTCCCAGTCCTCGGCGCTCGCAGGGGTCAACGCAACGCTGAGACCGCACGCGGCTTCGTCGCCACGGATATCCTCGCAGCCGGCGGCCTGCAGCGCTGCAACCGCGCGGGGCAGGAACTCAGCCGCCACGTCGCGGTGCACCAGCATGGTTTCCATGGCGCCGCAGATCCCGGTCCGGCGCATCTTGGCGTTGACGACGATGCTCTCGGCCATGGTCAGGTCGGCGGCGGCGTCGACAAAGGTGTGGTTGATGCCGTCGAGGTGAGAGAAAACCGGCACCCGTGCTTCTTGCTGGACGCGCTCGATCAGGCCTTTGCCGCCCCGGGGGACGATCACGTCCACGTATTCGGCCATGCGCAGCAGCATGCCGACGGCTTCACGGTCGACCGTGGGCACGCGCTGCACGGCGCTGACCGGCAGACCCGCGGCTGCCAGCCCCGCCTGCATGCATTCGAGGATGACGCCGGAGCTGTTGAAGCTGTCCGATCCGCCGCGCAGGATTGCGGCATTCCCGGCCTTCAGGCACAGGGCAGCGGCATCGGCGGTCACGTTCGGGCGGCTTTCGTAGATGATCCCGATGACCCCCAGCGGCACGGCAACCTGTCGGATCCGCAGGCCGTTGGGGCGGTCGGTGACGGACAGCTCGCGCCCCACGGGATCGTCCAGCTCGGCCACCGAGGCCACGCCTGCGGCCATGGCTTCGATCCGGTCGGGGGTGAGCAGCAGGCGGTCGAGCATGGCCTTGCTCAGGCCTTTGTCGGCGCCGGCCGCCATATCGATGGCGTTGGCGGCGACGATGTCTTCGCTGCGGCTTCGGATCGCGGCAGCGGCCGCCTGCAGCGCGTCGACCTTCTGCGCAGCAGGGGCCAGCGACAGGCTGTGCGACGCCGCCTTGGCCGCCTGTCCGACGCTGTTCATTCTGTCCTGTAGATTTGCCGTCGCCATAGCGCTTTCCCTGCCGTTGCCCGGGTTCTGAAGATCAGAACAGTGCCAAATCGTCCGCGTGGATCAAGTTCGGACCGCGACTTTCATCGAGAATTGTCGCGATATCTGCGCTGCGTTTCCCGGCAATGAGCGCCGCGTCTTCGCTGCCGTAGGCGGCGATGCCGCGCCCGATGTCGGTGCCATCCGCGCGGGTGATGCTGACGGTATCGCCGCGCTCGAACGCGCCCTCGACGCGGACCACGCCTGCGGGGAGCAGGGATTTTCCGGCCTGCACAGCCCGGGCCGCCCCGTCGTCGAGGATCAAGGCCCCGTCCCCGGACAACGCGCCGAGCAGCCAGGCTTCGCGGGCCGAGTGCCGGGTTTCAGTGGAGGTGAAGAGGGTCGCCCTGGCGCCATCCACCAGCGTCTGCAGCGGGTTCAGCACGCGGCCATCCGCGATGACCATGGCGCAGCCGGCCCCGAGTGCGATTTTGGCCGCGGCAAGCTTGGTGACCATACCGCCCTTGGCGTAGGCGCTGGTTTCATCCCCGGCCATGGCCTCGATTTCNGGCGTGATCCCGCTCGTGACCAGCGGAAGGTGTTTGGCAGCCGCACTGGCCTTGGGGTTGCTGGTGTAGAGCCCGTCGATATCGGAGAGCAGCACCAGCAGGTCGGCCCCGACCATCCCGCCCACGCGGGCCGCNAGCCGGTCGTTATCGCCGAAGCGAATTTCTGCGGTCGCCACCGTATCGTTTTCGTTGACCAGCGGCACCGTCCCCCAGTCGAGCAAGCGGTTGAGCGTCGCGCGTGCATTGAGGTAGCGGCGGCGGTTTTCCGTGTCTTCCTGGGTNAGCAGGATCTGGCCGACGTTGAGGTCGCGCTCGGCAAAGCTGTCGGCGTAGGCCTCGGCCAGCCGGATCTGCCCNAGCGCAGCGGCNGCCTGCTTTTCGTCCAGCCGGAGGTTAAGGGGGTCCCGGTTCTGCAGGCGNAGGCCGACCCGGATCGCGCCCGAGGAGACCAGCACNACCCGTCGCCCNGCCTTGACCAGCCCGGCGAGGTCGTCGACCAGCGCCGACATCCACTCCCGGCGGATCGAACCGTCGTCGTCGACCAGCAGCGCGGAGCCGACCTTGACCACCACCGTCGGGGCCTGGGCCATGGCCTCCTGCGCCGAGGTCGCGCGGCTCAGGGCGTCCATGACTCGGGTTCCTTATCGCCTTCGGCCGCGCGGCGTTCGGCGGCCCGATGGCTGTCGGCCATGTTGGCCAGCTCGTGCAGGATCGGGTCGACGCCCTCTCCACTGACTGCCGACATGATCCAGACCTTCTTCCCGCCNGCTGCTTCGGACAGCAGCCGCGCCTGATCCTCNGCGAGTTCCTGCCCGATGGCGTCGGCCTTGTTGAGGGCCANNAGCTCGGGCTTGTCGGCGAGGTCGCCGCCGTACTGCTCCAGCTCGCNGCGGAGCTTGACGTAGGCCTCGCCGGGGTCGTCCTGACAGCCGTCGACGATGTGCAGCAGCCCCGCCGAGCGTTCGACGTGGCCCAGAAAGCGCGTGCCCATGCCGGCGCCTTCCGACGCGCCTTCAATCAGCCCGGGGATATCGGCGATGACGAAGCTGCGGTTCTGGATTGCCGCGACCCCGAGGTTGGGATGCAGCGTGGTAAAGGGGTAGTCGGCGATCTTGGGTGTGGCGCGCGACACGGCNGACAGAAACGTGCTCTTGCCCGCGTTGGGAAAGCCCAGCAGGCCGATATCGGCGATCAGCTTGAGGTGCAGCCAGACCCAGCGCTCTTCGCCGGGGTAGCCGAGGTCGCGGCGCCGGGGCGCGCGGTTGGTCGAGGTCTTGAAGCGGGCGTTGCCGAAGCCGCCGTCTCCGCCCTTGGCGATCAGGATCTTTTCNCCGGCTTCGGTCAGATCGGCGAGTACAGCCTCCCCGAACTCNTCGAGGANCTGGGTGCCGACGGGAACCTTGAGCGTGATCGACTTGCCGGCCGCNCCGAACTTGTTGGCGCTCTGGCCGTTCTTGCCGCGCTCGGCCTTGTAGTGCTGGACGTAGCGGTAGTCGATCAGGGTGTTGAGGTTTTCGACCGCCTCGACATAGACGTCACCACCCTTGCCGCCGTCGCCGCCGTCCGGGCCGCCGAATTCGACGTACTTCTCCCGCCGGAACGAGATGACCCCGCTGCCGCCGTTACCCGACGCGATGAAAACCTTGGCTTGGTCGAGGAACTTCATGATCCTGATCCTGCCCTGAAGGCGGTTGCAGACCGGTGTGCGAAACAAAAAGGGAGGCCAGCAGCCCCCCTCGTTTATGCCCGGTCGGCGCCGGCCTTACTTGGCCTTGATGCCTGTGACCTTGACCACGGTCTGGTGCTGGCGGTGACCGTTGGTGCGGCGGAAGTTCTTCCGGCGACGGCGGCGGAAGACGAGGATTTTGCGCGTGCGCTTCTGATCCATGACTTCTGCGGTGACCGTCGCGCCCTTCACGGTCGGGGNGCCGAGGGTGATCTTGTCGCCTTCGCCGACCATCATCACCTGGTCAAAGGTAATGGTGTCGCCGACTTCGGCTTCGAGCTTTTCGATGGGCAGAACGTCGTCCTGCTGAACGCGGTACTGCTTACCGCCGGTCTTGATNACTGCGTACATTTNTGTGCTGTCCTGTCAGTTGCAGCTGACGCTCTTGCTGTGCGGTCGAATCAACCGNGGGGCGCCTTGGCTTGTTATCGGAGCCGGTTTCCTAGGCCAAAGCCGGGGTCGGGGTCAACGAAAACCACCTGTTATCAGTGCATTGCTGACCGGAAACAACGCATGGCGGGGCCGAGGGTCGCGCTGGGGCGATGGATGGGGCGCGTAAGGCGCGGAACGCGGTGGTTGCGGGCGGGCCTGCTTTGGCCTAGACACGGCGGCGGAGAGGTGCCGGAGCGGTCGAACGGGGCGGTCTCGAAAACCGTTGTGCGCGCAAGCGT
>PAGB01000016.1 GCA_002711265.1 Rhodospirillaceae bacterium
TGGCGGGCTTCCGCCTAAATCGCCGAAGCACGCGCCACGGTTGCGCCCTGCTGATAATGCTGTCTTATGTAGAATTTATAGACGCTTATGATAACCTTAGATCATTACTGTATTGATTTCAGGTTCTGTTTTCATGGACGCTCATTTCGTACGGCGGTCGGCTGTCTTGGGTCGGATCCTGCCTGTTCTTGCCCTGTTCTGGCCGACGGTGCCGGGTGCGGAGGTTCGCGCCACGCGGCCGCTCGATAACAGCGCTCACGACAACGGCTCTCGCGATAACGGTTCTCGCGACAGCGGCTCTCACGATCACGACACTGATCGGGCGTGGCCTGTACCCCAGCCCAGGGAACAAGCACCCTTTGTGGCCCTGCCCGGGGTACCTCTAGCGGCGCAGGCCGACGGTTCGGACACCTTCGTCGCCGCGCTCATTCTGCCCGAGGGGCGTCGGCTCGACCCTGCAACAGCCGATCTCCGCCTCGAGGCCGGGCAAGGGCTGAGCGGCGCGGACGCCCTCGCCAGGGGATCGGAAGACTTGGCGCAGGGGTCTGCCCCCCTGCCTCAACCCCCCTCGCCTGCTGAGGCAGCAGACTTCACCCGCACTGGAACTGATCTGGCCAGCAATGGCGGCAGCAACGTCACCATCATCGAAGACAAGAGCAGTCTTGGTGCCATCGCGGGCGCAGGCGCCTCACTGGTCTGCACGCTGGTCGTCGCCTCAGCCTACGCTGATCTCTCCACGGAGCTGGTCCAGCTCTCGCAGACCATCGCCGAAGACAGCGCCAGCGCAGCTGCCACGGTCGACGCAGACGAGGCCGCCGACGCACCGCTGGATGAGGATGGAGAAGAAGAAGACGCCGCGAGCGATGACCCCGACGCCGAAACGGAAAACGCAGCCCCCGCCTTCATCGAACTCACCGGCACGGGCAGCGTCAGCGAGACCGCGGCCGCAGGCACGCTGACGGGCGTCGCCGTGACAGCCACCGACCCGGAAGGCGCCAGCGCCACCCAGAGCCTCAGCATCCGGATCGAGGATGACGCCAGCGACGCCATCGACACCACCCCGGCGTACACGCAGGCCCACGACAGCCTGC
Source organism: Rhodospirillaceae bacterium (assembly GCA_002711265.1). Taxonomy (GTDB): domain Bacteria; phylum Pseudomonadota; class Alphaproteobacteria; order UBA7985; family UBA7985; genus UBA7985. Next base: position 1,092 of record PAGB01000016.1, read on the forward strand.
TTTCCGGGGCGCTGGTGTTCGGGAGCCTATCGGCTGACCCGGCCTTTCCCGACGCCCGCTTTGGTTTTGGCGGTATCGAGACGCTAAGCGGTGATGCCACCGTCGATCTGTTCCTGACCGCGCAGGAGTACTTTTTGAGCGGGCCTGGCTCGGTCGAGACTGCTCTGAGCGCCCCAGCCTTCTCCATCCTGCCCGAGATCAACCTGATCGAGCTGGACAAGGGCACGGTCATGCTCGGCAGCTTTGATGCCAGTGGCAACTATCTGATGACCTTCAGCGTCAGCGAAACTGACTTTTCCGGGGAAGACGGCTTTGAGTTCGGGCTCTACGCCAAAAGCTACCACGCCAATGCATCCGGCGTGGCCGAGGAAAGCTATCAGTTCAACGACGGCAGCATCACCCGCTTCACCGCGCCGGTGTTATTCGACAACCATCCGGCGCTGACCATCGATCCCGGGACCATCATTCATTTCGCCGACCTGACCGGGGACGGACGGGCCGAACTGCTGGTCCGCCCGGCGGGTGCGACGGTGGTACAGGCCTACGAGAACCTCGGCGATGGCTTCGCCGAGGATGCCCTGACGCAGACCCTTTTCACCGGGCTGGATCTGGATGCACTGGCAGGAGGGCGGCTGCTGGACCTGTCCCTGCGGGATCACTTTTCGACTGGGGAGACCACGCTGGTGCTGCTGGGAAGCGAGGCGACTTTTCTCTACGAGCTGACCTGATCGACCGGGGTTTGCGCGCCGAGAACCTCGCAGACCCGCGCGGCATAGCGGTTCGCCGATGCGACGGCCTCGGGCAGGCTTTGGCCAGAAGCAAGAGCGGCAGCCAGCGCACCGACAAAGGCATCACCGGCGCCGGTGGTGTCCCGCACCTCGGCGGGCGCAGCCGGGACGGCTGTCGCTTCTTCGGCCCCGGTATAGAGCGCGGAGCCCCTGGCCCCGAGCGTCAGAACCACCGCGCCCACGCCCGCGGCGAGCAGGCTGCGTGCCTGCGCGTCAGCTCCCGTTTCAGCAGCAGAAGGGGCGGCCTGTGCCAGCTCGTGTTCGTTGGCGACGAGCACGTCGATGCGCGCCAGTTCTGCGCCGCTTAGACCATGGGCGGGGGCGGTGTTGTGGATCACCCCGGCGCCCTGTTCACGGGCGCGGCGGTGGGCTTGGGCGGTCTGGAGCCAGTCGACCTCGTTCTGGGTCACCAGCCAGTCGCCCGGGGCCATCGGAGGCAGCTGCGCCGCCGCAGCCGAGGCGTTGGCACCGGAAACGACGATGATCTGGTTCTCTCCGCCTGCGTCCACGGCGATCATGGCCAGCCCGGAAGCGCCCTCGACCTCTTCCACCGCGGCCAGCCCGACGCCGTCGGATCGCAGCTGCGCCAGCGCGGTCGGTGCCTGCCCGTCTGAACCCACGGCGCCGACCATGTGGGTCGCAGCCCCATTACGGGCGGCGGCTAGCGCCTGATTGGCGCCCTTGCCACCGGGCAGCGCCACGTAGCTGTCGGTCTTGATGGTCTCACCCGGACCAGGCAGACGCGCGACCTCTGCGACCAGATCGACGTTGATCGACCCGAAGACGATAACCCGGCTCATGCGGTCATGACCTCCAGATAATGGGCGATGACGCCCGCGCCGTCGGCGCCGGTGCAGACCTCGACCATGGCGCGCTGGTCCCAGCCGGGCTGAGCGGTGAAGCGCGGCAGGGGTTTGGCGATGGTCTTGCCTGCCGCAAAGCCCTCACAGACCACGCGCACGCTGGACTGCTGGCGGGTGAACAGTGCGGGCTGGCTGATGGCGATCAAGGCTGAAGGGTCGTGGAAGTGGCAGAAATCCAGCCCTACGACATCGGTGTGGAAACCGAAGTACTGCTCCGCTGCTGCTGCCAGAAAGCGGCCGTTAGCGCCGCCTTCTTGGGCCATTCGGGCGACGTTATCTCGGGTCAGCGGCACCTGATGGGTGGCGTCCAGCCCCAGCATTGTCACGGTCCACGGCGCGGCGAAGACGATCTCGGCGGCTTCCGGGTCATCGTAGATGTTGGCCTCGGCGGCGGGGGTGACGTTGCCGTTGACGTTTGCCGCCCCGCCCATGATCGACACGCCTTTGACCAGCCCGGCAATCTCCGGCGCCTGCTGCAGCGCGGCGGCAATGTTGGTCAACGGGCCGATGGGCACCAGCGTAACGTCGCCTGGGTTCGCGCGGATGGTCTCAATGATGAAATCCGGGGCCGACTGCGCCGACAGCGGCGCCTGCACCTGCGCTGGGGAACAGCCGCCGAAGCCATCCTCGCCATGGACCATGGCCGGAAAAGCGCGCCGCTCGATCACCAGCGGGTCGGCGGCACCCTGCGCCACCGGGCAGGGCTTGCCGCCCATGTCGACAAGCGCGCGGGCATTGTGCGTGGTCTGCTCGATGCTGGCGTTGCCATAGACCGTGGTCAGGCCCAGCACGTCGAAATCAGGGGACTTGAGCGCGTACAGGATCGCGAAAGCATCGTCGATGCCCGGGTCCGTATCGATCAGAATTTTCTCGGTCATGCGCCCCACCTCCTCCAGTGCTCTCCCACTGCCGCCGGCAGGGTCGATCGCACGGTGGCACAGATCGACGGGTGACAAAAGCGTGTCGTCGGCTTCGGGCAGGCCTTCGATTACGGCAGCGTGATCGGCGTATAAATCATAAAATGAACACTAAATTTTGCCTTTTGCTTGCACAGGCTCAGGCAAGGTTCAGATGCCTTGTCTGAACCCCGAAACCAAAAAATGAGGACGATGATTATGAAAATGCTCTTTCAGACAGCCTCAGTCGCTGCATTCTGCAGCCTTGCCCTGTCCAGCATCACCCACGCCCAGTCTGCGGACTACATCGCCAAGCGACTGACGCAGATCGATGCCAATATTGCGAAGTTCGAAATGAAAATGGACGAAGCGGGCTGCGCCAGCGCAGAGGCCGCAGACCTCATTGCCATGTGTGAGCGTCTGGCCGGCCGCATCAGCGCGCACACAGCCCGCAAGGCCAGTTACGAAGCAGGTGTTCCGGCGGACTACAGCAACAAGAAGGTCAAGCGGCTGAACCGTGAACTGACCAAGCTCGAGCAGAAAATCGAAATGCTGAAAGAGAAGCTGGCCGCCCTCGACACCGATGACGCCGAATACGAGGAAATGAGAGCCAAGTTCGAGCGGAAGATCGCCTACCGCGAAGCGAAGGCTGAACGCATCCGGGAAAACCTCTCTTCGATCATGGCCGAGCGACCAACCGCCGAATAGGGGTCGGTATCGCACCTGCAAGAAGAGCCACGCTGCTGTCACGCGGCGTGGCCTTTTTCGTTGCAGACGCTCGGAACTGAGCAGCCAAGGTGCAGTTGAAGGTTGCCAAACCGCTTTCGCCTATCCTCAATGCCGCAAAATTCGCACCGCTGTTGAAACGAGGTTGCAGGCACCATGACGAGCAAAATCCGGGTTCTGATCACCACCCCCTGGCCACAGGGCGCCGTCGACGCCATGCAGGAGCACTTCGCGGTCGAGGTGCACGAAGGCCCCCTGCCCATGCCGGCGGAGAAATGGCACGCCGCGCTGCAGGACTTTGACGCCATTGCGCCGACGGTCATCGACCGACTGCCGCCCGCCGCCTTTCAGGCTGAAGGGCGGCGAACCCGGATCCTTGGGAACTTCGGGGTCGGCTATAACCACATCGACATCGACGCGGCCCGGGCAAGCGGTCTGGCGGTTACCAACACCCCCGGCGTCCTGACTGACGCGACGGCGGATCAGGCCATGGGCCTGCTGCTCGCGGTCGCCCGTGGGATCTCGCTCGGTGACTGGCACGTCCGGGATGGGCAGTGGACCGGCTGGAACCCGACCGACCGGCTGGGAACGCAGGTTGCGGGCAAGACGCTGGGCATCATCGGTTTCGGCCGCATAGGTCAGGCTATGGCCCGGCGCGCGCATCACGGCTTTGGCATGCCAGTGGTGTTCTTCAATCGCAGCCAGATTNAACCTGNTGTANCACAGNGCCTCGGCGCGCNGCAGCTTGATACNGTGGAGGCGGTGCTGGAAGCGTCAGATTTCGTGTCGCTGCACTGCCCCGGCGGGTCAGAAACCCATCATCTGATCAACGCCNAAAGACTGACCCGGATGAAGCCAACGGCTTTCCTGATCAACACTGCGCGTGGCGACGTTGTGGACGAAGCGGCTCTGGTTGAAGCCCTGCAGATCGGGACCATCGCCGGTGCCGGGCTGGACGTCTTTGCTGAAGAACCCAAGGTGCACCCGGGACTGCTTGCGCTAACCAACTGCGTCCTCAACCCCCATCTGGGCTCGGCGACGATCGAAACCCGCACCGCCATGGGTCTGAAGGTGGTCGAGAACCTCGTTGCCTTCTTCGATGGGGAGACCCCACCCGATCAGCTCTAAAGCCCCAGATTGATCAGTCGCCCTCATTTGGTTTAGGGAAATTACATTAGTTTTGGCACACAAGAGGTCGATCCGATGGAAAACCGCTCGCTAACCTACATGCTGTTTTCGTTTCAGGGCCGGATGTCGCGCTCAGAATATTGGCTGCGGTACGTCGTACCCCTGCTTTTGCTCTACGTCGGGCTTCTTGTGCTGCTGCTCGTGATTTCACTGGTCTTCGGCGTGGTCCAGTCTCTGACGACCGCCTCTTCGTTTGAACAGGGGGGGGCAGAGTTCGGCGCCCTGCAGATTGTCGGCGTAGTGGCGATGATACTGACCGTTTTTGCCGCAAGTATCGCTTTTTTATGGGCAGGGATTGCGAGCGCAGTTAAACGACTTCACGACTGCAACCGGACGGGCTGGTTCTACCTTCTGGTGTTTATCCCCGGCATAGGGCCGCTGGTGATGTTGATCTGGCTCGGCTTCATCCGAGGCACGGTTGGTGAGAACAAATTCGGGCCAGATCCGAACGATCTTCCCGGCGACAAGCCCGACACTTCCGCCTGACCCTGCCAGAAGATCGCTTGATCGCCCCCCGGAAACGGGCGAACATCGGAGCCTTCCAGCGTCTCAGACCGATTAACGACGGCTGAGACTTCGTCCCAGGGCGGCGCATGTCACAGAGTATGATGAGTTACAGGCAGCACGCGCGGGCGATGCTGCTACTTGGCATTCCCCTTATCGGTAGTCACCTAGCGCAGGCAGCGGTCGGGCTGACCGATACCGTTATGCTGGGCTGGTACGACGTAGAGGCGCTGGCCGCCGGAGTGCTGGCGACGAGCTTCTTCTTCATGCTGTTCGTGCTGGCCAGTGGCTTTTCCTTCGCTGTTATGCCGTTGGTTGCTTCGGCGTCGAGCGCGGGGGATCCGGTGCAGATCCGCCGGGTGACCCGTATGGGCCTGTGGCTGTCGATCGCCTTTGCGATTCTGCTGTTCCCGCTGATGTGGTGGTCAGGCCGTATCCTGCTGCTGCTGGGTCAGGAACCCGTCATCGCCGAACTGGCCCAGACCTACCTGCGGATTGCGGGGTTCGGGCTGCTGCCGGCGCTGCTGGTCATGGTGCTCAAGAGTTACGTGGCCGCGCAGGAACGGGCCGGTATCGTGCTGTGGGTGACCATCGTCGGCGCGCTGGGCAACGCGCTCGCAAACTGGGTGCTGATTTTCGGCAACTGGGGCTTCCCGGAAATGGGGATTGCGGGGGCCGCACTGGCCAGCACCGTCAATTACAGCCTGATGCTGGCGGGCCTTTGTTTCTACGCGGTGCGCGTGTTCCCCGAACATGCCCTGTTCCAGCGGCTCTGGCGCCCGGATTGGGAAGCCCTGCAGCGCGTGTTCCAGTTGGGCTGGCCCATCGGCCTGACGCATCTGGCTGAAAGCGCCATGTTCGCTGCCTCAGCGGTCATGATGGGCTGGGTCGGCACCCTGCCGCTGGCCGCCCATGGGATCGCGCTCCAGCTCGCCTCGACGACCTTCATGGTCCATATCGGGCTCAGTCAGGCGGCGACGGTGCGCGCCGGGCGCGCCTTCGGCCGGCGCGATGTCGACGGGTTGCTCCGTGGCGGTCAGGTCGGCTTCATGCTGGCGCTGGCCATGGTCGTGCTGACTATGGCGGCCTTCCTCGGCATGCCTGAAACCCTGATCAGCCTGTTCCTCGACCCCGCCGATCCAGACCGCTTCACCATCATCACCATCGGGGTTGGCCTGCTGGCCATGGCGGCGCTGTTCCAGCTGGCGGACGGCACGCAGGCTATGGCTGTCGCCCTGCTGCGCGGGGTGCACGACACGCGCGTTCCGATGATTCAGGCCGCCGTCAGCTACTGGCTGGTTGGCTTGCCCACCAGCTACGTGCTGGGTTTCTGGACGCCGCTAGGCGCCATCGGCGTCTGGCTGGGTCTGGTGGCCGGGTTGAGCTGCGCTGCAGTGCTGCTGCTGCGCCGGTTCTGGTGGCAGCGGTTCTGGATGCAGGACATGACAACCGCCGGCGCAACGCCAGCGCGATCAGCTTAGGCCCACTGGTAGCTTGCAGCTGGGATCGGCGCAGCGGCCCAGCGGCAACGTGGCTGATTTTTTGACTTTGCCTCGCCCGCGCGATGTCCCACAGTCTCCCTCAGGAGATCCCGACAGCTCAGGAGCCCGAAGCGATGCAACCCTCTCAAGCCACCCCACCTGCGCCTTTTGCCGGATGGCTCGATGATACCAACGACATCACCCGCGCCTTTCTCGCCGCCGGGCAAATCCCGGGCCTGATCAACATCGCCGGCGGCCTGCCCGACCCGCAGGTCTATCCGGTCGATGCGCTGGCCGCGATCGCCGCGCAATCGGTCGCGGAGTTCCCGAACGAGACCCTCGGCTACGGCACCATTGAAGGCCTGCCGGACCTGCGCAGGGCAGTGGCGGCACGCTATTCGACCGACAGCCTCCGCCTGAGCCCCGAAAACGTGCTGATCACCACCAGCGGCATGCAGGCGCTGGACCTGATCGGCAAGGTCCTGCTCAACGAGGGCGACACCATGGCTGGGCAGTTCCCGACCTACCTCGGCGCGCTCGACTCCTGGCGCCCACGCCGACCCCACTTCCGCAATATGAACCTGCAGACCAACGACCTGGATTTTGTCGCAGCGATGACCGGTGCGAAATTCGCCTACACGGTGCCGAATTTCTCCAACCCGACCGGACGGCTGGTGCCTGAACAGACCCGGCGCGAGCTGGTGGCCGCCAGCCGGCAGACCGGCGCGTGGCTGGTCGAGGACGATCCCTACGGCGGTCTGAGCTACGACGGGCCGATCCCACCCAGCGCGCTGGAGATTTCGGCCGAGGACGAGCCGGACGACGGCAGGCCCTACGGCGGTCCCGTGATCTATCTGGGTACACTGTCCAAGATGGTCGCCCCGGGCCTGCGGGTGGGCTGGGTGATCGCCGCGCCGGAGATGATCGCGGCGCTGACCACGGCTAAGCAGGGCTCAGACCTCTGTACCAGCGGCCTGACCCAGCGCATGACCTGCAAGATTTTCGAGGCGGGGCTGATCGAAAGCATGAACCCGGTGATGCTGCGCCTGTACGGCGGACGGCGCGATGCCTTGCTCGCGGCCATGGACCGGCACCTGACCGACTTTTTCGACTGGCAGTTCCCCGAAGGCGGGATGTTCGTCTGGGCCTCGGCCAAGGATGAACGGCTGAACACCGACGAGCTGTTCAAGGTCGGGCTGGAGGAACTGGTCTGCGTCACCCCCAGCAGCGTCTTTGACTCGCAGGAAGAATTCCGCCGTGGCATCCGGTTGAATTTCACCATCAACGACGCCGACCGGCTGGAGGAAGCGGTGATCCGCCTCGCCCGCGCAACCCGGCGCCTGCTGGCAACCTTGGGCTGAGCCATGGCGATCACTGTTCACAACCCTGACAGCACCGGCACGGACGCAGAGACTGCGACCGAACGCCTGAGCGACGGCGAAATCGCCGCCTGGGCCGGTATCCCGGTCAGCGTTGCCGTCGACCTCGCGCCCGAGGGGCAGATCGACCCAGCGGTTGCGCTGCGGACCCGACTGCCCGCTGGCAAGGAAGCGGGTCTGAGCCTGCTGGGACGGGCGCTGACGGTGCGCTGCGATCCGCCGGACTTCGGCGCCGTGGTGCTGGCGCTCGACCACGTGCAGGCCGGCGATGTGGTGGTGATCGCCGCGCAGGCGCGCACCGACTTTGCCATGATCGGGGAGATCCTCGGCGGCCACCTGCGCAGCAAGGGCGGCGCGGGACTGGTGGTCGACGGCGCGGTGCGCGACATCGACCAGCTCGGCAGCTGGTCGGATTTCCCGGTGTTCGCGCGCACGGTGAACCCGCTCGGGCCGACCTCGGCTGCGGGTGGCGCGCTCAACGGCCCGGTCGAGGTCGGGGGCTGCACCCTCAGCCCCGGCGATCTGATCCTCGGCGATGCAGACGGCCTGATTGCGCTCAACCCGGCGCTGGCGCGCGCGCATCTAGCGGGGGCCAGAGCCAAGCTCGACCTTGAACGGCGCTGGATTGCGCAGCTGGCTGCGGGCCAGTCGGCGAAGGACGTGTTCGGGCTCTAGCGCGCGCCCCAGGTATCGGAAAGTTTGTAGCCTTCGGGCCAGGGATCATCGGGGTCCAGCATGTGCTGGTGGGTGCCGGTGATCCAGCCGCGCCCGGAGATTTCAGGCACCACTGCCGGCTGTCCGCCGAGGCTGGTTTCGGCGACGATGGTGCCGTGGAAGGTCGAATCGATCACCGACGTGACGGTCAGGCTGTCACCCACCGCCATCAGACCGCGCGCGTGCAGGATCGCCAGCCGTGCCGACAGCGCCGTTCCTGTGGGCGAACGGTCGACCTTGCCCGGCTGTATCGCGACCGCGGCCCGGGCCTCGAACCCGTCGGCACCCTCTGTCAGCGGCCCGGCGAACAGGCAGAACGAAAAGTGCGTCCAGTCGGGGTTGTCCGGGTGACGGAACCTCAGCTGCTGGTTGGCGGCGTTGGTGATGCTGACCCCCAGTTTGGCGATCCGGTGGGCCTCGTCAGCGACCAGATCCAGCCTCAGCGCAGCAGCGTCCACGACCACAAAGCTGTCCCCGCCGTAGGCGGTATCGACCCGGATCTCGCCGAGTCCGTCTACCTGCAGAGACTGGTCCAGATCGGCAGCAAAAGAGGGCACGTTCTGCACGAATATGCGCTCGGCCTTGCCGCCCCGGCAGCGGGCGCGGACGCGGACCGGTCCCCCCGGGGCTTCGAGGGTGAGGGTGGTTTCAGGCTCGACCATCGGCACGAGGCCGGCGTCGAGCAGCACGGTGGCGACGCAGATCGAGTTCGACCCCGACATGGGCGGGGTGTCCTCAGGCTCCATGATGATGAAGGCGGCGTCAGCCTCCGGGTGTTTGGGCGGGACCAGCAGGTTGACGTGGCGGAACACGCCCCCGCGCGGCTCGTTGAGCACGAAGTTGCGCAGGGTCTGATCCCGTGCGATCCAGCGGCTTTGCTCCCACAGGGTTTCGCCCGGGGGCGGCAGCACGCCGCCGACAATGACATCGCCCACCTCGCCCTCAGCGTGGGCCGAAATGACATGAACCGTTTTTGTGCTGCGCAAGCGTTCCTCTCCTTCCCTTCAACCCGTGACAAACGGGTTCCCGGCTCACCATTATCAAAGGCCCCCTGGAATCGGACCCTGTGCCATGCCTCGCCAGCAAGCACCTTGATGGAACAGCGGTAGGGATCCTCCGGCCTTCGGTCTGTTATCACCCCATTATGGTTGTGGCCCGGCTGGGTCGCTCAGACAAGCACGCAATTGCATGCTGTTGCCGTGGCACTTGCCCCCTGCGCAGGGGATTGGCCGAGCCCCGCATCCTGCGACTAGACCCGCGGAACCGCGCTGTACGGGGTCATGCAAGGCATTGATGATGATGACAGTGATTGCCAGCTACGCGAAGAGGCTCTGCCAAGACGGGGAAACTGACCGGCGGGTCATTGCCTGGACCGACGGCAATGAGTTCGCAAAGCAAATGATCCTTGAGGCGCCCAAAACGTTTGCCCGCTGCAGCACTGCGCTTGGCGTACTTGTTCCTCGCAGTTGATTGCAGGAGGTAGCCATCAGGTTCTTTGGTCTGCTTGACAAGGCGATCGATTGTGGGCTGCAAAGCGGAGTGGACCGGCACCCAGCGGCCTTGCCCAGCAGCCGTCTTGTCGCCACCAGCGCCGATCTGTAGGAGGTCGTCTCGGACGTCTGACGCCCGCAGCTGGTCGACATAATGAAAGGCTTCAGAGCGAGTGATCACCCCCACCTTTTTGACCTGGCGCGTCATCTCTAAGGTGGCTAAGGCGTCCTGCCTGTGAGCGACTGCGTATTCCGTTGCGTTGTAGAGTTGGACCGGTTTCAGCACATCATCGATTGAGTGCCCGTAGGCGGGAGCACGGCCTTCTCGACACAGGTCGACCTGTGTCTAGAACTCGTCGCCAATCTCGCTCGCCCATTTCTGCACCTGTGCTGGGTTGAGATTACGCTTGGACAACTTGATCTCGGATTTTCCGAAGTGCTTGCGACAATCTTGTGGAACCACAAGGCGGACTTTCCAGGCTTTGCCTGCAATCTTCGGGGGTACTGTTCTGCGCTGGCCCGTTAAGTACCGTTTGGCTACGAGTCTTAGTTCAAAATTGGATACAAAAGTGCAGACGCGTAAGAGGACGCACGGCAACTAAGCGACTGTCGCGAAGGTGTTTTCTGGCTGCCCTGCCANCCCCCGGAGGAGGTGGCATCCCGTACGGGATTCGAACCCGTGTCGCCGCCGTGAAAGGGCGGTGTCCTAGGCCTCTAGACGAACGGGACGCAGCAAAATAAGACTGCAGCACTGACGTGCCACCCTAGGACTTGGCGTGTATCTAACCCGGAGTTCTCAGCGGTGCAAGCCACTTCTCATGCGCCCATGTCGCGGGTGGTAGTCGAGGACACCTTGGCTCTNTGTTCGAAATTGGTCTATTTTTCAGACCAATTAAACCCACGCNGGCTCAGCGAGGCTGGCTGCAACTCGAAAGGCGTGAGACCGTGACCCAGGCAAAGGCCCCCACCCGTGAACTTTCCGGACTGACGGTCGACAGCGACCTCGCCGATTTTATCAACGATCAGGTGCTGTCGGGTCTGCCGGTCAGTGAAGCACAGTTCTGGGATGGCCTGGCGGGGATCGTCGGTGATCTGACCGACACCAACCTGGCGCTGCTGGCGCGGCGCGAAGACCTGCAGGCGCAGATGGACGATTACCACCGCGCCAACCCCGGGCCGATCCGCGACATGCCCGCCTACGAGGCCTTCCTGCGCTCCATCGGCTATCTGGTCGATGCCGGGCCGGACTTTTCCGTCCAGACCAGCAACGTTGACCCCGAGATTGCGACNATCGCCGGGCCGCAGTTGGTGGTGCCGGTAATGAANGCCCGCTACGCGCTCAATGCCGCCAANGCCCGCTGGGGGTCGCTCTACGACGCGCTTTACGGCACGGACGCCATTGCCGAAGACGGCGGGGCGGAGCGCGGCGGCGGCTACAANCCGGTGCGGGGCGAGCGGGTCATCGCGCGGGCGCGTGCCGTGCTCGACGGCAGCGCGCCGCTGGCCGGCGGGGCGTCCTTTGCCGATGCCACCGGGTTTGCCGTGGTCGACGGCGGGCTGCANGTTGAGCTGAGCGATGGCAAGGCGGCTGGGCTCGCCGCCCCNGAGCGCTTCGCGGGCTACCGCGGCGAGCCGGGCAAGCCGACTGCGATCCTGCTGCGCCACAACGGGCTGCACCTCGAGATCCAGATCGACGCCACCCACCCGATCGGCCAGACCGACCCGGCGCACGTCAAGGACGTGCTGGTCGAAAGCGCGATTTCCACGATCATGGACTGCGAGGACTCCGTCGCTGCCGTGGACGCGGCCGACAAGATTGTCGCCTACAGCAACTGGCTGGGGCTGATGAAGGGGGACCTCAGCGAGACCTTCGACAAGGGTGGTCGCAGCGTGACCCGTGCCCTCAACCCCGATCGCGAATACAGCGCGCCAGATGGTGGCAGCCTGCGGCTCAAGGGCCGGGCGCTGATGCTGGTGCGGAATGTCGGCCACCTTATGTCGAACCCCGCCATCCAAGACGCCCGGGGCCGGGNGATCCAGGAGGGCATCCTCGACGCAATGGTGACGGCNGCCTGCGCCATGCACGACCTGCAGCGCGAGGGCGGCAACTCGCTGCATGGGTCGATCTACGTGGTCAAGCCGAAGATGCACGGCCCCGAAGAGGTCGCCTTCGCCGACCAGCTGTTCGGGCGGGTCGAGGATGCGCTGGGCCTGCCGCGCCACACGATGAAGATGGGGATCATGGACGAGGAACGACGGACCACCGTCAACCTGCGCGCCTGTATCCGGGCAGCGCAGCACCGGGTGGCCTTTATCAACACCGGTTTCCTCGACCGCACCGGCGACGAGATGCATACGGCGATGGAAGCGGGCCCGATGATCCGCAAGGTGGAGATGAAAGGCGCGGGCTGGCTCGCCGCCTACGAGGACTGGAACGTCGACACCGGGCTGGCCTGNGGGCTTCGTGGGCGGGCACAAATCGGCAAGGGCATGTGGGCCATGCCCGACCTGATGGCGGCGATGCTGGAGCAGAAGATCGGACACCCGCAGGCGGGCGCTAACACGGCGTGGGTGCCCTCACCGACGGCGGCGACCCTGCACGCCCTGCACTACCATCAGGTGCTGGTGGCCGAGCGTCAGGACGCGATTTCGAAGGGCGGACCGAGGGCAGCCTTGCACGATATCCTGCGCATCCCGGTCGCCGAGGGCCAGAACTGGTCGCCTGAAGACATCCGAAACGAGCTGGATAACAATGCCCAGGGCATTCTGGGCTACGTCGTCCGCTGGGTCGATCAGGGCGTGGGCTGCTCCAAGGTGCCGGATATCAATGATGTCGGCCTGATGGAAGACCGGGCTACGTGCCGGATTTCCTCGCAGCACATGGCCAACTGGCTGCACCATGGCGTCGCCAGCGAGGCGGAGGTCATGGCTTCGATGCAGAAGATGGCGGCTGTGGTAGATGCCCAGAACGCGCACGATCCGCTCTATCGTGCCATGGCGGCGGACTTCGACGCCTCGATCGCGTTTCAGGCGGCCTGCGATCTAGTGTTCCGGGGCCGAGAACAGCCCTCAGGCTATACAGAGCCCGTGCTGCACGCCCGGCGGCTGGAGTTGAAGGCCAGCAGGACAGCCTGAGATCGACGAAACCGACGTCTGCTGACGGTACCGACAACAGCGCTGAACCAGCCACTTGATGGCGCGCTCGGGCCTTGGCCGCTCCGCGGCCTTCGGCCCTCCCACGCGCAATTCAACGGACGCGCCGCGCTACGCGCGCCACGAAGAGTTTCTAAGGTTCACAACGTCGACGCTCAGGCGCAAGACGGAGGCAAAGCCGACCGACCACGCAGTGGGCGAGTTGCGCGACGCTTGACCCCGCCGCGCGAAGCGCGGTCGGGGACAAGTCGGCGCAACCTTGCTTCAACGCAAAACTCCAACGCGCTCACAGCCAACCGGACAGTCGTTCGCGTGAAGAGCTCCCGCGCCCTCAAAGGCAAAGCCGCATTGAGCGCAATCGACAGGTTGCATCAAAGACCCACACAAGCTCAAAGGCGACACCGTGTTGAGCGGCACTAGAATGAGGGGCGCTGCCCCTCGGCGCCGTCAAGGCCAAGCCGCCGCGGGCGCGGCGGTGCTCCGCAGCCCTGACCGCGCCACACCCCGGACTTCGCCAGTCGGTCAGAAGGTCAGATCACTCTGACCTTCTGCTTTGATTAAAGAATTGCGCGACGCCTTGGCGAAGACCGCGAAGCGGTCGAGACAAGGTCGGCGCAACTACATTTAATTTTCAGTCAACATCTTTGGCTTTGAGTGCCGTATCAGTTCCCACTCAACAAGCAAAATTTACACTAAACCTATCGAAAGGCTTTGCAGTGGGCTCGAGCAAGGGACTCCCAAACGCTCACAGGAGAAGCAGGGTAGAACACAAGAATCTCGAAACTCCGCGTGGGAGATTTGTAAGCCGCGAAGCGGCGTCAAATCGAGCGCGCCATCCTTTGAAACTATTCCACCATCAACGCCAGCCCTTTGAGGTAGGCACCTTCGCTGAACCCCAGATCAACCACGTGATCAGCTGAGGCGGTCAGGCGCCGGACCACCCGCCCTCGCCGCTGATTGTCAGCAAGCGCCAGCGTCACTGCTTTCTGAAAGGCCTCCGGCGTCACTGCACCCGAGCACGAGAAGGTCAGCAGCATGCCCCCGGCCTCCAGCAGCGGCAACGCAGCCCGACCCAGCTTGCGATAGGCGTGCAGCGCCCGCTCCAACCCCGCGCTCGAGGCTGCAAATTTCGGCGGATCGAGGATGATCATGTCAAACCGCCGCTGCTCCCCGGCTAAGCCCTCCAACGCCTTGAACACGTCACTGCACAGGTGCGGAAAGCGTGGGTCGTCGGCGTCGAGGCCGTTGCGGGCAAAATTTGCCGCCGACAGATCCAGGGCCGGCTGCGAGCTGTCCACCGACACCACCTCCCGTGCGCCCCCCAGCACCGCCTGCACCGAAAACCCACCCGTATAGGAAAAGCAGTTCAGCACCCGCTGATCCCCGGCCAGCTGGCGCACCAGCGCGCGGTTCTCGGCCTGATCGAGGTAAAAGCCGGTTTTGTGGCCACGCTCGATGTCCACGCCGAAGCGGGCGCCGAATTCCTCGATCTCGATCGGTAGGCTGGACGAGCCTGATGAGCCGGGTTCGGCGTCTTCGGCGGTCTCAGCGCCTGCACCTGCGCCCGCGCCCTTGCCCGCGCCTCGTTCTTCCGAGCCCTCACCCCGCGCCCAGCCCGCGCGCTTATCCAAGCCTTCCTTGGCACGGCTGTCGCTGTCCGAGCGCTCGTAGATCGCCCGCGGCGCAACCACCGCCTCCAGCGTGTCAAGGATCACCTCTCGCCAGTACGCCATCGGCGAGCTGTTGATCTGCACCACCAGCACGTCGGCAAAGCGGTCGACGACCAGCCCCGGCAGGCGGTCGCCCTCGGCGTTGATCAGTCGGCACCCGCCCGTTGCATCCATCCGTCCCAGCCACCGGCGCAGGCCCACTGCCGCGCGGATCCGGCGCTCGAAGAAACCGGCATCGACCACCTCATCTGGGTCGAGGGTCCAGACCCGCGCGCGGATCTGGCTCTTGGGCGAATAGCCCGCGCGCGCGATCCAGCGACCGTCGAAGCTGACGACATCGGCGGTCCAGCCCGGCTGGGGGCTGTCCTCGACCCGCTCGATCGCGCCGGAGAAGATCCACGGATGGCCGTGGCGGATGTGGCGCTCCTTGCCCCCTTTGAGCACGATTTTCGGATGCAGCGGCATGGCCTGTCTCTTATCAATGAATGCTTGGGAACCTATGTAACCTGAAACCCGAGCCCAGAGGAGCCAAGGCCCTGCATGTTTGACCTTAGCCAAGCCCCCACCCCGCCGCGCGCCGAGCAGCGGCCGAGCACAGACAGCCACCACGGCATCACCCGCAGCGACGATTTCGCCTGGCTGCGCGTGGACAACTGGGCCGAGGTCATGGCCGACCCGAGCGTGCTGGCAGACGACGTGCGCGGCTATCTGGAGGCAGAAAACGCCTACACCGCCACCGTCCTCGCCCCGACCGAAGCGCTGCAGGAAGCGCTGTTCAGCGAGTTCCGCGGCCGGATCAAGGAAGACGACCAGTCACCACCGGTTAAAGACGGCCCCTTTGCCTACTACGTCCGCTTCCGCACCGGCGGTCAGTACGCCATCCACTGTCGCAAGGACCGAGACGATACCGGCGAGGGCTCGGAACGCATCATCTTCGACGGCGACAAGGAAGCAGAGGGCCACGACTACTTCCGCATGGCCGGCGCAACGGTCAGCGACGATCACCGGCTCATGGCCTGGGGCGTGGATACCAAGGGCTCGGAGTTCTACACCCTGCAGGTCCGCGATCTGGACAGCGGCGAGGACCACGCCGATCGCCTCGAACGCACCACAGGCGGAGCGGTCTGGGCGCCGGACGGCCTGTCGCTTTTCTACACCTGGCAGGACGACAACCACCGCCCCTGCAAGATTTTCCGGCACGTGCTTGGCACGGAACAGGACGCCGACGAGCTGATCTACGAAGAGGCCGACCCCGGATTCTTTGTCAGTGTCTCCGGCACGGGCGACGACCGGTTCCTGCTGGTCGGCGCCAACGACCACCAGACCACCGAAGTCTGGGTCGCCGACCTACAGGCGCCAACCTTTGCGCTCAAATGTGTCGCCCCGCGCGAAACCGGTCACGAATACAGCCTCGAGCGCGCTGGCGAGCACTGGTTCATCAGCACCAATCAGGACGGCGCCGTCGACTTCCAGATCATGCGCACCGAAATCGGCCGGGAAGAGCGCGAGCACTGGCGACCGTGGCAGCCACACGTGCCGGGGCGCCTGATCCGCGGGCTGGACGGCTACAAGGACTTTCTGGCCGTGCTTCAGGCCGAGCGCGCCCTGCCCTCGCTCGTCGTCCACGACCTGAGCGCCGGAACATCCCACAGCATTGCCTTCGACGAGGGCGCCTACGCGCTTGGGCTGCACGGCTCGGCCGAGTGGGACACCAGCGAAACCCGCTTCGGCTACGAAAGCCCGTCCACCCCGAGCCAGATTTTCGACTACGACATGGCCAGCACCACCCGCAGCCTGATCAAGCAGCAGGAAGTCCCCAGCGGTCACGACCCGGCCGACTACGTCGTGCGTCGGATCATGGCGCCCAGCCACGACGGCACCGACGTGCCGGTGACGGTCATGCACCACCGCGATACCACGCTGGACCGCAGCGCGCCGCTCTACCTCTACGGCTACGGCTCCTACGGCATGTCCATGCCCGCGAACTTCTCGATCAAACGGCTGTCGCTGGCCGACCGTGGCCTGATCACGGCCACCGCCCACGTCCGCGGCGGCGCCGACATGGGCTACGGCTGGTACCTCGACGGCAAGCTCGAGCACAAGACCAACACCTTCCACGACTTCATCGCTGCACGGGACGCGCTGGTCGATCTGGGCTGGGCCGATCCCGCGCGGGTAGCGGCCGAGGGCGCCTCGGCAGGCGGCATGCTCATGGGGGCCATCGCCAACATGGCGCCCGAGAAGTTCGCCGCCATCGTCGGCGGGGTCCCCTTTGTCGACGTGCTGACCACCATGCTCGACGACAGCCTGCCGCTGACCCCGCCGGAATGGCCCGAATGGGGCAACCCCATCGCCAGCGCCGAAGACTACGCCCGCATGGCCGCCTACTCCCCCATCGATAACGTTGAGGCCAAGGCCTACCCCGCCATCCTCGCCACCGGCGGGCTGACAGACCCGCGCGTGACCTACTGGGAGCCGGCCAAGTGGGTCGCGACCCTGCGCGATCGCCGCACCGACGACGGCCTGACCCTGATGCACATGAACATGGGTGCGGGTCATGGCGGAGCCTCGGGCCGCTTCGACGGCATGCGCGAAGACGCCCGCGACTGGGCCTTCCTGCTGTGGGTGCTTGGGGTCAAGGTGTGAGGCCCGATGCCGCGCGGCGCCTTCGCCCTGCGGTTATCGCCTTCTTGGGGGCCGGTCTGATCACCCTAGTGGGTGGGGCGCTGGGCCCCCTTGCCACTGTCGCACTGGCACAGACCGGAGCAGGAGCAGGAGCAGGAGCAGCAACCCCGCTCGCCCAGCCCCTGCCTCCACCCGCCGACGAGGGCCGCTGCTGCGGCATTTCACGGCGCTTCGTCTACCACCCCAAACCGACCCCGGGGCAGCCGTGGCCGGGCCTGCCACCATTCCAGACCCTGCGCTACACCGGTACCGACGGGCAGCCGCTGGCCGCCTGGTTCTGGCCGGGCAGCCGCAGTGATAACCCGCCCCTAACGGTCTTCTTTCACGGTAACGCCGGCAATTTCGAGGACTCGACCCGCTACACCGCCGGGCTGATCGCGGCGGGCTACCCGGTGTTGCTACCCGAATACCGCGGCTATGGCGGCCTGCCCGGAACGCCGACCGAAGCGGGGCTGCGCCTGGATGCACAGGCGGCCCTGAGCGTGGCGCAGCAGCTCGGCTGGCCGCCGGAAAACACCCTTATCGCCGGGCACTCACTGGGTGGCGCGCTGGCGCTGCACGCCCTGCACGATCAGGGGCAGATCGCCCGCGGCGCGACCATCATGAGCACCTTTACCAGCCTGCCGGATATGGCCGGGGTCGCGCGCTGGCTGATGGCTGACCGTTTCGACAATCTCAGTCTGGCTGCGAAAACGGTGACACCGGTGGTCTGGGTGCACGGCACCATGGATCGGCTGATCGCCAACACGCACGGCCACCGCCTGTTCGCCGCCCTACCCGAGGCGACGCCCAAGGCCTTCATCACGATTGAAACCGCCCACGCCGACCGGCACGAGATCTATCAGGGGGCGATGGTCGAGGCCATGGCCTGGCACCAGACCCGCGCGGTGGACTAGTCCGCCTCTGGCTGTCCCCCGTCGCTGCTTCCATCCAGCGTCAGCAGCCGGGTGTAAACCAAGCTGGCGCCTAGCCCAAAGTAGATCGAAATCACCGAATAGAAGCACAGGGCGAATAGAGCCCCGAAAATACCAACGATGGTCCCTGCGGCGGCGCGGGGCAGGAACAGATCAAGCAGGAAGAAGGCTATAGCGCCGATGATGCCTGCCGCCAGCATCACCACAAACACGGCCAGCGCTGCCAGAAGCCCGAACAGCAGGATGGACAGACGGTGGCCTTGGGTCAGACGCAAAGACCGGCCGAAGGCGTCCATGGCACCACTCCCGTCCAGAATCACGAGCAGCAAAGGGGCCAGCGCCAGAGAAATGGCAATCACGACGATGGTGTTGACTATGCTGCCGATGACCCCAAGCATGAAGTTGAGCTCGCTCGGTACCCAAACCAGAATGATCTCGAGCACCGCTATGCCCAGCTGCATCAGCAGGAAGGCGAGCCCCAACGCGAACCAACGGCCGAAGCTCTTGCCCATGGCCTGACCAATGCTGACGCTGCCGGTTCGGACGAGGTTGAGACCCGCCTGGGTCGGGATAGCCAGCAGCGTTGCACTGACAAACAAAGCAGCCAACCAGATTGCAATCAGCGGCAATGACGCAAAGCCAGCCTCACGCAGTAGGGGCAGCGCTGACATGTTTTCGCTCAAACGCTGGAAATCGCCGAAGTTAAGGCCACCGGCAAACAGGCTTCCAAAACTCAATGAGCCAAAAACAAGAAGAACCAGAAGACCAAGCAACAGGACGACCAAACCACCGAAGAACATCGACAGCCAGTTTTCCCGGGTGGTTGAGAGAAGGGTGCGGACAAGTTGGGTCGCCCCGAACTTTTGCGGCGTTACAGCAGCGTCTGACATGATTTTCGTTCCTGAAACCATTGGACTTCATTCGTGATAAAGCCACTTTATCCGATTTCATTTCAAATTATATATATTTCTAATCATGAATAGGCTGAAAAAAAAGGGGGCCGCTTCCACGGCCCCCGATATCGGCGCCGGAGCACCGCATCTCGATCAGTTATGGATCAGATCACTCAGGCCGAGGCGGTTTCCGCGTCGCTCGAGGCCTCTTCGGAGTAGACGAACAACGGCAACGCATTCTTCTCGACCGCGTCCTTGTTCACCACGACTTCTTCGACACCAGTCATGCCCGGCAGGTCGTACATGGGGTCGAGCAGGATGTTCTCCATGATCGACCGCAGGCCGCGAGCACCGGTCTTGCGCTTGATCGCCTTGGCGGCAACGGCTTCGAGCGCGTCGTCGGTGAAGCTCAGCCGCACCTCCTCCATCTCGAACAGGCGCTGGTACTGCTTGACCAGGGCATTCTTCGGCTCGGTCAGGATCTGCATCAGCGCGGCTTCGTCGAGGTCTTCGAGCGTCGCCACGACCGGCATCCGGCCGATGAATTCAGGGATCAGCCCATAGCGCTGCAGGTCTTCGGGCTCGACATCGCGNAGGATTTCGCCCGTCCGCCGCTCATCGGGGCTCTGCACGGTCGCGCCAAAGCCCAGCGAGCTGCCCTGGCTGCGCTGCGANATGATCTTTTCCAGCCCGGCAAAGGCACCGCCGGCGATGAANAGAATGTTGGTGGTGTCGACCTGCAGGAACTCCTGCTGCGGGTGCTTACGNCCCCCCTGGGGCGGCACAGAAGCAACCGTGCCTTCCATCAGCTTCAGCAGCGCCTGCTGCACGCCCTCGCCCGANACGTCGCGGGTGATGGACGGGTTTTCGGCCTTGCGGGTGATCTTGTCGATTTCGTCGATGTAGACGATGCCGCGTTGTGCCTTCTCAACGTTGTAGTCGGCGGCCTGCAGCAGCTTGAGAACGATGTTTTCCACGTCCTCGCCCACGTAGCCGGCTTCGGTCAGCGTGGTCGCGTCGGCCATGGTGAAGGGCACGTCGAGGATCCGCGCCAGCGTCTGCGCCAGCAGCGTCTTGCCACACCCCGTCGGCCCGATCAGCAGAATATTTGACTTGGCCAGTTCCACGTCGGCAGACTTCTGCGCATGCTGCAGGCGCTTGTAGTGGTTGTGAACCGCCACCGAGAGCACGCGCTTGGCCTGCGCCTGCCCGATCACGAAGTCATCGAGGATNGCGTAGATATCCGAAGGGGTCGGCACNCCGTCGGAGGCCTTGGCCNGCCCGCCCTTGCTCTCTTCCCGGATGATGTCCATGCACAGCTCGACACACTCGTCGCAGATGAACACCGTCGGACCGGCAATCAGCTTGCGGACTTCGTGCTGGCTCTTGCCACAGAAAGAACAGTAGAGCGTGTTTTTGCTATCGCTCATCGATGCCGACATCTAAAATTCCAATATTCTCTATAGATGAGTAGGTTAGAAGCTTGCTGGCCTTATGGCAAGCTACCTACCGACGCAGGCACAAAATGCCCCAAAATGGGCAAATTACTCGTCTGCGGCCGCTCGTTTGGAGACGATTTCGTCGATCAGACCGAAGGCCAGCGCTTCATCGGGGTCCATGTAGTTGTCGCGATCCATGGCCTTGTCGATCTCGGAAACCTTCTTGCCCGTATGGTGGGCGTAGAGCTTGTTCAGCTGCTCGCGGGTTTTCAGGATTTCCTTGGCGTGAATTTCGATATCCGCTGCCGTGCCCTGATAGCCCGAAGACGGCTGGTGGATCATGATCTTGGAGTTGGGCAGGGAGAACCGCTTGCCCTCGTCACCGGCCATCAGCAGGAAAGACCCCATGGACGCGGCGAGCCCGACNCAGATGGTCGAAATCGACGGCTTGATGAACATCATGGTGTCGTACATGGCCAGTCCCGCCGACACCGACCCGCCCGGCGAGTTGATGTAGATGCTGATATCCTTATCCGGGTTCTGGCTTTCCAGAAACAGCAGCTGTGCGCAGACCGAGGCCGACATCATGTCGTTGACCACGCCGGAGACGAAGATGATCCGCTCCATCAGCATGCGNGAGTAAATGTCGTAGACCTTTTCCCCGCGGTTGGTCTGNTCGATCACGTAGGGGATCGGCGTGGTCATGGTCGTCGACTGGGCTGCGCCTGNAGTCCCGAATGGATCGCTTGGAAAGGTCACTGTCTTACTTCCGTTTACTGTTGCGGGCGCGGCCTGCGTTTCTGTCGGCGCGGGAGGAATGGGGTACAGGGCGTCTGATCGACCTGACCCGGCCAGCCCAGCGCCCCGGCNCGGCTGCGTCGTTTTGGTGTTCTGTTGCCTGTTCGATATGGGCGCTTTAACCAGCGCCTGCAACCAGCTTTTTTATGCGCCGAAGTCGCGGGCCTCAGCCATCCAGCGCTGTCGCCTCGTCAAACCGGGCCATGGCGCCGGCCAGATTGGAGTGGATCACAGCAAGCTGGCTCATCACCCGCTCCCGCTCCTCACGCTGGCGATCGACCGGGTCATCAGTGCCGGCAGGGACGCCNAGCATACCCGAAAGCGGCGTTTCTGCCGCGCTCGGGGTGACCGGCGTGATGGCCTGGAACAGCTCGCGGGTCTGGATGGCCTCTTCGGACANATCGCCACCGTCATCGTCTTCAGCCGCCTCGAGGGCTGCCGCGCGCTGGTCTTCGGCTTCGATGTCCGGGGGCAGGGTCATATCTTCGCTGGGGGCTGGGGGGGTCTCGATCCCGCCTTCGCGCAGCAGACGCTGAACACCGCGGATGGTGTAGCCCTGCACGTACAGCAGGTCGCGGATGGTGGTCAGCAGCGCGAGGTCTTCGGGGCGGTAGTAGCGGCGGCGACCGCCGCGCTTCAGCGGCTGGATTTCAGGGAACTTGGTTTCCCAGAACCGCAGCACGTGCTGGGGGACATCCAACTCTTCGGAAGCTTCGCGGATGTTGCGGAACGCGTCGTTTGCCTTGGCCATGGTTGCCCCTGCTGTGACTTGCCTGAGGGGCTACCTTACTCGTCGTTGNCGCCCGCTTCAATGTAGGCGTCNAGCGGGCCGCCTTTCCAGTCTTCGACCAGCGCCTGCTTGAGCACCTGGCTGGCCCGGAACACCAGAACGCGGCGTGGCGGTATCTCATGCTCTTCGCCGGTCTTCGGGTTGCGACCAATGCGTTTTGCCTTATCGCGCACTAGAAAGGTGCCGAAAGAGGCAATCTTCACCTGCTCGCCGTCGACGAGCGCGTCGGAAACGTGGTTGAGGATACTTTCGACCAGATCAGCCGATTCATTGCGGGAGAGCCCGACCTTTTCATAGAGTGCTTCGGTCAAGTCAGCACGTGTGATGGTCTTGTTCACGCTCTTCCCTCTCAGCTTGGTCGCTATCACGGGGTTGATAGACAAGTGAATACTTGGGGTCAACGCGACTCAGCTCTGCAAGGGCAGAAAATGTAGGTCTGGGCGCAAAATGGCGTGAGATCAGAGCGTTGGCACGTGTCCGGCTGCCGTTATGAGAGCGGCGAACAGGAGAAATCCAGCACTGACACGGCGCAGTATCCGGACCGGGCCCGGCCGGTCAAAGACAAAGGCAAGCCGCCCGCTGAAGTATGCATAGGCCAGCGCATTCAACCCGCCGAGCCCCACGAACAGCAGTCCATAGACCGTGACCTGTCCCCAGTAGGGCCGGTCAGCAGCGACAAACTGCGGAATAAAGGCGAGGAAGAAGGCGATCCCCTTCGGATTAAGGGTAGTCACCATAAAGGTCTGGCGAAAGACCTTCGCCAGATCCGTCTGCGCTGCTCTGTCGGCCGCGGCGTGGGTCGCGTCGGCTCCGGGATGCAAGCCGGGCGCGGTGCGCAGGTCGAGGTTCAATGCCGCGTCGGGCGCGTTGCTCGTCCGCCAGATCCCGAAGGCCAGCCACAGCAGGTAAGCCACCCCGCACCACTTGATGATTTCGAAGGCCAGCGGGCTGACCGCCAGCACCGCCCCGGCCCCGGTGAGGCAAAGCGTCACGGCCAGCCCGTCACCCAGCACCACCCCGGCCGTGCTCGCACCGGCGGCTCGGGGGCCCAGTCGCAGGCCATAGCTGACCACGGTCAGCACCGTCGGCCCGGGCATCATCAGCACAAAGACAGCGGCAAGGGTAAAGGCCAGCAGCAGCCCGGCATCGACCATNNGGCACCCTCCCCGTCAGTTCAGCCGCTTATTCGGACTCAAATTCGAACAGATCGTCGTTGTCGGCGATGGCCTCAGCAATCNGGGCCTGGAAATCACCGGCCATGAGTTCGACCGAAACCCCGACAGCGTTGGCGAAACCGATGGCGTCGGTGCCACCGTGGGACTTCACGCAAATACCGCCNAGCCCCAGAAACATGCCGCCGTTGTAGGCTCGCGGGTCCAGACGCTGGCGCAGGCGGTTCATCGCGGGCAGCGCCAGCAGATAACCCAGCCGAGAAAACACACCCGACTGAAAGGCCTCACGCACCATACCGGAAATCAACCGCCCTACCCCTTCGGTGGTCTTGAGCGCGACGTTACCAGTGAAGCCATCGGTGACGACGACATCGGTGGTGCCTGCTGAGATATCATCGGCTTCAATGAAGCCCCGGAATTCGCCGGGCAGCTGGTCCTTTTCCCGGATCAGGTCGGCGGCCAGTTGCAGCACTTCGTGGCCCTTTTGCTCCTCCGAACCGATGTTGAGCAGGCCGATCGAAGGCTTGGACTTGCCGAACAGAAAGCGGGCGTAGAGCGCACCCATGATCGCGAATTGGAGCAGGTTGCGCTCGTCGCACTGGACGTTGGCGCCCAGATCCAGCACCACCGACATTCCCTTGGATGTCGGAAGCGGTGAGGCAATGGCCGGCCGGTCAACACCCGGGACCATCCGCAGCAGCACCTTGGCCAGCGCCATCAGCGCGCCGGTGTTACCCGCCGAGATCACCGCCTGTGCCTCGCCTTCCTTCACCGCCTCGATCGCGCGCCGCATGGAGCTGTCGCGCTTACCCCCGCGAAGGGCGTTGGCCGGCTTGTCCTCGCCGGAGATGGCAACACTGCAGTGCGTGAAGGTGTAGCGGTCTTCGAGCGCAGCAAACTGGCTGAGCAGCGGGCCAACCCGAGCTTCATCCCCGTAGATCAGAAAGTGAAGTTGCGGGTGTTTCTCAGCCGCCAGAGCGAGGCCGCCGATCACGATACCCGGGGCGTCNTCACCCCCCATGGCATCAACCGCCAAGGTCAGACTCATGCTTATTGTCGCTCTCGTTCGCTGTTCGGGTGAGATAAGCACTGTCAACCNACNCATGGCAAGCACTGTTGGGCCGAAGATGTCCCCAGCCTGTGGACGTAAAAAAGGGGCTTTCACCCCAGTGAAAACCCCTGATTCAGTACCTGTGAGATCGCGCGACGTCAGGCGTCGACGGCGACAACTTCTTTCGCATCGTAGTGCCCGCAGGACAGGCAAACGTGGTGCGGACGCTTGAGCTCACCGCAGTTCGCGCACTCAGAGTGGTTGCCGTAGGAAATGGCGTCGTGCGAGCGTCGCATGCCCCGGCGGGAGCGGCTAATTTTNGACTTTGGAACAGCCATGGTCGTACATCCGAAAATGAGGCAGAAGAGGACGCGAGCGATTGCCCTGTCCGAACATGAAGTGGGGCTATAGACGACCGGGCGGCCCTCCGCCAACCCTTTTATCGTACAAACCAGTCCTGCAGGCTCGCATGGCTGGTTCCGGGTCGCGTAAGGTCAGGCCCCCTCAGCCAGCAGTCCCGCGACCTTGAGCGCTCCGTAGGTCAGCACCCCGTCGGCCCCGGCGCGCTTGAACGACAGTAGGGTCTCCAGCCACACCCGGTCGTGATCGAGCCAGCCGTTTTCCGCGGCCGCCATGATCGCCGCATACTCGCCGCTGACCTGATAGGCGAAGGTCGGCACGCCGAAGGTCTCTTTCACCCGGCACACCATATCCAGATAGGGCAGCCCCGGCTTGACCATGACCGTGTCGGCCCCCTCCTCGATATCTAGCTCGACCTCGCGCAGCCCTTCGAGCGCGTTGGCCGTGTCCATCTGATAGGTCTTCTTATCACCCTTGAGCGCGCCGCCGCTGCCGATCGCATCGCGNAACGGACCGTAGTAGGCGCTGGCGTACTTTACCGCGTAGGACATCAGGCCGACGTCGGTGAAACCCTCCGCATCCAGGGCGTCGCGAATGACGCCGATCCGCCCGTCCATCATATCCGACGGCGCGACGATATCGGTGCCGGCGTGCGCCAGCGACAGCGCCTGTTTCACCAAGGCCTCGATGGTTTCGTCGTTCACGATCCGGTCGGCCACCAAATAGCCGTCGTGGCCCTGCGGGTTATAGGGATCGAGCGCCACGTCGGTGATCAGCCCCAGATCGGGAAAGGCCTGCTTCAGCCGCCCGACAGCGCGGTTGATCAGGTTATCCTCGCGCCAGCTCTCGGCGCAGTCCGGCGTTTTCAGGGACGAGTCGACCTCAGGGAACAGCGCCAGCGCAGGAATGCCCAATGCCGATGCCTGCTCGGCGACCCGCAAGGCATCGTCGATGGTGTTGCGCGAGACCCCGGGCATGGAGGCCACAGGCGTNGATTGCACCCCATCGGTCAGAAACAGCGGCAGGATCAGGTCGGCGGCTGTCACCCTGTTTTCCGCCACCAGCGACCGGATGAACGTGGAAGCACGGTTCCGACGCATTCGGGTTCGAGGGAAACTGGCCATGCTGTTCTTCCTAGGTTAACGGGCGGGAATATNGTCCTATTTAGGCCCAGCGAACGCTGCCGGGAAGACCGAAATCGGGGCTCCTGCCCCGCTCTGGGCACCCGATCCGCCTCANGAGCTAAAATGGCACGATGCCTAGNNAAGCTTGGAAAGACCTGCGCTTCCGCCCAAGCCGNGCCTGCAAAAACGGCCTGCATTCTTATGCGAAATTAATTATTTTTTCGACACAATATGGGTAGCAAGGGCCAAAAAAGTATAAACACCATTATTTTGAACTTGATTAGAGACGATTTTCAGTCAATGCTTGCCCTAGGAAATCAAAGTCGTTTCGCTCTTTCAGCAATGCATTTGCAACTTTGATTCCCGACCCGCAGGCCACGGCCATCAGGGGGCCGGGCTGAGCATTGCGTTCAGTTTTGCCGTCGTACGATCAAAGGGGACGACCATGAATCAAGACTACCTGGATACCATTGCCGCCATCGAACGGCTGCACCGCCGCTGCCTCGAAGTCATCAAAACTGAGCTNGACCGTTCGGGCGTGCGCGACATCAACAACATTCAGTCGCTGATCTTGTTCAACATCGGCGAGGAAGAGCTGACCGTGGGCGAGCTGACCCTGCGCGGCTGCTACCACGGTTCAAACGTATCCTATAACCTGAAGAAGCTGGTGGACTTTGGCTACGTTTCTCACCGGCGCAGCGCCCATGACCGCCGGTCGTACCGTGTGAAGCTGACCGACAAGGGCGGCAAGATCCGGAAGCTGCTGGACGATATGTTTGCCCGCCACGCCGAGGCGCTGGAAAGCCTGAGCATCAGCGTCGACACGCTGGGGCAGGCCAACGACGTCCTGCTGCGGCTGGATCGGTTCTGGGCGTCGCAGTCAGACGCTTACGGCATATCAGACAAGGCCTTGAGCCGCNTGGCCTAATAGGCTTTCAAGGGGGCATCGAACCACCACCACCCATCGGATTGAGTGATGAAACTGTTCTTTGCCTCCGACCACGCCGGTGTGAACCTGCGGCGCGCTCTGCTTGAGCACGCAGCCGAGCTGGGTCATAGCGTGACCGACCTCGGCCCCACCGACGGTGAGTCGGTCGACTACCCCGACTTTGCGAACGTGCTGGCCGATGCGCTGGCCGACGACCCCAAAGCAAAGGGGGTCGCCGTCTGCGGCTCCGGCATCGGCATCTCCATTGCGTTGAATCGTCACAGACACGTTCGGGCCGCCTTGGTTAACGACGTCACCGGCGCTACTTTGACNCGACAACACAACGACGCCAACGTGNTCGCCTTCGGCGAACGCCTGATCGGGATCGAAACNGCGAAGGACGCACTTGCGGCCTTTCTTGGTACGGCATTCGAGGGCGGTCGCCACGAACGCCGGGTCGCCAAACTCTCCCCCCGATAGGGCCGGCAACGCCTCTGTTGCCCCGAGGTCTTCCGCTTTCGCGCAAATGAGGGGCGTTTTTGACATGCCCCAGCGCGCGAAATTGATGCTTTTGTGTCTGCCATAGAGACAAATCTGGAGTTCTAGCCTGATGCCCGACGGTTCCCACACCACCGCCCTTGCCGATTTCTGGTCTGCCAGCGTCGGCGACACCGATCCGGCNCTGGCCGCATCCCTTTCGCAGGAGATGACGCGTCAGCAAACCCAGATCGAGCTGATTGCGTCGGAAAACATNGTCTCCCGTGCAGTGCTTGAGGCACAGGGTTCGGTCCTGACCAANAAATACGCCGAAGGCTACGCCGGCCGCCGCTACTACGGTGGTTGCGAGTACGTCGACATTGCCGAGGAGCTGGCGGTCGAACGCGCCAAGGCGCTCTACGGNGCCGAATACGTCAACGTGCAGCCCCACTCCGGCGCACAGGCCAATGGCGCGGTCATGCTGGCGACCATGGCCCCGGGCGACACCTTCCTCGGCATGGACCTCGCCCATGGCGGTCACCTGTCCCACGGTGCGGCGCCGAACATCTCCGGAAAATGGTTCAACGCCGTACACTACGGTGTGCGCCGTCAGGACGGCCTGATCGACTATGATCAGGCAGCCGAGCTCGCCGCCGAGCACCAGCCCAAAGTCGTGATCGCAGGCGGGTCCGCCTACCCGCGCGAGATCGACTTNGCCAAGTTCCGTGAAATCGCCGACAGCGTCGGTGCGCTGCTCTGGGTCGACATGGCCCACTTCTCCGGCCTCGTAGCCGGGGGCGTGCATGCCAACCCGCTCGATCACGCTGATGTGGTGACCACCACGACCCACAAGACCCTGCGCGGTCCGCGCGGTGGCATGATCCTGACCAACGANATGGATCTGGCCAAGAAGTTCCGCTCGGCGGTGTTCCCGGGTCTGCAGGGTGGACCGCTGATGCACGTCATCGCCGCCAAGGCTGTGGCCTTTGGCGAAGCTCTGCAGCCATCGTTCAAGGTCTACTGCCAGCAGGTTGTCGACAACGCGCAGGCGCTGGCCGGCCGACTGGTCGAGCACGGACTGGAAATCTCCACCGGCGGCACCGACACCCACCTGATGGTCGTCGACCTGACGCCCAAGGGTGTTACGGGCAAGGAAGCCGAAGACGCGCTGGAGCGTGCCGGCATCACCTGTAACAAGAACTCGATCCCCTTCGATCCGCTCAAGCCGACCATCACCTCGGGCATCCGTCTGGGTACCCCGGCGGCAACCACGCGCGGCTTCGGCACCACCGAATTCGAGCTGGTTGGCGACCTGATTGCCCGCGTGCTCGACGGCCTCGCTNAAAAGGGTGAAGAGGGCAACGCCGAAACGGAAGCAGCCGTACGTCAGGACGTTCTGGACCTGTGCCAGCGCTTCCCGATCTACGGTTAGACCGGGCCCGCCGTGCGCTGCCCGTTCTGCGGTAATGTCGATACGGCCGTAAAGGACAGCCGTCCGTCGGAAGACAACACGTCGATCCGACGGCGGCGGCAGTGCCCCGCTTGCAGCGGGCGGTTCACCACATTTGAGCGCGTGCAGCTGCGCGAGCTGACCGTGATCAAGTCCAACGGCACCCGCGAGCCGTTTGACCGCGATAAGCTTGCCAAGTCCCTGATNATCGCCCTGCACAAGCGCCCGGTGGACAGTGAACGGATCGAGCGCATCGTCTCCAGCATCGTCCGCCGCCTTGAACACGGCGGTGAAGCCGATATTCCGACCCGTGAAATCGGGGAAATGGTCATGGAGGCGCTGAGCGAGCTGGATCAGGTTGCCTTCGTGCGCTTNGCCAGTGTTTACCGGAACTTCGAAGAAGCCCGCGAATTTCAGGCCATCCTCGACGAGATGGGTGACCGCGGTGAGTAGCGCCGAAATCATGCGGGTTGCGCTCGGCCTTGCCCGCCGGGGGCTGGGCCTCACCGGACCCAATCCAACGGTCGGCTGCGTGATCCTCGATCAACAGGGCCGGGTGGCCGGACAGGCCCGCACCGCCGACGGCGGCCGCCCCCACGCCGAGACGCAGGCGCTGGCGCANGCCGGAGAACGGGCCAGGCGCGGCACCGCCATTGTCACGCTGGAACCCTGCGCCCACCAAGGCGAGACCGGCCCCTGTGCCAACGCGCTGATCAGCGCTGGGATTGCCCACGCGGTCATCGCCACCACCGACCCCNATCCCCGCACCGCTGGCGCAGGCATCGAGCGCCTGCGCGCCGCCGGCATCAGCACCGAAGTCGGGGTGCTGGAGGCGGAGGCCCGGGCGCTGAACGCCGGTTTTATCAAACGCGTGACCAAGGGTCTGCCGCATCTGACGCTCAAGCTCGGTCTGTCGCTCGACGGTAAGATCGCGCTGGCCAACGGCGCCAGCCAATGGATCACGGGCGCAGAAGCGCGCCAGCGCGGCCACAGGCTGCGGGCGCAGGCGGATCTCCTGCTGACCGGAGCCAAGACCGTGCTNAAGGACGAACCGCGTTTCACAGTCCGTATTGCCGGTGTCTCGGGCGCCGACCCGGCCGTGGGTGTGGTCTACGACGCCGACCGCGCCGATCAGGACATTGTCGGCTGGGTAAACCAGCACCGGCCCGACTGGCGGTTGTTGCCGGGCTGGGACTTCAGCGCCCATTTGCGCGCGCTGGCGGCCGAGGGCTGCAACCGGGTTCTGGCCGAGGCCGGCGGCGGGGTTGCCCGCGCCCTGCTCGCCGAAGATCTGGTCGATGAAATCGTGGTATTCCGGGCGGGCAAAGTGCTCGGNGGAGACGCCCGCGACGGGGTCGGCCTGTTTGGCTTTACCGATCTGGCGCAGGCCCCGCACTTCGGGCGGGTTGACGTGCTGGCGCTGGGACCAGATGTGCTGGAGGTCTGGCGGCGCGCCTGAGCCGGTGACGGCCCGGGCTTCTGCCCGACCCCGACAAGCCTCGACCGGAACCCAAGCGGCGCTCTGGCCACCCCACAGCAAGACAGGGACACGACGAGAAACAATGTTCACCGGGATCATCACCGACGTCGGCACTGTCGTACACCGCGAGGATCGGGGCGATACCCTGTTCCGGGTCGAGACCGCCTACCCTGCCGACACCATGGATATCGGTGCCAGCATCTGCTGCAACGGCGCCTGCATGACGGTGATCGCCACCAGCCATATCAGTGCGGCGCGTGCGACCTTCGATTTTGAGGCCAGCGCCGAGAGCCTCTCCAAGACCACCATGGNGGGCTGGATGCCTGGCCGGCGGCTCAACCTCGAACGCAGCCTGTCTATGGGTGACGAGCTAGGCGGACACCTGGTCTCCGGGCATGTCGATGCCGTTGCCGAAGTCGTTGAGCGCGCGGCGGAGGGCGACAGCTGGCGCCTGACCATCCGCCCGCCAGCCGAGCTGATGCCGTTTTTCGCGCCCAAGGGCTCAGTCGCCCTCGACGGCGTGTCACTGACCATCAACGAAGTCGGTGCAGACAGCTTCGGAATCAACATGATCCCGCACACGCAAGCGGTGACGGCCTTCGCCGAGCTGGGCAACCGTCCCATTTCAGGCACGAGCCCTGCGCTGATCAACTTGGAAATTGACCAGCTGGCCCGCTATGTTCACCGCCAGCTCCAGTTCATCACGCCCACNTAGAGTCCTTTCCATGGCCGTCGTCTTCAATCAGTTCAAATCGCCGATCGAGGAAATCATCGAAGAAGCCCGCAACGGCCGCATGTTCGTGCTGGTGGACGATGAAGACCGCGAGAACGAGGGCGATATCGTCATTCCTGCGCAGATGGCGACCCCGGAAGTGATCAACTTCATGGCGACCCACGGTCGGGGCCTGATCTGCCTCGCCATGCCGCCCGCGCAGATTGCCCGGCTCGACCTGCCGCTTATGCCCCAGCGCCACGAAAGTCGCTTTGGTACCGCCTTCACCCTGTCCATCGAAGCCGCCACCGGCGTGACCACGGGTATTTCAGCGCCGGACCGGGCGCGGACCATCGCCGTTGCCATCGATCCGCAGGTCGCCCCGGGCGACATCCAGACCCCGGGCCACGTCTTTCCGCTGCTCGCCCGCGAAAACGGCACCCTCGAGCGCACTGGCCACACCGAAGCGGCGGTCGATATCGCCCGCATGGCCGGGCTCAACGCCTCGGGCGTGATCTGTGAGATCATGAACGACGACGGCGAGATGGCACGCCGCGACGACCTCGTCGCCTTCTGCCAGCATCATGGTCTGAAGATGGGCACCATCGCCGACCTCGTGGCTTACCGCCTGAAGACCGAAAGTCTGATCGAGCGGATCGGTGAAGAAGCCTTTGCCACCGAATACGGCTCCGATTTCCGGCTGGTTACCTTCCGCGAACCCGAAGACCCGGCCGCGCCGGAGATCCTGGCACTGGTCAAGGGCGAGATCAGCCCGGACGTGCCGACCCTGACCCGGGTGCACGCGCTCAACATGCGTCTGGACCTGCTCGGCGCCGGCGGGGCCAGTAAGCTCCCGGCGGCCATCCGCGCGGTAGACAGTGAAGGCGCAGGCGTGATCGTCCTGATCAACTCGCCGGACAGCATGGACCGACTGCCACCCGAACAGGCGCTGCGGACCTACGGTCTGGGCGCGCAGGTCCTGCGCAGCCTCGGCGTCCGGGACATGACGCTGCTCTCCAACGCCAACCGTGAGCTGGTCGGGCTCGACGGCTTCGGCCTGCAGGTTGTGGGCTACCGCCCGCTGGACCTATAAGGCTGGTGACAACACACGACCCGACCCTTATTTGCTAAGGAACCCGAGGCACCATGGCTGACACCCCCCACCTGCTCATCGTTGAAGCGCCCTACTACACNGAGATTTCTGAAGCGCTGGGCGCTGGTGCTGAAGACTTCCTCCGCGCCGAGGGCGTCAGTTTNGAGCGCATTTCGGTCCCCGGCGCGCTGGAAATCCCGGCGGCGATCAAATTCGCCGCGCAGAGCGGCAAGTTTGACGGCTACGTGGCCCTGGGCTGCGTGATCCGGGGTGAAACCACCCACTACGACTACGTGTGCGCGGAAAGCGCCCACGGCCTGCAGGTGCTGGCCATGACGCAGGGCCTGTGCATTGGCAACGGCATCTTGACCACCGAAAACCGGGATCAGGCATGGGTCCGCGCCGACAAGGCCCAGAAGAACAAGGGCCGCGACGCCGCCGAGGCCGCCCTGTCGCTGGTCCGGCTCAAGCAGCAGTACGCGTCCTGATATGAGCGCTGCAGACACCCCCGAAGCCGACACGCCCACCACCCCGGTCGAACGGGTCAACGTCTCGCACGCACTGGGACCGCGCTCTGCGGCNCGCTATGCCACCGTGCAGGCCCTCTACCAGATCGAAGCCACCGACGAAGTGCTGCTCGAACCTGTGCTCAGGGGCTTCGAGCGCCACTTCAACATGATCGAAATCGACGGCATGGAGCTGGGTGAATACGANCAGCAGCTGTTCCAGTCGCTGNTCGAAGGGGTGGCGCGGGTTGCCTCCGACCTCGACGACATGGTCTACGGCGCACTGTCCGAGAAATGGTCGCTGGCGCGGCTGGACAGCGTGATGCGGGCCATCCTGCGCGCCGGCACGTTTGAGCTCAGCGAGCGGCTCGACATCCCGGCCAAGGTGACGATCAACGAATACATCACCATCGCCAACCTGTTCTTCTCCGGCAAAGAACCGGCTATGGTCAACGCCACGCTGTTCACACTGGCCGAAACCCTGCGCCCGGACGAGCTGGACCCACCAGCAACTGCGGCAGAAACAGCCACCNATTGACGGGCAGCCACAGCGGCAGGGGACGACGAAGGGGGAGAAGGCGCGCGCGTGTCCGAGTTTGACTTCATCCGTGATCTGCGACCACTGACCGACCTCGACCCCGCGCTGGGGCTGGCCGACGACGCTGCACTGGTTCCGGCGCAGGCCGAGGTGGTCTGCACCGACACGCTGGTTGAGGGGCTGCACTTCATCGGTGATGAACCGGCCGCCGATCTGGCCTTCAAACTGCTCGCCGTCAACGCCTCCGATCTGGTCGCCATGAACGCCCGGCCGACCCATGCCCTGCTCAACCTGAGCCTGCCCGGGGGGCGCTGTGATGCGGCGTGGCGGGCGGGTTTCATCACCGGACTGGGTGAGGCCTGCGCAGCCTTTGGCCTGCAACTGCTGGGCGGTGATACCACCGGCAGCCCGGCGGGGCTGGTTTTGTCAGCGACCCTCTTCGGTGATCTGGAAGGGCGCGCGCCCTGGCGACGTGCAGGTGCAGAAGCGGGCCAGCGGGTCTGCGTCTCCGGCCCCGTGGGTGCCGGCGCGCTCGGGCTGGCTGACGTGCAGGCGGGCGAGACCCGAACCGCCTTCGCCGCGCACTACCGGCGGCCCACGCCCCGGCTCGACCTGCTGGGCCTTCCCGGCGTCACGGCCTGCGCCGATATCTCAGACGGCCTGATCGCCGATCTGGGCCACGTCTGCCGCGCCAGTGGTGTCGCCGCCGAAGTCGACCTTTCGACGGTGCCACTCGCCGACCCGGCTGGTGACGCGGCCGCNCAGATCGCCGGTGGGGACGACTACCGCCTGGTGTTCACCGTCGCCGAGGCCAGCGANGCCGCCCTGCCCGCAGACTGCGCCACCATCGGCCGAATCATCCCGGCAGTGCAGGGCCAGTCGCTGGTCCGCCTCTCCGGCGAGCCTGCGATCGTGGCGCAGATCGAAGCGCGGGCTGGCTATACCCATTTCTGAGCCGTTCAAAACGCGAAAGGAGAGCTGCGCAGGGCGCGTTTGACCCTCGCGCCCGGCTCTGTCACACGTCCCGCAGCTTAACCTTTCACTCCGCAGGGGACTGATCACCATGGACGTGTCCAAAATTTCGCGCGGCGAAAACCCACCCGTTGATATCAACGTCATCATCGAAGTACCGGCCAACTCCGCAGTCAAATACGAGCTGGACAAGGACAGCGGTGCCGTGGTCGTGGACCGCATCCTGTTCACGCCGATGTTCTACCCCTGCAACTATGGCTTCATGCCCAACACCCTCTCCGACGACGGTGACCCGGTGGACGTGCTGGTCGTCGGCCGCCACGAACTGGCGCCCGGTTCNGTCATC
Organism: Rhodospirillaceae bacterium; assembly: GCA_002711265.1. Classification (GTDB taxonomy): domain Bacteria; phylum Pseudomonadota; class Alphaproteobacteria; order UBA7985; family UBA7985; genus UBA7985. The sequence goes on from PAGB01000016.1 coordinate 35,672, forward strand.
CGCTGTGTGCCGGTCGGCGTGCTGATGATGGAAGACGAAAAGGGCGGAGACGAGAAGATCGTCGCGGTACCGCACAAGAAAATCGATGCCCAGTATGACGGCATCACCTCTTACACCGACCTGCCGCAGAACCTCGTCGATCAGATCGGCCACTTCTTCGAGCGCTACAAAGATCTCGAGCCCGGTAAGTGGGTCAAGGTCACCGGTTGGGGCGATGAGAAGCAGGCCGCCAAGATGATCGAAGAGGGCATGGCCCGCATCGACGGCTAAATCCGCTGGGACATCTCAGCCAGTCAGGGACAGGCCCCGGGATTGCTGCGCGCGGTGCCGGGGCTTTTTNCTGCGCGCCCGGTGGCACGCCCCAAGCCCGAGCCCGCCTATTGGTTAAAGCGAACGGTGCCGAAGATGGTCTGGAACAGGCCCTGAGCCGCCGAACGGTCCGGGCCGTAGATCGACGAGCTGTCCGGGTCGGGCCGCAGGTTGGTGTCCCCCAGAATGCCTTCGGCCACCTCGAAGCTCTGAACAACCTCTTCATCATCAAACACGAGAACNACGACGCGCTGATCAATCACCAGCGGTGGGCTCAAGGGCCGCGGACGCAGATCCTGCTTCACGTAGTACCAGACGTTGGGGTCAGCGACGCTGAGGGTGATGGGACGGCCGAAACGGTCCTGCAGCTCCTTCTTGGTGTCGATGCCCTTGCGAACCGTGACGAGGTCTTCGTCGCTGGGCGCGCTGCCCCGAACGTCAATCTGTGCGCTGCAGCCCCCCAGCGCCAGCCCGAAGGCCAAAACCGAGAGCGCCAGCAATACCGCGCGAACCTGTCGCGTGACAGACATTCAATCCACCCCATATCTGTGGTCAGCACAGAGGCCTCAACCACGAGTTCAGTAGCATGATCGAACCACTTCGGCGACTCCTCGGTCGCAGGGCTGAACCCCGCCCACNCAGCCTCGACGGCAACGCTCGTCTGAATGCGGTCAAGGCCGTGGCCCTGCAGCCGGTTTTATTCGCCCAATGGGGCATTCCGGATCGCTTTGACGGCCGTTTTGAGGCGGTTTTGCTGCTCACGGCGGTCGAATACGCGCGGCTCGTCCGGGCGGAAGAAAACGCNGCTGCCGACACGCTGCTCGCCGCCTTCATGGAAGACGTTGAACTGGCGCTGCAGGCCAGCGGCGTCTCCGACACCGGCATGCGCAAGAAGATGCGGCAGGTCGAGACCAGCGCTTACGCGCGGGTCGAGCGGGTCGGTGCTGCGCTTCGGCAGGGGACGAGCGCCGCCCCCGAGATCCTGAACAGCATGTTCGGCGGCAGCGAAGACGACGCGCCCCGCTCCACCGCCGACAGGCTGGACAGCCTGCTGCACGCCCTGTACGCCGATCCCGAGGGGCTGGCGGTTGCCACCCCGATCATCCAGCGTCTGAGCTGATNAACGCCCCAAGCTGAACCGAACTGCCCTGTGACCAAGCACCGAGACCCCCTGACCGACCCGATCGAATGGCCCCGCGACGGCTGGCGCGACCGCCTTGCAGTCCAGGCCGAGGCTGCGCAGGCCATCGCCGAACAGCTGGACCTGCAGACCGCACCTGACGACCTCAGCCTGACCATTGACGCTGATCTGAGCGCAGGCGGCAAGGAGCTGGTCTTCCGTCTCCGACTGAGCGGGACGGTGACGCAGGCCTGTGTGGTCACGCTGGAGGCGCTGGAAACGACGCTCGACGAGAGCTTCATCCGCCGGTTTCGGGAGGGTAGTTTCCGCGATGAGCTGGAGGTCGAAATCGCCGCAGCAGACGGGNATATCGCCACCCTGAACGAAGACCTNGAACCCTGGCCGCGAACCGTGGACGAGCGGCCNAGCCTGCTCGANTTCGTGGTCGAGCATCTCGGGCTGGTTCTCGATCCCTACCCNCGCAAGCAGGGGACCGAGGCCGACGCCGGGCTGCTGCAGGATCCTGTCGACCAGCCAGAGACCATGAGCCCCTTCGCCGCACTGGCTTCGCTCAAAACCAAATCGGAAGATTAAGGCGGCCCAAAGCCTCGACAGACACTCAGTGGGGGTCAGTTGTTGTCCGACGAGCGGGCGACGCGGATGGCTTCCTGCGCCGCGCGGAACAGCGCCGCTGACTTATGCTCGCACTCGGCCTGCTCCATCGCCGGGACCGAGTCCGCGACGATCCCTGCCCCGGCCTGCACGTACAGCTTGCCGTCCTTGACCACCGACGTGCGCAGCGCGATGCAGGTGTCCAGCTCGCCGGTCGCGGAAATGTAGCCCACGGCCCCGGCGTAGACGCCGCGCTGGCTGGGTTCGAGTTCGTCGATNATCTCCATGGCTCGGACCTTGGGCGCTCCGGATACGGTCCCGGCGGGNAAACCCGAGCCGAGAGCCGCAAAAGCGTCGACATCCTCGCGGACCTTACCGACCACGTTGGAGGTGATGTGCATGACGTGGCTGAAACGCTCGACCACCATCTTTTCCGTGACTTCGACAGTACCGATCTGGGCAACCCGCCCGACGTCGTTGCGCCCNAGATCCAGCAGCATGAGGTGCTCGGCCAGCTCCTTGGGGTCGTCGCTGAGTTCCTGCTCGAGCGCGTTATCCTCGGCCAGCGTCTTGCCCCGGGGGCGGGTTCCGGCGATCGGGCGGATGGTAATCTGCTCCTCGCGCACCCGCACCAGAATTTCCGGGCTAGCGCCGACAATGCNGAAATCACCCATGTTCAGGTGGAACATAAACGGCGAAGGATTGACCCGCCGCAGCGCGCGGTAGAGCGCTGAAGACGGCAGGTCGAAATCGGTCTCGAACCGCTGGGAGAGAACGACCTGAAAGATGTCNCCTGCGATGATGTATTCCTTGGCGACCTCGACCATCTGCTCATACTCGGCAGCGGTGAAATTGGAGGTGCGCTCGGGCAGCTCCAGCAGGCCTGTCCGGCCCCGACTGGCGGCTTCGCGGTCAGCCGGCACCGGCGCCTGCAGCTGCGCCACAAGGTCATCCAGCCGCTGTTCACCCTGGGCGAAGGCGGCCGCAGGCTCCTCTTCCGCGTCGGGCCAGAGGGGCGTTACCAGATAGAGCGTGTCGAAGGCACGATCGAAGATGATCACCGCACGNGGACGCAGCAGCATAGCGTCGGGGACGTCGATATCACGGGGNTTGGCGTGGGCAGACCGCTCGAAGTGCTGCACCATTTCGTAGCCNAAATAGCCGAACACGCCCGCCGACATGGGNGGCAAGGGCGCCGGGATATCGGCGCGGGCCGCGTCGGAAAAGGCGCGCAGGTTGTCCATGGTGCTGCGCTCGGCCGGCTCATCGGTCCAGGCGACTTCGCCCGCGGCGCTGCGGTCACCGATCCGGGTTCTACCACCGGCGTGGTGCCAGATGCGATCAGGATCAATACCGATGAAGGAATAGCGTCCGAGGCTCTCCCCGCCCTCCACGCTCTCGAACATGAGCGACAGATCATCGAAGGCGCCAAGCTTCAGCGCTGCGGCGACCGGGGTTTCAAGCTCGGCCGACGCCGTCCGCCACAGCAGGTACCCGCGCCCAGCCTTCCGAGCGGCGAGATAGTCGTCAAATGCTGTGTCTGAAGTCATGACACTTCCGGTCTGTAGAGGAGCAGGGACCCGAGGGTAAGGGGCCAGATACTTACATGCCTGCGCTGTTTTGGCCGCCCTGATCCGCGTAGGTCCGGCCTTCCAGACGCACCTGCCCGTCCCCCCCGGAGCGAAGGTCGAGGTAGGCGTTGAGCCCGGAGGTCACGGCCCGGTCCAGGATCAGGTCGTTGATGTTGATGCTTACTGTATCGCGCACCGCTTCGCGGAAGGCGCGCTGCAGCTCGTCGTCGTACTGGAAGGCGAACTGCGCTTCGATCCCGGCCAGTGCGTCGGCATCAGCCTCTGCATCGGCCGCGCGGGCATCCTGAACCAGCACGATGTTGAAGCCGGTGTTGGTGACACCGCTGACTACGTCACCAGCCGCAGCACCATCGATGGCGTTGGTCGGCACCGAGAAGCGCAGCAGGTCGGCCAGCGTCAGGCCTTCGCGCGTTTCGATCGTCAGCCCGGCTTCGGCCGCGTAGGCGGCAAAACCCTCGGCGTTAGCGGCGGTGATCATGGCTTCTTCACCCAGCGTCGTCAGTAGCTTGCGGCGGGTCGCCTCGGTGTAAGCGATGCGCAGCCGCGGCTCGGCTTCCTCGAAGGTTAGCGGGCGGGTTTCTTCAACCCCGTCCACACGGAGGATGAACAGGCCATCGTCGCCAAAGGAGTTGCGGAAGCCGGTCTGGCCAACCGGAGCCGAGAACACCTCGCCGATGATCTTGGCGTTGAAGGGCACACCCTCGACCCGGGCGTCGGGGCCGCTCTGTGCCATTTCGCCAGAGATGACGGGCAGGTCAACCTGCGCTGCTGCATCTTCGAGCGACATGGTGCCGACGAGGCCGTCGAGTTCGTCAAACCGGGCGCTGAGNATGGNGGATGCCTGGGGACCCGCAATGGCAAGGCGTGCCGTCGGGCGGTAGTCTTCAAACGACTGAATCTCGGGTGCCTGAATGTCGTAGACCTCGATCAGCGAGAAGCGTCCACCGTCCTCGACCACGTCCAGCATGCCGACTTCTGTCGCGGCAGTGAAGGCAGCATTAATCGCTTCCCGGCCATAGGAGATTGGGCGCAGACCCACGTCGTTCGGGGTCGCAACGCCCGCTGCGGCTGCGGCTTCCTCGAAGCTCTGACCACCTCGAACGGCGTCGACGATACTCTGGGCAAGGTCACCGTCGTCCAGCGACAGTTGCTTGTAGGCCCACTGCGTGCCCACCTCGGCACGGGCAACATATTCGTCGTAGGTCACCTGAATGTCCTTATCAGTGACCTCGATGCTGTCGATCAGGTCGGCCGGGGTCAGGAAAATACCGGTGAAACTGCGGAATTCCGGGCGCTGGTAAGCGACAGGGGTTTCGTCGAGGATCGCCTGCAACTGCCCATTGGTCGGCTCAGGTATCTCTACAGCATCCGGGNAAATGGCAAAGTAATCGATATCATAGCGCGCCCAGCGGGCGTTGAACTCGGCCAGCGCCACAGCACTTGGCACCGGCGCAATCGCAGTGTTGGTCTCGTTATCNAACACCAGATCATCGGCGACCGTGAATAGGCGGGTCGAAGCCAGCTCGGCGGCCGTTTCGCGAAGGAAGGCACGCTCGGTCAGCCCCTGATAGGCCAGCGAGTTTGACATGCGGCGTTCGCTGAACTGACCGGTCACGGGATCGGTGAACACGCTCTGGACGTAGGCAGAGAGCTCTTCATCAGAGGCGGTCAGCCCAAGCTGGTTCGCCTGCGCCTGGAAGGCAACCTGGTTCACCAGGCGGTCTTCGGTGGTGCCTNTCACGGAAGCGATCAGGCCGAAGTCTTCGAACTGCTGCGCGGTGGTCAGNGGAAGGCCGAGCTGCGTTTCAAAAGGCTGGGCGATCTGGAAGAAGGCATTGCGGGCTTCAGTCGCAATCTCCAGCTCGTTGATCCGCTCACCCCCGGCGTTGATACCCGTACTCACCCTTGAGGAGGTGAACAGGCTGATCGAACCCACAATACCGGACCCGAGCANGAGCACCGCGAGGAGGACCAGAACGGCTTTACCCGCAATCGACTGCGCAAAGGCGCGAAGACCACCCATCATGATAAATTCTGCCTAACGTCTTTCGTTTTTCTGTTGCCGGGATCCGCGCAGAAACGCGCCGACACCAGAATGATTTAGTCATTCAACCGCGCGCCCGCAAATAACGGAGTCGCGAGTACGAAGCTTTCGCGTGACAGACCATAATTTCACCGCCTAAACAAGGCGCAGCAGCAATTCCCTGACCGAAGGAAANCACGACCCATGTTTATTGCCGGCAACTGGAAGATGAACGGAACGTTGGATGAGGCTCGTGCGCTAGCCCGCACGTTGGTCGACCAGCTGCCCGAAGGCGCGCCCACGACCGCGCTGTTTCCCCCGGCCCCACACCTGACGGCTGTGCTCGAAGAAGTCGCCGACAGCCCGATTTTTGTCGGGGGACAGGACTGCTCGCCCCACCCTAACGGCGCCCATACCGGCGACGTGTCGGCGGCCATGCTGGTCGACCTCGGCGCNCGCGGTGTTATCGTCGGTCACTCCGAACGNCGCACGAACCACGGCGAGACTGANGCNCAGGTGCTGGCCAAGGTCACCGCTGGCATGCAGGCGGGGATCGGCGTGATCCTCTGCGTGGGCGAGACCCTTGAACAACGCGAAGCCGGGCAGGCCGAAGCCGTGGTCCGCCGCCAACTTGCCGCAGGCCTACCGGAAAGCCTATCCGGTGACGCCATCACCATCGCTTATGAGCCGGTCTGGGCCATCGGCACCGGCAAGGTCGCCACCCGNGANGATATCTCCGCGATGCACCGCATGATCCGCGCCTGGCTGCGCGAGCACCGCCCTGCGCTGGCCGAGACCTTCATCCTCTACGGTGGCTCGGTCAAAGCCGCCAACGCCGACGACGTTTTTGCCGCCGANGAGGTAGGCGGCGCGCTGGTGGGTGGCGCGAGCCTGAAATCTGACGATTTTCTGGGGATTATCACGGCTGCCATGAACGCCTGAATGCGCTCTGCCCTTCCATTCTGGCGCGGGTTGTCCTACCTACGCCATTGAAACGACAAGACAGATGAGTTTGCAGCATGATNATCGGCTTGCTTTTGTCCATTCAGGTTCTGGTTGCCTTCGCGCTGATCGCGATTGTACTGATCCAGCAGACTGACAATTCCGGTCTCGGCCTCGCGGGTGCAGGCGGCGGTGACGCCAGCTCCCTGCTGCAGACGCGGGCCTCGGCCAGCTTCCTGACCCGGGCAACCTCCGGGCTGGCGGCGGCCTTCATGCTGGTCAGCCTCGCTCAGGGCATCCTTGCAGGCGGCTACGGCTCCTCCGGTGGTTTCATTTCCAACACGCTGGGNCTGACGACTCCAGCAGGCGAAATCGACAATTCGGCGGCCTTTAACCCGATCGTCTTCGACGACGGCGCTGCGGCGAGTGGAGAAAATTCTGGCGCGGACACCTCGAACCTGCTGTTCGATCCGAACATTTCCGTTGACGAGTCGGCCCCGGCAGCGGCAGAAACCCCCGCCNATGCGGGCTCTGAGGGTNGTGCCGCCGTCGAAAATAGTGCTGCCACGGACACAGCCACAACTGATCCGCAGTAACAGCACGGCTGCACGTCGCAAACGGGACGAGACTCTTCTTGCGTCCCTATAACGTTATGCGCATAAAAAACGCCCATGACACGGTATATCTTCATAACCGGTGGCGTGGTCTCCTCGCTGGGCAAAGGCCTGGCGAGTGCTGCGCTTGCCTCCCTGCTGCAGGCGCGCGGATTTAAAGTCCGCCTGCGCAAACTCGACCCCTATCTCAACGTCGATCCGGGCACCATGAGCCCCTACCAGCACGGCGAGGTCTACGTGACCGACGACGGGGCTGAGACCGACCTTGATCTGGGACACTACGAACGCTTCACCGGGGTATCGGCGCTGCAGTCTGACAACGTCACGACCGGCCGGATCTANTCCGACATCCTCNCCAAGGAGCGGAAGGGCGAATACCTCGGCGCAACCGTACAGGTCGTCCCCCACGTCACCAACGCCATCAAGGATTTCGCGCTTGCCGATCTCAACGGCGAGGACTTCGTGATCTGCGAGATTGGCGGTACGGTCGGCGATATCGAAGGCGCCCCCTTCCTCGAGGCCATCCGCCAGCTGGGATACAAGCTGGGCCGCGAGCGCGCGCTGTTCCTGCACCTGACGCTGGTGCCCTACATCGCTGCAGCCGGCGAGTTGAAGACTAAGCCGACCCAGCACTCNGTCAAAGAACTGCAGTCCGTGGGCATTCACCCTGATATTCTGCTCTGCCGCGCCGACCGCGAGATCCCGGAAAACGAGCGCGCCAAAATCGCACTGTTCTGCAACCTCGATCAGAGNGCGGTGATCCAGGCCCTGGACGTCGATAGCATCTACCGTGTGCCGCTGAGCTACCACGAAGAGGGGCTGGACCGCGAAGTCCTGCGTCACTTCAACCTGACCAGCCCGGAGCCAAACCTGAGCCGATGGCAGGAAGTCGTCAAGCGCGTGACCGAGCCCGAGGGCAAGGTCACCATCGGCGTGGTCGGCAAGTACGTGAACCTNCTCGACGCCTACAAGTCGCTGGCCGAAGCGCTGACCCACGGCGGCATCGCCAACAACGCCAAGGTCGAGATGCGCTGGATCGATTCGGAGATTTTCGAGGAAGAAGACCCCGAACTGCACCTCTCCGGCGTCCACGGCATTCTGGTGCCCGGCGGCTTCGGCGAGCGCGGGTCGAGCGGCAAAATCGCCGCTGTCCGGCATGCGCGGGAGCGGCAGATCCCCTACTTCGGTATCTGCTTCGGCATGCAGATGGCAGTGCTGGAAATGGCGCGGAACCTTGCCGGCATCGAAAACGCAGCCTCTTCGGAATTCGGCGCGACCAACCAGCCGGTTGTCGGCCTGATGACCGAGTGGGAGCGCGACGGCGATATCCAACGCCGCAGCGACGATGACGATCTGGGCGGCACCATGCGTCTGGGCGCCTACGACTGCAAACTCTCCGCCGGGACCCGCGTTGCGGACATCTACGGACAAGAGATGATCAGTGAGCGTCACCGCCACCGTTACGAGGTCAACCCGACTTACCGCACCGAGCTGGAAAAAGCCGGCGTAGTGTTCTCAGGCCTGTCGCCAGACGAGCGCCTGCCAGAAATCATCGAACTGCCAGAAAGCGAACACCCGTGGTTTGTGGGGGTTCAGTTCCATCCGGAGCTGAAATCCCGCCCGTTCGAGCCGCACCCCCTGTTCGTCTCCTTCATCAACGCCGCCGTCACCCAAAGCCGCCTCGTCTAGTCTTCTGGTAACCCGGCAAATAGTGATTGTAAGCCGTATAGGGGGTGTTATGCCTCCCGGCGGGCGCTTCTATGCTCCGGTGGCACTAGGAAGAGCTGCCTGAAAAGATTAGACAAATTGCAGTTTAACGCGCGGTGCCGTCCCAGCACACGGGCAGGACAGAACCGCCCTACCGCATCGGCCCCCGCCCGAATTCAGAAAGAAATCAGACCTATGTCATCGACCGCCATCCTCGACGTTCTTGCGCGCCAGATCCTCGATTCCCGCGGCAACCCGACCGTTGAAGTCGACGTGCTGCTCGAAGACGGCTCGATGGGCCGCGCGGCGGTTCCCAGCGGCGCCTCCACCGGGATTCACGAGGCCGTCGAGCGGCGCGACGGGGGGGACACCTGGGGCGGTAAGGGCGTCAGCGACGCCGTCGATGCGGTCAACACCGAGATTTTCGAGACCGTCGCCGGACTGGATGCCATGGAGCAGGTGTTCATCGACCGCGCCCTGATCGACCTCGACGGCACCCCGAACAAGGGCCGTCTGGGCGCCAACGCCATCCTTGGCGTGTCGCTGGCGGTGGCCAAGGCTTCGGCCGAGTCCGTCGGCCTGCCGCTCTATAGCTACCTGGGCGGCCGCATGGCCAAGCGCCTGCCGGTGCCGATGATGAACATCATCAACGGCGGCGCCCACGGCGACAACCGGGTCGATTTCCAGGAATTCATGGTCATGCCCGCCGGGGCAGAGAGCTTCTCCGAAGGACTGCGCTGGGGCGCTGAGATCTTCCACGCGCTGCGCAAGCTACTCAAGGACGCCGGCCACAACACCAACGTCGGCGACGAGGGTGGCTTCGCGCCGAACCTCGACAGCACCAAGGCCGGTCTGGACTTCGTGATGAAGGCGATCGAGACCGCGGGCTACCGGCCGGGCGAGCAGGTCTGTCTGGCACTCGACGTAGCCTCGACGGAATTCTTTGAGGGCGGTCAGTACCGGCTCGACGGCGAAGGCCGCAGCCTGTCCTCGCCCGAGATGGCCGACTACCTCGCCGAACTGTCCGCCGCCTACCCGATCCGCTCGATCGAAGACGGGCTGGCCGAGGACGACTGGGAAGGCTGGGCCTATCTGACCGGCAAGGCGGGCAAGCAGGTGCAGCTGGTCGGTGACGACCTGTTCGTTACCAACCCGGCGCGGCTGGAGCGCGGCATTCGCGACAGCGTCGGCAACTCGATCCTGATCAAGGTCAACCAGATCGGGACGCTGACCGAGACCCTCGAAGCCGTCGACATGGCCCACCGGAACGGCTTTACCGCCGTCATGTCACACCGCTCGGGCGAGACCGAGGACACGACCATCGCCGATCTCGCCGTGGCGACCGGCTGCGGCCAGATCAAGACCGGTTCGCTGTCACGCTCGGACCGGGTCGCCAAATACAATCAGCTGCTGCGGATCGAAGAGGAGCTGGGGGTCGCCGCCGAATACCCCGGCTTTGGCTGCTTCCACACCGGCGCCTAGACACGCGAGACCGCCGCCGTGGGCTGCGCCACCCTGCTACTGGCTGCCGGAAGCGGGACCCGCTTCGGCCCTGATGCACCCAAGGTTCTGACCCGGCTGCAGGGGCGCCCGGTGCTGATGTGGTCGCTCGACGCCATGATCGCCGCCGCGTCCGTGGACCACATTGTAATCATGGTCTCCGAACAGACCATGGACGCCGTGGTCGAACTCGTGGAAGGCGTTGAGACCGACAAGATCCTCGACATCGTGCTGGGCGGCGCCCAGCGGCAGGATACCGTTCGCCTCGGTCTCGAACACCTCAGCGGTGACGAAGCGCCTGCGCGGGTGCTGATCCACGATGCCGCCCGGCCCGGACTGCTGCCCGGCGATATCGACGCCATGGCGGCCCGGCTGGAAGCCCTCGATGACGGCAGCAGCCAACATCCGAGGGGGCTCAGCGCGGCCATCCCGGCCGCCGATACCGTCGTGCGCAGCACCCGCCCAGATGCCCCGCTGGATCCGATCGACCGCAGCGGCCTCTATCGGATGCAGACCCCGCAGGGCTTTGCCTTCACCGCCATCCTCGACGCCCACCAGCGCCAGCAGGAGACGGCCTTTACCTGCGACGCGACGCTGTATCAGGCCGCAGGCGGCAGGGTCGAGCTGATGACCCTGCCCCGGGCTGAACGGCTGATGAAGCTGACCTTCCAATCCGACGCAGGAAGCCTCGAAAGCCTGCTGGGTTCTGCCACAGCGGCGCCCGCACCTGCGCCGGCTGCACCCGCAATGGAGACCCGGACCGGTTTCGGCTTCGACGTCCACGCCTTTGGCGAAGCGGGGGAAGACGGCGAGCTGGTTCTCGCCGGGGTCACGTTCCCGGGCGAGCGTCCGCTCAAGGGGCATTCGGACGCCGACGTCGCCCTGCACGCCCTGACCGACGCCATCTACGGCGGCCTCGCTGAGGGTGATATCGGCCACCACTTTCCGCCTTCGGACCCACAGTGGAAGGGTGCGGACAGCACGGTATTCCTCGAACACGCCCTCGGCCTGATCAGAGCCACCGGGGGACGGCTGGTTCACCTCGACCTGACGCTGATCTGCGAGCGGCCGAAAATCGGACCCCGGCGGGACGACCTGCGCGCGCGCCTGTCGGCGCTGACCGGGCTGGAACCGGGCCGGATTTCGGTCAAGGCAACGACCACCGAGGGGCTGGGCTTCACCGGGCGCGGTGAAGGCATCGCTGCGCAGGCGACCGTCACCCTACAGCTGCCGACAGCACCGTGACGGACCCGCAGGCCATCGCCATCGCTGCAGCCGCACGGCGGCTGATCGCCATCTGTCAGGCCGCAGGCCTGCGGCTGGCCGTGGGTGAGAGCTGTACCGGCGGCATGATCACGGCCGCAATCACGGCCCAGCAAGGTTCGTCGGCCGTCTTCGATGGCGGGATCATCGCCTACGCCAACGAGGCCAAGGAAGGCCTGCTCAGCGTGCCCAAGGACACCATGATCGAGCACGGTTCGGTCTCTGCCGAAGTCGCCGCCGTGATGGCCGGCGCGGTGCGGGAGCAGCTGGGCGCCGATATCGGACTAGGGGTCACAGGCGTCGCCGGACCGGGTGGCGGCACCCCCGACAAACCCGTGGGGCGGGTTTACCTGCACTTGTCCGGACCGAACGGGACCGAGCAGGCGCGCGTGTTCGATTTTCCCGGGGACCGCGAAGCGGTGCGCACTCAGACCGTGGCGGAAGCCTTGGGGCTGGTGCTGGACGCACTCGACCCTGCACCGCCACCCGCAGCACCGTAGATCGCCCGGGCGCGCTTTTCGAAGGCGCCGATCATCCGCTTCTGTGCCTCTTCGAACAGAGGCTCGATCAGTCGCTGCAGCAGCGCGCTGCGGAAGGCAAAATCCACGTGAATCTCGATCTCGCAGCCCTTGCCGTCGGGCAGGTCGCGGAACCGCCACTTGTTGGTCAGATGCCGGAACGGGCCGTCGACCAGCGCCGTATCAACCCTGAGCGCGGCACGGTCGAAGCGGACATCGGAGGTAAAGCGCTCGCGGATCACCTGAAACCCGATCACCAGGTCGGCGATCATATGCGCGTCGGACTGCTCGCGGATGCGCGCGGCGACGCACCAGGGCAGGAATTCGGGGTAGTGCTTGACGTCGGTGACGAGGTCGAACATCTGCTCGGCTCGGAATGGCACCACGCGGGTTTGTTCGACCACTGGCATGGGCTTCAGGCCGCCTTGGACTGGCGCGCGGCGCGCAGGCGTTCGAAGTCCTCTCCGGCGTGGTAGGAGGATCGGGTCAGCGGCGTAGCGGAAACCATCAGGAACCCTTTGCCATAGGCCATGGTTTCGTATTCGCGGAACTCATCGGGGGTGATGAAGGCCTCGACCGCGTGGTGCTTGGGCGTAGGCTGCAGGTACTGGCCGATGGTCAGGAAGTCGACGTCGGCAGCGCGAAGGTCATCCATGACCTGCGCCACTTCCATTTTCTTCTCACCCAAGCCGACCATGATCCCGGACTTGGTGAAAGCAAGCGGGTCACGCTCCTTGACCCGTGCGAGCAGGCGCAGCGATTCAAAGTAACGCGCGCCGGGCCGCACTTCGGCGTAGAGCCCGGGGACGGTTTCAAGATTGTGGTTGAACACGTCCGGCTTGGCGTCGGCCACGACCTTCCACGCATCACGCTTGCGCAGGAAATCCGGGGTCAGCACCTCTATCGTTGTCTCCGGGGAGGCTTCGCGCACCGCCAGAATGGTTTCGGCAAAGTGCCCCGCCCCGCCGTCGTCCAGATCATCGCGGTCGACGGAGGTGATGACAACGTGGCTCAGCCCCAGTGACTTGACCGCCTGGGCAACGTTGGTCGGCTCGAAGGGGTTGAGCGCGCCGGGCTTGCCGGTGGCGACATTGCAGAAGGTGCAGGCGCGGGTGCAAACCTCGCCCATGATCATCATGGTGGCGTGCTTCTTCGACCAGCACTCGCCGATGTTGGGACAGCCCGCTTCCTCGCACACGGTCGACAGCGACAGCGAGCGCATGATCTCCCGGGTTTCCTTGTACCCGGCCGAGGTCGGCGCCTTGACCCTGATCCAGTCCGGTTTCTTCGGCTGGGGGGNGCTGTCGGGCCGGTGGGCTTTCTCCGGATGGCGGAGCGGGTCGCTCATGTCGTCTCCTTTGGGCGGGTCGCGCTAGAAGTCCAGCGCGGGGTCGCGCTAGAAGTGCAGCGCGCGGTCGTAAGCGTCAAGCACGGACTCGTGCATCATTTCTGACAAGGTGGGGTGCGGGAACACCGTGTGCATCAGGTCTTCTTCGGTTGTCTCCAGCGACTTGGCGATCCCGAAGCCCTGGATCAACTCCGTCACTTCCGCACCGATCATGTGGGCACCGAGGAGCTCGCCTGTATCGGCGTCAAACACGGTTTTGACNAGGCCTTCAGGGTCGCCCAGCGCGATGGCTTTGCCGTTACCCATGAACGGGAAGCGGCCGACGCGAACCTTGCGCCCGGCAGCCTTGGCTTTGGCCTCACTCAGACCCACTGATGCGACTTGTGGCCGCGCGTAGGTACAGCCCGGGATCGACGCAGGGTCGAGGGGGTGCAGCCCCTTGACCCCGGCGATGGTCTCAACCGCGAGAATGCCCTCGTGGGAGGCCTTGTGCGCCAGCCAAGGCGCACCGGTCAGGTCGCCGATCGCCCAGACCCCCGGCTCACCGGTNGCACCGAAGCCGTCGACTTCGATATGGCTACGCTCGACCCGCACTTTNGTGCCTTCAAGCCCCAGCTCTTCGACGTTGCCGACGATGCCGACGGCCGAGATCAGCCGGTCTGCGGTCAGGCTCTCGGTCTTGCCGTCGGCCAGCTCGATGGTGGCGATCAGGCTTTCCTTGGCCTTCTTGACCCCAGTAACNTTGGCCGAAGTCATGATCCGGATCCCGGCTTTCTCGAAGGCCTTGTGCGCCAGTGCGCTGATTTCTTCGTCCTCTGCCGAAAGAATGCGGTCGACGACTTCGACGACCGTAACCTCAACGCCTAAATCATTGTAAAAACTCGCGAATTCGATGCCAATGGCACCCGAGCCAACAACGATCATCGACTTGGGCAGGCTCNCGGGCACCATGGCTTCGCGGTAGGTCCAGATCAGCTTGCCGTCGNGTTCCAGCCCGGGCAGCACCCGTGCTCGTGCCCCGGTGGCAAGGATGATGTTCTCAGCGTTCAGAGTGCTGGTCTTACCGTCCTTGTCGGTGACTTCGACCTTGCCCTTACCGGCGAGCTTGCCGCTGCCCGAAATCACGGGAACCTTGTTCTTCTTGAGCAGGAACGACACGCCCTGGCTCAGCTGTTTTGCGACCTTGCGCGAGCGCNGCACGATCTTACCGAGATCGAAGCTGACGTTCTCCGCCGACCAGCCGAAATCGGCGGCGTGCTGGATCAGGTGCCCGACCTCTGCCGAGCGCAGCAGCGCCTTGGTGGGAATACAGCCCCAGTTCAGGCAGATGCCGCCGAGGTGCTCGCGTTCGACCACGCAGGCCTTGAGGCCCAGCTGCGCTGCGCGGATGGCGGCGACATAGCCCCCGGGACCACCGCCGATGACAACGACGTCGAAATTTGTGTCAGCCATGCTTGGGTCTCCGGTTACAGCAGCATCGAGAGCGGGTTTTCCAGCCTTTGCTGGAAGGCATTGAGCCAGCGGGCGCCGACTGCGCCATCGACCACACGGTGGTCACAGGACAGCGTCACCGACATGACCGTGGCGATGGCGAGCTCATCCCCCTTGTCCGTGGTGCGCACGACCGGTCGCTTCTCCCCCTTGCCGACGGCGAGAATGGCACCGTGGGGCGGATTAATCACCGCGGCGAATTCGCGGATGCCGAACATGCCGAGGTTGGAGATGGTGAAGGTACCGCCCTGATACTCGTGCGGCTTCAGCCGACCCTCGCGGGCGCGGGTGGCGAGGTCGACCATCTCTGCGCTGATCTCGGGCAGGCCCTTGGTCTGCACGTCGCGGATCACCGGGGTGATCAGGCCGTTCTCGGTTGCCACGGCCACCGCGACGTCGGCTGAAGCGTACTTCAGCACGGCATCGCCCGCCCAGCTGGCGTTGGTGTCCGGCTCGTCCATCAGCGCCTTGGCAGAAGCAAGAATGATCATGTCGTTGACCGAAATTTTCACGCCTTCCGGCACGGCCTTGTTGATCTGGCCGCGAAGAGCGAGCAGCGCGTCCAGCTCGATGTCAACGGTGAGGTAGAAGTGGGGTACGGTCTGCTTGGCCTCGACCAGACGGCGCGCGATGGTCTTGCGCATGTTGTTCGCCGGGATTTCCTCGTAGGCCATATCCAGCTNTGCCGCGATCTTGCGCGGGTCCGGGCCNGCGCCGGCAGGCATGGGCTGCCCGGCTGCGGCTGAAGACGGCGCAGAGGCTGCGGCCCGAGGGGCAGCCTTTGCCCCGCCGCTGGCGATGGCCGCTTCGATGTCGCGCTTGACGACGCGGCCGTTCGGGCCGCTGCCGCCGATGGCCGACAGATCCAGCCCGTTCTGGGATGCCAGACGGCGGGCGAGGGGCGAAGCGAGAACACGGTCACCGCTGGCAGCAGGCGTCGCGACCGGTGCCGCAGGGGCAANGGGTGCCTNTTCAGNTGCAGCGGCTGCGAGCNCAGATGCAGGTGCAGACGCGGGCTCAGGTACGGGCGCAGGCGCAGGCGCACCGCCGCCGCCGGGCTGAACGCTGGCGGGGTCTTCGCCCTCTTCCGCGAGGACGGCAATGACGGCATTCACCGCCACGCCTTCGGTACCGGCAGCAACGATGAGCTTGGCGACAACGCCTTCATCGACGGCCTCGACCTCCATGGTCGCCTTATCGGTCTCGATCTCGGCGATGACATCGCCGCTGGCAACGCTGTCGCCTTCCTTGACCAGCCAATTGGCCAGCGTGCCTTCTTCCATGGTGGGCGACAGCGCTGGCATCAGAATATCGACGGACATGGCTCAGGCCTCCTGATACGTGGCAGCGCGCACGGCGGCGACGATGTCGTCCGGCCCCGGCAGCGCCATTTTTTCGAGGTTCGCGGCGTAGGGCAGCGGCACGTCTTTGGCAAAGACCCGACCCACGGGCGCGTCGAGGTGGTCGAAGGCCTGCTCCATCACCCGTGCAGCAATCTCGCCGCCGATCCCGTGCTGGCCCCAGCCCTCTTCAGCCGTCACCAGCCGGTTGGTCTTGCGGACCGACGCGAGAATGGTTTCCGTATCCAGCGGTCGGATGGTGCGCAGGTCGATGACCTCTGCCGAAATCCCCTGCTCTTCCAGCATCTTTGCCGCTTCCAGCGCCTTGCCAACCATGATCGAGAAGGCCGTGATGGTGACGTCGGTGCCTTCGCGCACGACGCGGGCCTTGCCGATGGGCACGGTCCAGTCGTCGCTGTCCGGGACGTCGAATTTCTGGCCGTAGAGCAACTCGTTTTCGAGGAAGACGACCGGGTTAGGGCTGCGGATCGCGGACTTGAGCAGGCCCTTGGCGTCGGCGGCGCTGTAAGGCGAGACCACGGTCAACCCTGGGACATGGGCGTACCAGGCCGCGTAGCACTGCGAGTGCTGGGCGGCGACCCGGGCGGCGGCTCCGTTGGGACCGCGGAACACGATCGGCGAAGAAATCATGCCGCCGGACATATACAGCGTCTTGGCGGCCGAATTAACGATGTGGTCGATCGCCTGCATGGCGAAGTTGAAGGTCATGAACTCGACGATCGGCCGCAGGCCGGCCATGGCCGCCCCGGTACCGACCCCGGCAAAGCCGTACTCGGTGATCGGTGTGTCGATCACCCGACGCGCGCCGAATTCATCGAGCAGGCCCTGGCTGACCTTGTAGGCGCCCTGATACTCGGCGACTTCCTCGCCCATGAGGAACACGCGATCGTTGGCGCGCATCTCCTCGGCCATGGCGTCACGCAGAGCCTCGCGCACGGTGGTCTCGACCATGGCGCCGTCCCACTCGGGCTCGGGCTGCACGACCTCGATCGGCGCCTGTGCCACCGCCGGGGTGGTCTCAGGCGTAGTTTCGGGGGCTGTTTCGGTCGAAGGCACNAGCGCGGGTGCGGGCGCTGCAGCAGAGGCGGCGGCGGGGTCTTCCCCCTCTTCGGCCAGCACTGCGATCACGGCGTTCACCGCCACGCCTTCGGTGCCTTNAGCAACGAGCAGCTGTGCGATCACGCCCTCGTCGACGGCTTCGACCTCCATGGTCGCTTTATCGGTTTCGATCTCNGCGATCACATCGCCGCTGGCAACGCTGTCGCCCTCTTTGACCAGCCATTTGGCAAGCGTCCCCTCTTCCATGGTGGGGGACAGGGCGGGCATCAGGATATCTACGGTCATCGTCTGCTCTCCCCGTTTCAGGCTGCTGCAATGGTAATGTCGGTGTAGAGCTCGTCGGGTGACGGCTCGGGGGAGGACTGGGCGAAGTCAGCGGACTTGGCGACCACGGCCTTAACATCCTTGTCGATGGCCTTGAGCGCGGCTTCGTCGGTGATGCCATCGCCGAGCAGCTTTTCGCGCAGGCGCTCGATCGGGTCCTGCTCGGTGCGGTACTTCTGCACCTCTTCCTTGGTCCGGTACTTGGCCGGGTCGGACATCGAATGCCCGCGATAGCGATAGGTCATGGCCTCCAGCACGAACGGCCCCTTGCCCGAGCGGACGTGCTTGATCGCCTTGCCCGCTTCGGTCGCCATCGCCTCGACATCCATGCCGTCGACCCGGGCGCCGGGAATGCCGTAGGGCTTGCCGCGCGCCGCGTAGTCCGTCACCGCCGCCGCACGCTCGGTCGACGTGCCCATGGCGTAACGGTTGTTTTCGCAGACAAACAGGATCGGCAGCTGCCACAGCGAGGCCATGTTCATGGTCTCGGCCACCTGCCCCTGATTGGCGGCACCATCGCCGTAGTAGGCAACCGCAATCCCGCCGTCGTCGTTGTACTTGTGAGCGAAGGCCAGACCGGCCCCCAGCGCAACCTGCGCCGCAACAATGCCGTGACCACCNAAGAAGCGGGTTTCGGTCGAGAACATGTGCATCGATCCGCCCTTGCCCTTAGAATAGCCGCCCTCGCGCCCGGTGAGCTCTGCCATAACGCCGTCAGGGTCCATCCCGGTGGCGAGCATGTGCCCATGGTCGCGATAGCCGGTGATCACGCTGTCCCTGCCCGTCTCCAGCTCGTGCTGGATGCCGACGACGACAGCCTCCTGCCCGATATACAGGTGACAGAAGCCGCCGATCAGGCCCATGCCGTACAACTGGCCTGCCTTCTCCTCGAAGCGGCGGATCAGCAGCATGTCCTTGTAAAACGTGGTCAGTTGGTCGTTATCGAACTGCTTGTTCGAAGCGCGTTTGCTGGTTTTGCGCGCTGTGGTCGCCATGGCCGGTTTCCGTCTTTTGGGGAATAGGGATCTACGCCACCAAAATACCGGTATTTTCGCGAAAAACAATCAGACTTAAATAACTGTAAAAAAACAGTTATTTATTGATTAACCATAAGTTGGTTATTTACCCCCATCGTAGACGATGATCATCTCGTCCTGACGGACGTATCCCAGCTCGATCCGCGCCCGCTCCTCGAGCATATCCAGATCCACCGGCGTATCGCGTAGCAGGGCCACGTCCCGTTCGAGCGCGCGCTGTTCCTGCTGCAGGTCCGACAGCATGGCCTGCGCGGTATCCAGCTCCTTGCTGATGGCGAGGTAAGCGAGGAAGCCACGCTCTCCGGTGATCAGGTGGAAGATGAAGTACAGGCAAGCCGCCGCGAAGACGGCGGGGATGAGGTAAATGCGGGCAAGTTGGGTCAGCCGACGGGCAAACATGGCGCTGGGCCTCTGAATAAGTCTCTGAAATCGGGTCGTTAAGGGCCGAGGAAACAGCCCGGAAATGCTCAAATGTTGCGCATAATATAAACCAGTCGTTGCAGGAAAGCGACCCCTCGCCTAGTTCATCGGACATGAAAAGCGATACCGCCCGTGATTGGTCACAGCAGGATGCGCGCCTGACCCGATTGGGCTGGCGCGATCGAGTGCTGCTCGCGCCCATGTCGGGCGTGACCGACCGCCCCTTCCGTGATCACATCCGCAGCCTCGGTCAGGGGCAGGTCGTGACCGAGATGATTGCCTCGGAGGCCGCGATTCGGGAGATCAAGGACAGCCGCAAGCTCAACCAGGCCATCGATGACGAGCCCGGCATCATTGTCCAGCTCGCCGGCACGGAACCGGGTTTGATCGCAGAAGCCGCACGGATGATGGAGGGCCGCGGCGCCCACACCATCGACCTCAACTTCGGCTGCCCGGCGCGCAAGGTCGTGCACAAGGCTTCCGGCTCAGCACTGATGCGCGATGAGGCCCTGTGCGGGGCGATTTTTGATGCGGTGCGGGCCGCTATCGACGTTCCTCTGACGGTCAAGATGCGGCTGGGCTGGGACGACGACAGCTTAAATGCCCCCGAATTGGCCGCGCTGGCTGAACGGGCTGGACTGGACGGCATAACCGTCCACGGCCGCACCCGCTGCCAGTTCTATAAGGGGCAGGCGAACTGGAACCGCGTGGGCGCAGTGGTCGAGGCCACCACGCTGCCCGTGCTGGTCAACGGCGATATCTGCAGCCGCGAGGATGCCGACAGCGCGCTGGCGCAGTCAGGCGCATCGGGAGTGATGATCGGGCGCGGCGCGCAGGATCGGCCCTGGCTCATCGATCAGACCGTGGACCACCTCGCCGGCCGCCGACCGAGGAAGGCGCCAGACGCCGCGACGCGCAGCGCACAGCTCTGCACTCTGATCGACCGGATGCTGTCCTACCACGGCACAGCCCACGGGCTACGGCAGGTGCGCAAGCACGTTTCCTCGGCGCTTGTCGGCATCGACAAGGCTGCGGCTTACCGAAAGGCTGCCAACACCACAGATGACCCGGCGCAGATGATCGGCGTCGTCCACGCATTTTTCATCGAAGCCGGAGCCGTTGAAGGCGACGGAATCACTGTGCCGGACACCCCGGCGCTGGCCATCGCGGCCTGACGACAAAGGGGCGTCACCCATGACCCTGTCTTCGAACATTATCCTCGAAAGCCTGCCCCACCCGGTGATCGTGGTGGATCAGGCGAACTGCGTGTGCGCCGCCAACCCGGCGGCCGAGGATTTGCTGCAGCACTCGGCCGAAGTGCTCAACGGCACGCCCCTGACCGACTACGTGCCCGCCGACAATCCGCTGATCAGCCTGATCGACGTCGCGCGCAACCGGCAGAACTCGGCCAGCGAGTTCGATATCCACCTGGAAAGCCCGAAAATCGGGGAGCACAGCGTCACTGCCCACGTCTCGCCCCTGCTCAATCGCGTCGAAGAAGAAGGCGCGGTCATCATCAGCCTGCTCCCGCGCGGAATGACGGCGACGCTCGACCAGCAGCTGACCAACATCAACGCCGGTCGCTCGATGTCTTCGATGGGCGCCATGCTTGCCCACGAAATCAAGAACCCACTCGCGGGGATGAAGGGCGCGGCCCAGCTGCTCTCCCTCAGCATCGAGGATGAAGAAGACCGGCAGCTGACCGCACTGATCGAGGAGGAGGTCGACCGGATTTCCAGCCTGATCGAGCGCATGGAGGTCTTCGGCAACTTCGAGAGCAGCGTCGCCGAAGCGGTGAACATCCACGAGGTGCTCAACCATGTCCTGACGCTGGCCGAGAACAGCTTCGGGGCGAGCGTGACCTTCAAGCGAGACTTTGACCCCTCGCTGCCCTTCGTCGCCGGCCACAAGGACTCGCTGATCCAGATCGTCCTCAATCTGGTGAAAAACAGCTGCGAGGCCGTCCCCGAAGAGCGCGGGGAAGTCACCCTGTCCACCCGCTACCGTCTGGGAACGCGCATGTCGCCCGGCGGCAGCGGAGAACGCGTCGAATTGCCGCTTCATCTGATGATTACCGACAACGGCCCCGGCATTCCGGCTGCGCTGGGAGAAACCGTGTTCGACCCCTTCGTGACCAGCAACAAGGCACGTGGAACGGGGCTCGGACTGGCGTTGGTCTCCAAGCTGACCGACGACATGGGCGGGTTCGTCGACTTTGAGTCCGAGCCGGGCAAAACTGTTTTTCGGCTACAATTGCCTATGTATTGAGCATTTTTGCTTTTCCTCCCCGAAGTTTCGGTCTAAATGCTTAAATATGTTGCAGACAAACGCCACAATTCTGATTGCTGACGATGACCGCGCGATCCGCGCCGTGCTGTCCCGNGCCCTTGGCCGGGNCGGCCATCGGGTCCGCGCGACCGGCAACGCTTCAACGCTATGGCAGTGGGTTCAGGCCGGTGACGGTGATCTGGTGATCACGGACGTGCACATGCCCGACGGTGATGGTCTGGAGCTGGTGCCGCGCATCCGGGCCGTACGGCCCGATATGTCGGTGATCGTGATGTCGGCGCAGAACACGCTGGTGACGGCGGTGAAGGCGACCGACCGCGGCGCNTTCGAATACCTGCCCAAGCCCTTTGATCTGACCGAGTTGCTGAACGCGGTCGAGCGCGGCCTCGCCCAGCCGACCCAGCGCGCCACGGCGGCCAAGGAATTCAAAGAACGCCAGGAAGANCGCGAAACCGGGCGGCTGGACCGCCTGCCGCTGATCGGCCGCTCCGGGGCGATGCAGGACATCTACCGGGTCATCGCCCGGCTGGTGAAGACCGACCTGACCGCCCTGATCACCGGTGAGAGCGGCACGGGCAAGGAGCTGATCGCCCGCGCCCTGCACGACTTCTCCCGCCGCCGCGAGGCACCCTTCGTCGCCGTCAACATGGCGGCAATCCCAAAGGAGCTGATCGAAAGCGAGCTGTTTGGCCACGAAAAGGGTTCCTTCACCGGCGCCAACTCTCGCTTTGACGGCAAATTCAGCCAGGCCCAGTACGGCACCCTGTTCCTCGACGAGATCGGCGACATGCCGCAGGAGGCTCAGACACGGCTGCTGCGGGTGCTGCAGGAAGGCGAGTTCACCCGGATCGGTGGCAGCCAGAAGATCAAGGCAGACGTCCGCATCGTCGCTGCGACACACCGGGATCTAACGGCGGCGGTCAAGGCGGGACTGTTCCGCGAAGACCTGTTCTACCGCATCAACGTGGTGCCGGTGCGGGTNCCACCTCTGCGCGAGCGGCTCGATGACATCCCGGATCTGGTCCGGCACTTCGTCGACCAGAACACCGCCCAGGGCCTTCCGCACAAGTCGTTCACGGCCGAGGCCTTCGACGAGCTGAAAAAGCACCGCTGGCCGGGCAACGTTCGCGAGCTGGAAAACAACGTCCGGCGTATCTGTGCGCTCTATTCGGAAAACGAAATCGACGCCGACGTGGTGGTGAAGGAGCTTGCAGGGTCTCTCACCGGGCAGAACGAGACCGCNCACGCGTCCCTGCGTCAGGCCGTGGATCAACACCTTCGCGCCTTTTTCTCGGCCCATACGCATGGTTTACCCTCAGCCGGGCTTTACAACCGTNTCCTGCGGGAAGTGGAAAAACCCCTGATCGAGCAGACCCTTGATGCCACTCGCGGCAATCAGATCCGCGCCGCTGAAGTGCTGGGCTTGAACCGAAACACGCTTCGGAAGAAAATACGGGATCTGGATATTGAGGTGATCCGGGGCCTGCGACGACCAGACGACTGACTGGATCACACCTCGATGAAGCGTGGATGACCCATCGATGAGTGAAGNATCCTTACCAAAAATAGACCTTGGCGCCGACGACGGGTCGGACGCGGATCAGGCTGACAGCATGGTCGTTGGTGTTGGCCGAAACCGCACGCTGACGCTGTTTGTCGGGGCGCTGACGGTGGTCTCGCTGCTGGTACTGGCGTGGACCGGGTTCGAGCTGTGGCGTGGTTTCAGCCCGACCCGACCGCTGGGCCGGATCGTGTCGCTGCTGTGGTTCGACATGGTNATTCTGGTCGCACTCGGGACCTTCATCGCCGTACAGGGCTACTACACCTGGACCGACATTCGCGCCCGGCTCTCGGGCACGCAGGTCTACCGGCGCGTGGTGCTGTTCCTGATCGTCGTNGCAAGCCTGCCAACCCTGGTGATCTCGCTGGTGGCGGTGCTGGTGCTGGGCTTTGGCATTCAGACCTGGTTCGGCGGCGCTGTGAGCGATGCCATCAACAGCTCGCGCGACGTTGCGCTAGCCTATCTCGAAGAGCACCGCGAGCGCCTCAACTATCAGGCCTCCAGCGTCGCAGAGCGGATCGAAGACCTCGGCCCCAGCGCCAGCGATACCGACGACCTGCAGCAGCTGATCGACGAAGCGGTCGGCCTGCGCAGCCTTTCCAGTGCCAACATCATTCAGGCCAACGGTCAGGTGCTGATNACTTCCGGTCTCGCTGCGGATCAGGATCTGGGCAGCATCCCGCAGTCGTTCTTCGATCTGGCGCAGGAAATCCGCCCGGAAGCCATCGACGGGGAAACCGGCACGCAGCTGGCCCAGCGCGGGATCGATATTTCCCTGCCGGGTTCGGACGATCTGTCGATCCTGATCGCGCTGGATACGCCCTATCTCGCCGAGACCTACCTGCTCGCCACGATCCCAGTGCTCGAGGAAGTCGTCGCCCGGGTGGAACAGACCCAGGAAGCGGCATCGAGCTACTCCAACCTCGGGCGTGCGGCCGAGCAATACCGGCTGATTTTCGGCTTGCTGTTCCTCGTGGTCGCGCTGCTGCTGGTGATCGTTGCCGGGATGGCCGGGCTGCGGTTCGCGCTNTGGCTGACGACGCCGCTGCTGGAGCTGACGCGGGCAGCGGACCGGCTGGGTTCGGGCGACCTGTCCACCCGGGTATCGGTCTCTGACNACGCTGCAGGGGATGAGCTGACAACCCTGTCCCACACCTTCAACGGCATGGCCAACCAGATCGAGGCGCAGCAGATCGAGCTGTTGCGGGCCACCGACGAAGCNGACCTGCGCCGTCGCTTCTCCGAGGCTGTGCTCTCCGGTGTCTCGCGGGGGGTNATCGGCCTCGANAGCGAGCTTCGCATCAACCTGCCTAACCCGCGCGCCAACAAGCTGGTCGACTTCCGNCTGGAAAAGCACGTTGGCACCCGCCTGACCGAGCTGTTCCCGGTCTTCGGTGATCTGCTAGCCCGAGCCAAGATGGAGCCGACGACGCTGCACGCCGACGACGTGCTCTACACCCGCCCTGACGGCAAAGTGCGGACGCTGCAGACCACGGTGGTCACGGAAATGCAGGGTGAGAGCNTGCTCGGTTANGTGCTGACCTTCGATGACATCACCGATTTTCTCTCTGCCCAGCGACAGGCCGCCTGGTCGGACGTGGCGCGGCGGATTGCTCACGAAATCAAGAACCCNCTGACCCCGATCCAGCTNTCGGCTGAGCGGCTCAAGCGCCGCTATCTCAAGCAGATNGAGGACAGCCCCGAGGTGTTNCAGACCTGCACCGACACCATCATCACCCAGGTCGGCGACATCGCGCGCATGGTGGACGAATTCTCGTCGTTTGCGCGGATGCCGGCGCCGCGGGTCGATGACCACAATCTGGTGGAAATCGCCCGGCGCGTGATCTCGCTNCAGGGCAACAGCTTNGAGGGCGTACGGCTGGAGGATCTGACCGGANTGGAGCCGCGCGAGGTTGTCTGTGACCCGCAGCTGGTCTCGCAGTCGCTGATCAACCTGATCAAGAACGCGGCCGAGGCGCTGCAGCCTTCGATCATCGATGGCAGCGTNAGCGACGGCCTGATCCGCGTGTCGCTGCAGCANACNGACATGGGTGCCACGGTGCTGACNGTCAACGACAACGGCACGGGCTACCCGGCCGACCTGCTGCCCAAGCTGGCCGAGCCCTACGTCACGACCCGTGAGAAGGGCACCGGGCTGGGGCTGGCNATCGTCAAGAAGATTATGGAAGACCACGGCGGTCAGCTGCTGCTGGGCAACGGNGACGGCCCGGACGACCTGCCCGGGGCCAAGGCTCAGATGATCTTCCCGGCGCCGGCTGGGTGAGGTCGGATGAGGCTGGATGAGGCTAGATGGGGCCAGAAGGCATGGCTGTCACAGGAGTTTATCTTGGCAGCGTCAAATTGACTGTGGTATTGCAGCCACATTTGGAGCCGATAGCTAATTCAGGCATCTCAGGCCGGGGTCACAACCGGCATTTCGGGGCGATGCACGAGCAACTAACTGGGTGATTGATGTCCGCCGACATACTGATCGTAGACGATGAAGCCGATATCCGCATGCTGCTCAGCGGCATTCTGGAGGACGAGGGCTACCGGGTNCGGACTGCGCATGGTGACGCCGAGGCCCGTCGACAGGTGGGCCTAGCCCGCCCCGATCTGATTTTTCAGGATATCTGGCTGCAGGGTTCGACCNCCGATGGCATCGCCCTGCTCGAAGAATATCAGCAGAGCATTCCCTCGACGCTGGTGATCATGATGTCCGGTCACGGCACGATCGAGACCGCCGTGCGCGCGATCAAGCAGGGCGCTTATGACTTCGTCGAAAAGCCCTTCAACACCGACCGGCTGCTGATCCTGATCCAGCGCGCGCTTGAGACCTCGGCGCTGAAGGCCGAAAACGCGGTGCTGCGGCAGAAGGCAGGCGAAGACACCGACCTGATCGGCGGCAGCCACGCCATTCAGACCCTGCGTCANACCGTCGACCGGGTGGCGCCGACCAACAGCCGCCTTATGATTTCCGGCCCACCGGGCGCCGGCAAGGGCCTGATCGCCCGGATGATGCACAACCAGTCCCACCGCGCTGACCAGCCGTTCATCGAGGTTCCGTGCTTCGAACTCGACGGTGAAGAAGGTCTGGCCATGCTGTTCGGCGACGCCGGCACCGGCCAGCGCCCACCGATGATGGGGATGATCCAGCAGGCCGACGGCGGCACGCTGCTGCTCGATGACGTGGGTGATCTCTCGCCCGACGCTCAGGCGCGGCTCGCGCGGTTCCTGCACCGGGGAACGCTGACNCAGCTGGGCAGCAGCACCGAAGTCAGGGCGGATGTCCGGATCATCTCGACCACAAATCGCGACCTGAAAACGCTGATTAACGAAAGCTTGTTCCGCGAAGACCTGTACTACCGCCTNAACGTGGTCGAGGTCGAAATCCCCGGGCTGGCCAGCCGCCCCGAGGATATCGCTGATCTGGCGCGGTCCTTCCTCGACCGGCTTACGGCCGAGGCGCGCAAGGAGCCGCTGGAACTAGGTGGCGATGCGCTGGCGGTGCTGCAGGCCTACCCNTGGCCGGGCAACGTGCGCCAGCTGCGCAACGTCATGGAGTGGATCGTGATCATGGCACCGCTCGAGGGCGATCGGATCGTGCGNCCGAACATGCTGCCGCCCGATATCACCAGTGAAGGCCCGGCCGTGCTGTCCGGTGCCGGGGTTGCTGATCTCATGTCCCTACCCCTGCGCTCGGCGCGCGAGGCCTTTGAACGCCAGTATCTCGATGCGCAAGTGCTGCGCTTCGGCGGTAACATCACTCGAACAGCGAAATTTGTTGGCATGGAGCGTTCGGCGCTGCACCGCAAGCTGCGCGCGCTGGCCCAGTCCGAAGAGGACGAGGCTGGCGCTGGCCCCGACGGCGGCCCTGAAGGCGGTCCCGGTGGCGGCTTGACCGACGCCGATCCGGCCAGTGGTGGCAGCGGCGGCGGCAGCGATACGCAGGCCTCGTCAGGGGCTGTCTGAGACCGTTTAACGGAGCGCGGGAAACATCATGCGCGTAATCGTCTGTGGTGCCGGGCAGGTTGGTTCCAACATCGCCCGGTATCTGTCCCGGTTCGATACCAATGTCACGATGATTGACATTGACCCGGCGTTGATCGCTGCGGCGACGACNAATCTCGACGTACGCGGGATCGTCGGCCACGCGGGTCANCCNGACGTGCTCAAGAGCGCCGGTGCAGCCGATGCTNACCTGATCATCGCCGTGACCCAGGTCGATGAGATCAACATGGTCGCCTGTCAGGTCGCCCATACCCTGTTCCAGGTGCCCAAGAAGATTGCCCGGGTTCGGCAGGGTACTTACCTGCGCCCCGAGTGGCGNGACCTGTTCCAGGCCGACCACATGCCCATCGATCATATCATCGCCCCGGAGGTCGAAGTCGCTGAATCGATCCAGCGGCGGCTGGCCGTACCGGGCGCGTTTGAAGTGATTCCCATGGGCAAGGGACANGCGGTGTTCGTCGGGGTTCGCTGCCTTGATGAAACCCCGATTCTCGAAACCCCNCTCGACCATCTGGCCGACCTGTTCCCGCAGCTGAGCATGCGCATTCTGGTNCTGGCNCGGGGGTCGGACATGCTGATCCCCACCGGTGAGGAAAAGCTGCAGGCCGGCGACGAGGTCTATTTTGTGGCGCAGGCGGACCAGGTCGAGCGCGTGCTCGCGCTGTTCGGCCACGAAGAGCAGGAAGGCCGCCGCATGGTGATCATGGGCGGCGGCAACATTGGTCTGAACCTTGCCCAGCGGCTCGAGGCTCAGAATTCCAGNCTGCGGATCAAGCTGATTGAAGTCGACAACGATCAGGCCAAGTACGCCGCCCAGCACCTGAGCCGGACCGTTGTGCTGCAAGGGGACGCGCTCGAAGCCGAGCTGATGGCCGAGGCGGGCGTGGACAAGACAGAGACGCTGGTTGCAGCCTCGAACGATGACGAGCTGAACATCCTCGCCGCCCTNCAGGCCAAACGGCTGGGGGCCGAACGCGCGGTGGCGATCGTCAACCGGCAGTCGATTTCCTCGCTGGTNGGTCAGCTGGGCATCGACGTGGTGGTTTCCCCGCGGCTGATCACTGTGTCCTCGATCTTGCGTTACGTGCGTCAGGGGCGGATTCGGGCCGTGCACTCAGTCGGCGAAGGCTTCGGCGAGATTTTTGATATCGAGGCGGCCGAGGGCGCGGAAATCACCGGCAAGACGGTGCAGAAGATCGAGAAAGCCGGCATGCTGTTGGTCGGTGGTATCGTCCGCGACGAGGCATTCATTCCCCCCAAGCCCGAAGAAATCATCCGGCAGGGTGACCGGGTGGTGCTGCTCTCGCACTCGGACTTCGTGAAAAAGGCCGAGAAGCTGTTCTCGGTCGGCGTCGGGGTCTTCTGATCCAGTGCTGCCTGCAGCCGGGGCTGCCGACCCAGTGACTTCTCCACGGCCGCTGAGGCATTTTGACCCCTTCGCGTCGCGGGTCTTTGAGCACACCTAGCCCGCCCATTCGGGGCCTGCTAGACAGGCTNTGCACGCCCTGCCCGCGCAAGCGCANACGCACGGACACACNCGCAGATTCACACACACACGCACACCGAAGCAGAGACGGAATCCGACCATGCCCAGAACCGCCTACGTCAACGGCCGCTACGTCCCTCACGCCCACGCGCAGGTCGGGATCGANGACCGCGGCTATCAGTTTGCCGACGGGNTCTACGAAGTGGTGCCGGTGATCGCCGGGGCCTTCATCGACGAAGACTGGCACTGGGATCGCCTCGACCGGGGGCTGGCNGAGCTGCGCATTGACCGTCCCGTGAATCGCAAGGCGCTGAGCCTGATTGGGCGCCGGGTGGCGGGGTTGAACCGGGTGCGCGACGGCCTCGTTTATGTGCAGGTGACCCGCGGAGAGGCGCCGAGGGACCATAAGTTTCCCACCACGCCGGTGCCCCCCGCGCTGGTGGTCACCGCCCGGCACCTGCCCGTGCCCAAGGATCTGAGCGAGGCGCGGATGATCGACGTGATCACCGGGCCAGACGAGCGCTGGGCGCGTCCGGACATCAAGAGCATCTCGCTGCTGCCTAACGTGCTGGCCAAGCAGGCTGCAGCCGAAGCCGGGGCCTACGAGACCTGGATGATCAACGCGCAGGGTGAGGTCACCGAGGGCTCGTCTGCCAATGCCTGGATGGTCAGCCGCGATGNCGCCAGCGGCCGGGTTGTGCTTCGCACGCACCTCGCCGACCGGCACGTTCTCAACGGTATTGTGCGNACGGCGCTGGTCGCCTTGGCCGGGCAGCACCAGTGGCAGATCGAGGAACGCGCCTTCACGCTCGANGAGCTGTTCGCGGCCGATGAAGCCTTCCAGACGTCTTCGGGCAACATGATCCGCCCGGTGCGCAGCGTCGATGGCCGGGTGATCGGGACAGGCGAACCCGGGCCGGTGGTGCAGGAAATCCTCGATGGCTTTGCCGCCCACGTCGCCGAACAGNGCCGTGTTTAGAGGGTTTTCCACAGCCTCAGAGCGCTTAACAATTTGAACATTCAGTTTTATACGACGGTGCTGGCTTGATTTTCAGGCTGGCCCTATCCCATAGTCTCTTTGCGTGAAACGCTTCTGTGTTTCGCGCTCAAGAGTGGATTGTGGGCTAGGATGACCCACCACCACTANCGGGTCAGANTCAGGGCCTAACNTAACAGTTGAGAATTGGCGGGATGCTGCGGCGTCCGGCTCAAGAATAACAAGAACAACCACAGCAAACCCGGCCCAGGCGCGATTGCACGGCTTGGACGAGGCAGGGAGGTAACAAGAATATGGCCGACGCAAACAAGAACGTTCAGGACGTTTTCCTGAATCACATCCGCAAGCACAAGATTTCCGTGACGATCTTTCTGGTCAACGGCGTAAAGCTGACCGGGATTGTGACCTGGTTCGATAACTTCTCGGTGNTGCTGCGCCGGGACGCACACGTGCAACTGGTCTACAAGCACGCGATTTCGACCATTATGCCGGCGCAGCCGGTCAATCTGATGGAAGACATTGTTCCGCCCGCGGAATAAGCCTCTGTCCGGATTGAAAGCACGCCCAAACCAGCCTAAGTCGCTGTGATGCACGCATCAGAGCGCCATCAGGAAACCGCCTTCGTGATCAACGTCATGCTCCCCCGCGAGCGTGGCGCCTCGGCTGCGCGCGCGATCGGGCGAACGGCTGAGGACAAGCTCGAGGAGGCTGTGTCGCTGACCGGCGCCATCGGGCTGGAAGTGACGGCGGCGACCACGGTCAACCTCGCCAGTATTCGCCCTTCGACCCTGATCGGCACTGGGGTACTGGCGCAGTGGCGNGAACGCATCGATGCCGAGCACCCGGACGTCATCATCTTCAACGCCACGCTGACACCCGTGCAGCACCGCAACCTCGAGCGCGAGCTCCGGGCGAAGGTGCTGGACCGGACAGCACTGATCCTCGAGATTTTCGGCGAGCGGGCACAGACCCGCGAGGGTCGGCTGCAGGTCGAACTGGCGGCGCTGACCTTCCAGCGCTCGCGGCTGGTTCGGTCCTGGACCCACCTTGAGCGCCAGCGCGGCGGGGCGGGCTTCATGGGCGGCCCCGGTGAATCCCAGCTCGAACTCGACCGGCGGATGCTGCTGGAGCGGATCGACAAGCTCAAGCGTGACCTGCAGGANGTGCGGCGGACGCGCGGACTACACCGCTCGGCNAGGGCGCGGCAGGGGGCGCACGTGGTGGCGCTGGTCGGCTACACCAACGCGGGCAAGTCGACGCTGTTCAACGCCCTGACCGGGGCGGACATCCTCGCCAAGGATATGTTGTTCGCGACCCTCGACCCGACCCTGCGCCGGTTACGGCTGGAGAGTGGCCGCGAGCTGGTGCTCGCGGATACGGTGGGCTTTATCTCCGACCTGCCGCACGAGCTGGTCGATGCCTTCCGCGCGACGCTGGAAGAGGTGATCGAAGCTGACCTGATCCTGCACGTACGTGATGCCTCCAACCCGGAATGGGAAGCGCAGAAGCGGGACGTGCTCGATGTGCTGCGCTCGCTGGGGCGGATCGAGCAGCCTGAGGCGCCCGACCGTCTGCCCCCGCCGGTGACAGACCCNCCGCGCGACCCGGACCTCGACGAACCGATCGAAGAGAAGGTGAGCGGCGACACGCTCGTGGATCTGGTGCCGATTATCGAGGTCTGGAACAAGGTCGACCGCGAGGGCTCAGCGGCAATCATGGCGGAAGCCGAGCACGACCCGGGCTATGACCGCGCTTTTGCCGTTCTGCGGACCTCGGCCGTGGCAGGGACAGGGCTGGACGCGGTGCTGGAGACCGTTGATGCGGCGCTCTCGGACGGCGAGCAGGACCTTGAGCTTCTGATCCCTTATACGGCGGGCGCCGCACTGGCGTGGCTGCACGAATTCAGTCAGGTGCTCAGCCATAAGCATGACGAAGACGGCACGCGGGCGATGGTACGGATTTCCGACGATGACTGGGCCAAGCTGCAGAAGCGGTTTCCGGATATCTCCACCGCCTGAGGCCAAGGGTTGCGGGCTCGATTTGACGCCGCTTCGCGGCTTACAAATCTCCCCCGCGCAGNNAAANGGACAGGCCGCGCTGCACGCGNCCTNACGTCNTTTCCGCATTTTCAATGAAAATGCGCGACGCCTTGGCGAAGACCGCGAAGCGGTCGAGACAAGGTCGGCGCAACCTTGTTTCAGCGAAGAACTCCACCGCGCTCAAAGCGAAGCGTGTTGAGCGCAAAGGAAATAAGCCGCGTGTGGAGCACATATGAAAAGACTGTCGCGGCTGCGCTTCCGGCGCGTGACATCGCCTGTCGGCTTGCCTACACTCTGCCCATGTTCATTCTGATCGATAACTACGATAGCTTTACCTACAACCTCGTGCACTTTCTCGGTGAGTTGGGCGCGGCGGTCGAGGTTGTCCGTAACGATCAGATTACCCCGCTCGAAGTGCTCGACCGGCGCCCGGAGGGCGTGATCCTCTCGCCCGGCCCCTGCACCCCGGATGAGGCTGGCATCTGCCTCGACATGGTGGGCGCGGCCGCTCGCGCGCGGCTGCCGCTGCTGGGCGTTTGCCTCGGCCACCAGTCGATCGGACAGGCGCTGGGCGGCCTGGTGGTCCGCGAGACCCCGCGTCATGGCAAGCTCTCTGCGATCCAGCACGCTGGCACGGGCCTGTTCAAGGGCCTGCCCGAGGCCGTCCAGGCGACCCGCTACCACTCGCTGGTGGTCGAGCGCGCCTCCCTGCCCGAGCATTTCGAGGTCACCGCCGAGACCGAGGACGGTTTGATCATGGGCATGAACCACCGCGATCTGCCGATCCACGGCCTGCAGTTTCACCCGGAATCGATTGAAACCCAGTACGGCCACGCCATGCTGCGCAACTTCCTCGACAGCGCGCGGGCGGCCAATAACCAGATCAACTGGCCCGCTGCCGCGGCCTGAGGCCTGTGACCGCGCCGAGCCCCGGAATCCGAAGCCCCATCGACAATTCTCAGCCAACCTGCTTACCCCAAGGAACCCCCCCGTGCTGCCCTTCACCAGCCTGCTCAACCAGATCGCCGATGGCCAGGACCTCTCCGATGAACAGGCCGAGGCCGCCGTGCGCGCCATGATGTCCGGCGACGTCTCGCCTGCACTGGCCGGCGCCTTCCTGTGGGGACTGAAGACCAAGGGCGAAGCGGTGAGCGAAATCGCCGGCGCTGCCCGGGCCATGCGCGGGCTGATGACCGGCGTCGCCGCACCCGAAGGCGCCATCGACGTCTGCGGTACCGGCGGTGACAAGTCCGGCACTTACAACATTTCAACCGCCGTTTCCTTCGTGCTCGCAGGGTCCGGCGTCCCCGTCGCCAAGCACGGCAACCGCGCGGCAACCTCCAAATCCGGTGCGGCCGACGTGCTGGCCGCCTTGGGCGTGAACCTTGAGGCTGACTTCGCCCTGATCGAACAGGCGATTGCGCAGGCCGGCGTGGGCTTCCTATTCGCCCAGCGGCACCACGGCGCAATCCGCCACGTCATGCCGGTGCGCAAGGAGCTGCAGATCCCCACGGTCTTCAACCTGCTCGGCCCACTGACCAACCCCGGCGGGGCGAAAATGCAGCTGCTCGGCGTGTTTGCGCCGCAGTGGGTAGAGCCGCTGGCACGCGTGCTCAAGGAGCTCGGCTCGGAGCGCGCCTGGGTGGTCTACGGCGCCAACAGCGATGGCTCAGGCCTCGATGAGATGACCACATGCGGGGAGACGCGGGTTGCCGAACTCCGCGATGGACGGATCAACACCTTCATCATCACGCCCGAAGACGCGGGCCTGCCGCAGGCGCAGATCGAAACCCTGCGCGGCGGCGAGGCCGAAGAAAACGCCACGGCCCTGCGCGCAGTGCTCGACGGCACCCCGGGGCCCTACCGCGATATCGTGCTGCTCAACGCCGCCGGCGCCCTGTGTGTCGCGGGCAAGGCCGATGACATCCGCGCCGGCGTCGCTCTGGCTGCGGACGCCATTGACAGCGGCAGAGCCCGCACAGCGCTCGATCAACTGGTGGAGATCACCAATGGCTGACGACGTCCTCGAACGCATCTGCACAGACAAGCGCGACTGGATCGCCGCCCGAAAGGCCGAGACCAGCCCCGCCGACATCGACGCGGCCGCGCGCGCTGCTGATGCACCCCGGGGGTTTGCCGAGGCGCTTCGCATCGCGCACAGCGACGGCCGCCACGCGCTGATCGCCGAAATCAAGAAGGCAAGCCCGTCGAAGGGCCTGATCCGCGCCGACTTCGACCCGGCCACGCTGGCCCGAGCCTACCAGGACGGCGGGGCCAGCTGCCTGTCTGTGCTGACCGACGTGCCGTATTTTAAGGGCGATGACGCCTTTCTCGGACAGGCGCGGGCCGCCGTGAACCTGCCCTGCCTGCGCAAGGACTTCATGCTCGACCCCTACCAGGTCGCCGAGGCCCGTGCGCTGGAGGCCGACTGCATTCTGGTAATCATGGCTTGCCTCGATGACGGCCAGGCCGCTGAACTGGAGGCTGCAGCCTTCGACTGGGGCATGGACGTCCTGGTCGAGGTCCACGACGCCGAAGAACTCGAGCGCGCCCACCGGCTGCGCTCACCGCTGCTGGGCATCAACAACCGCAACCTGAAAACGCTGGAAATCTCGCTCGACGTGGGCGAAGGCCTCGCCAGTCAGGTCGACCCCGACCGCTTGCTGGTTGCCGAAAGCGGGCTCTACAGCCAC
This sequence comes from Rhodospirillaceae bacterium, assembly GCA_002711265.1. Classification (GTDB taxonomy): domain Bacteria; phylum Pseudomonadota; class Alphaproteobacteria; order UBA7985; family UBA7985; genus UBA7985. Next base: position 69,988 of record PAGB01000016.1, read on the forward strand.
GCCGACCTCGAACGCATGGCGCGCGCGGGGGCCCGCGCCTTCCTGATCGGCGAAAGCCTGATGCGGCAGGACGACGTCACCGCCGCCACCCGGACCATCCTTGGGCTNAGCGCTCCAGACGACGCAGCGACCCCAGATGCAACCAGCCGGGCAGCGGNGCAATGAGCAGTGGCTTCAGCCACTTCGACGACGGCGGCAACGCGGTCATGGTCGACGTGAGCGANAAGCCCGAGACCCGGCGCGAGGCCGTGGCCGAAGCGCTGGTGCGGTGCAAGGCCGAAACCCTCGGCCTGATCCGTGAAGGCGATGTCAAAAAGGGCGACGTGCTTTCCGTGGCCCGGCTCGCCGGCATCATGGGGGCCAAGCAGACCGCTGCACTGATCCCGCTNTGCCACCCCCTGCCCCTGTCGGCCGTCTCGCTCGACCTCAGCCTCGACGAGGCCGCCAGCGCCGTTCGCATCCGCGCGACCTGCCGCACCGACGGCAAGACCGGTGTGGAGATGGAGGCGCTGACNGCGGCATCCGTCGCGGCGCTGACCGTCTACGACATGATCAAGGCGGTGCAGAAGGACGCCGTGATCGACGGCATCCGGCTGCTGGAGAAAACCGGCGGCAAGTCCGGCACCTTCAAGGCCGATGAGCCCCGCCCGGTCACGGATACGGTCGCTGACCCGGCCGCAGGCCCCTGAGCCCCCAGCCATGAAGGACTTCGACACCGCGCTGGCTGAAATCCTCGCCGAAATTCCCGGCCCGCTTCCCGGCGAGGACCTGAGCCTGAGCAGCGCCGCCGAACCCGTCATTGGCCGTGTGCTGTCGAGCGATGTCCACGCCCGTCGGACCCACCCGCCGCTGGCCATGTCGGCCATGGACGGCTACGCGGTGCGCGCCAGCGACCTGCCCGGCGACCTCCGGGTCGAGCGCGAGATTGCCGCCGGTCAGCATGATCAGCGAGCACTGGCGGTGGGCGAGGCCGTGCGCATTTTCACCGGCGCGCCCCTTCCCCCCGGTGCCGATACCATCGCCATCCAGGAAAACGCCATCGACATCCCCGNGGGTGTCCGCTTCGAGCAGGCCGAGACCGAGGGCCGCTTCGTCCGACCCGCTGGGCTCGATTTTGCGGAACGCGACCGCTTGGCATCCGCCGGTGCGGTGGTTTCACCCCGCCTGCTGGCCCTGATCGCGGCGGGCAACACCCCGGCCATCCCCGTCGTGAAACGCCCGCGCGTGGCCGTGCTGACCACGGGCGACGAAATCCGGGCGCCGGGTGAAGCGCTGGGGCCGGCGCAGATCGTCAGCTCCAACAACCTCGCCATTGCCGCCATGGCCCGGGCCTGCGGGGCTGAAGCGACTGACTTCGGCAGCGTTGGCGACAGCCTGCCCGCGCTCGAAGCCGCTGCCGTGCGGCTGCAGGGCTTCGACATCGTGGTGACCACCGGCGGTGCCTCGGTGGGCAAGCACGATCTGGTCGCGCGCGCCTTCGAAGCCCAGGGGCTTGACCTCGCGTTCTGGAAAATCGCGATGCGCCCAGGTAAACCGCTGATTTTCGGCCGCTTTGGCGGTGGCCTGTTCCTTGGCCTGCCGGGCAACCCGGTCTCGGCCCTGATCCTCAGCCTGCTGATCCTGCGGCCCATGGTGGCGAAACTGCTGGGCCGACCAACGGACCTGCCCCGACTGAGCGCCACCATCGCCCACGACCTGCCAGCCAATGATCTGCGCCGCGATTTCATCCGCGCCCGGCGCCTGCCCGATGGGACCATCGACGCCCGGCGACGGCAGGATTCGTCGATGCTGTCTGTACTCGCAGCCGCCGACGTCATCCTTGACCGACCTGCCCACGACCCACCAATCAAAGCCGGCGCGCCGGTGCAGATCATCGACCTCGGCCAGCTCGACACCCTGTTCTAAACCCCGCATCCCGCCGTGCTACTGGTCCCGCTGGGCTTTGTGCTTGACTTGTTCTTGGAACTTTCTTAGAACATTCGTGATTTTTATCCGATTGTACCCTTGGTGTTCGTAGTATTCGCGCCACAGGGACAGGGCAACAGGCTGCAATGCCTGAATAGGGGGAGGCGCGCATGCTCACAGAAAAGCAACGCACGCTGCTGGTTTTCATCCACGACTGCCTGAATGAGCGGGGGGTTTCACCGTCCTTCGATGAGATGAAAGACGCGCTCAGTCTCAAGTCAAAATCGGGCATCCATCGCCTGATCACAGCGCTCGAGGAGCGCGGGTTTCTGAAGCGACTGCCCCACCGGGCACGCGCGCTGGAGGTGACACGCCTACCCGACGATATGCAAACCCAGCAACCCATCGCCAACCGAAGGTTTGCGGCGCTCTCCAGGGAGAATGACGGGCTGTCGGCGGATGGACTGCGCCCCGCACCACCGTGGCTGGAGAGCGTAACCGCTGGACGCGCTCCCGGACCGGATGACTTCGAGGGCGAAAAGGGACTGGGCGAGCAGGCGTTCGCCAACGCCGGACCGAACGTGGTGCGCGCCGACTTCGGGCGCGCGCGCGAAATGGCCGTGGCTCAGGGCCGGGAAGTGTCCCTGCCCCTCTATGGCAAGATCGCTGCGGGCATGCCGATCGAGGCACTGGCCAACGAAAGCGAATACCTCGACGTGCCGACCACGCTGCTGGGCAACGGGCAGTACTACGCGCTGCAGGTCGAGGGCGATTCCATGATCGAAGCCGGGATCCACGATGGCGACTACGTCATCATCGAACGGGGCGACACCGCCCACAACGGCGATATCGTGGTCGCACTGGTGGACAATTACGAGGTGACCCTCAAGCGCCTGAGAAAGCGCTCGGGCACGGTTGCGCTTGAACCCGCCAACACCCGCTATGAAACCCGTATTTTCGGCCCCGACCGGGTCAAGGTGCAGGGACGGCTTGCCGGGCTGGTCCGCCGCTACTGATAACAGCGGCCCATACAACAGCGACCCGTACAACGGCGGGCCGTCGCACGCCTGCCACCGCAGGCGCGCGATAGGTCTCAGGCCTGTCTCATGGATTGAGTTTGCAGGGTCGGAGCTCAGGCGTCGTCGAGCACGGCGGCAATGTGCTGCTGTGTTTTCTCCGGCCCGAAGGCAAAGGCGACTTCCGTAACCCCTGGTGAAGCCATGGCCCCTGTCAGCGCTGCGCGCAGGGGTTGGAACACCTTACCCAGCTTGAGCTCCTTGGCTTCAGCGTAGGCCATGAGCGCCGCCTTGATACTGTCCTCATCCCACGCATCCACGGTTGCCAGCACCGTTCGCATGTCGCGCAGCACCACCAATCCGTCTTGGTCCAGCGCCTTCCGCGCCTTGTCCTCGATTTCGATGGGCGGCGCCTGCAAGAAGAAGCGCGCCATTTCAGCGACATCGCGCAGCGTCTTGGAGCGGTCTGCGATGGACGGCATGGCCCGCTCAAGCCGGGCCTGCTCTTCGTCACCGAGTGCGTCCCAGCCCGCCTCAGCGACAAACGGCAGCGCCAGTGCCAGCGCCTCACCGGCCGGCATCGCCTTGAGATAATGGGCGTTGAGCGCCGCCACCTTGTCCATATCCAGCCTCGAGGCCCCGCGGTTGACGTCGGCGAGGTCGAACCACTCGACCGCCTGCGCGCGCGAGATGATCTCGTCGTCGCCGTGGCTCCAGCCCAGCCGCAGTAGGGCGTTGAACACGGCTTGCTGCAGGTAACCCTGGTCGCGGTACTCTTCGACCCCGACCGCGCCGTGGCGCTTAGACAGCTTGGCACCGTCAGCCCCGTGGATCAGAGGGATATGGCCGAAGGCGGGCAGATCCCAGCCCGCAGCCCGATAAATCTGCGCCTGGCGAAAGGCGTTGTTGAGGTGATCGTCACCCCGGATAACGTGGGTGACGCCCATGTCGTGGTCGTCGACGCACACGGCGAGCATGTAGGTTGGCGAGCCATCGGCACGGAGCAGGACGAAGTCGTCGATTTCGCTGTTCTGGACCTCGACCCGGCCTTGCACCACGTCGTCGATGACGGTGCTGCCCTCCTGCGGGGTCCGGACGCGGATAACGAAGGGCGCCCCGGCAGGCGCCTCGGCCGGGTCGCGGTCCCGCCAGCGGCCATCGTATCCGGGGTTGCGACCTTCGGCCTTCGCCGCCTCACGCATGGCGCTCAGTTCCTCGGGCGTGGCGAAGCACTTGTAGGCCCGGCCGTTGGCGAGCATCTCTTCAGCCACGGCCCGGTGACGGTCGGCGCGGGTGCTCTGGAACACCGTCTCTCCGTCGGCATCAAGCCCCATCCAGTCCAGCCCGGCGAGGATGGCGTCGACCGCTTCCTGCGTCGAGCGTTCCTTGTCAGTATCCTCTATTCTAAGTAGATATTTTCCGCCATGATGTCGCGCGAACAGCCAGTTGAACAGGGCAGTTCGCACACCCCCGATGTGGAGGAAGCCAGTGGGAGAGGGCGCAAAACGGGTGACAACGCTCATGGTGGGGTCCGTGTGCTGGGAATTTCGCTGTGATGGGTCCCTTAGCATGCACACCCACGCACAACCACGGCCATGACCGAAGGGGGGCCATTCGATGCTGGTTTCCCCGCTGCACCCGGCGCCGGGCTGTGGCGGGGCTGGCTTCGGGCCTGGCAGCAGCTGTGGCAGCGACAGCAGCGGCACCTGCGCGACTCAAGCCCTCTGGTGCTTGCGGGCTTTTTTGCCGTCGGGGTGACGCTGTATTTCGTGCCTCCGGCCGAACCGCAAGTCCAGCCCGCGTTGATCGTGCTGGCTCTAGCGCTAGCCGGCAGCTTGGGACTGTTTTTCTGGCGGCAGTGGGTGCGGTGGCTGGGGCTGTTGCCGATGCTGACCATCGCCGGCTTTGCCTGCGCCGCGTGGCAGGCGAGCCGGTTAGGCGACCACCTGCTCGACCAGACCGTCGCCGGGGAAACCGTCACCGCCCGGATCGAGCAGATTGTCTACCGCCCCGACGGTCCCCGCTTCCTGCTTACCGATATTGAGGGCGAAGACCCCGCCCTCGCTGGCCTGCGGCGGGCGCAGATCAAATGGCGGGGCAGCGGCAACAGCGATGCAAACGAGACGCTGGCGACTGTCACGACAGCCCTGCTGGGGCAGCAGGTTCGCTGGCGGTTGACCTTCCTGCCGGTGCGCCCGCCGGTCATCCCCGGCGGCTTCGATTTCCGGCGGCAGGCCTTCTTTCGCGGGCTGTCGGCCTATGGCTACAGCCTCGGCGACCCGGTGGTGATCGGTGAGCGCCAGCCGTCACGGGTCGAGGCCTTCCGCCAGACCCTGCGCGAGCGCTTCCGCCGCCACCTGCAGGGCGATGCCGCAGGCCTGTCGACCGCACTGGTGGTGGGGCTGCGCGGTGACCTCTCTGCACAGACCCAGGCGCAGATCCGCGACGCGGGCCTTGCCCATCTGCTGGCCATTTCCGGGCTGCACGTCGGCATGGTCAGCGGTGCGCTGTTCTTTCTGGTGCGGCTGCTGGCGGCGCTGATCCCAAGCTTCAGCCTGCGGCTGCCCAGTCACCGGCTTGCTGCGCTGGCGGCGATCCTCGGGGCGCTGGGCTATTTCCTGATTTCCGGGGGCACAGTTCCGACCCAACGGGCCACGATCGTGGTGGTGCTGGCCATGGGCGCGATCCTGATTTCCCGGCGACCGTTTTCTCTGCGCTCGCTGGGTTTTGCCGCGCTGGGGGTGCTGCTGCTGCAGCCTGCTGCGCTGATCACGGCTTCGTTCCAGATGAGTTTCGCCGCCGTGCTCGGGCTGGTCGTCGCCTTTCAGTTCAGCGAATTGCGGGCCACGGGAACCCGCCCCCTGACGGGGCGCCTGCTTGGCTATGGGCTGGGCGTCGCCGTCAGCAGCCTAATCGCCACCCTCGCCACGGGGCTGTTCGCGCTTTACCATTTCCAGCAGCTGTCGTTGCTGGGGGTGATCGCGAACGTCATTGCTGTGCCCCTGACCGCGCTGTGGATCATGCCGGCGCTGCTGCTGGCGACCCTGCTGACCCCGCTGGGTCTGGGGCTGGAAGCGGTGCCGCTGTGGGTCGCCCGCTTCGGGCTGGAGGCCCTGCTCGGCCTCGCCCGGCTGACCAGCACCCTCGAAGGCGGGATCATCACCACCCGCGTCTGGCCGGTGGCTTCGCTGGTGCTGGCGGGGCTGGGGGTGTGGGGCATGGCGTTGCTGGTCCGGCCGCTGAGCCTGCTCGCCGCGCTGCCGCTGGCGCTGGCGGTGTTTCTCGCAGCCAACCATGAGCAGCCCCGCGCGGTGCTCAACGCCCAGGAACGGCTGCTGGCCGGTGCTGCGGCGCCTGGGCCGCTGTTCCAACTCGGCGACCGGCCGCCGGGGCTGATGGTGGCAGCAGGCGGCGACTTTGCCGTTGAGCAGCTAGAGCGGCTGTTCAACCTGAGCGCTGCCGACTGCCCCGCGCCCGCCTGCGCTCTGGGCCCGCAGTTGTGGATCAGCACGTCGACACAGTCGGCGGGATTGCTGTGCCAACGTGGTGACAGCAGCCGGATTGTGGTGCTCGGCGTCGCGCCGCGGGCCGCCTGTGCCTCGGAGCAGGTCATCGACAGCCTTGCGTTCTCTGCAAAGGCGCTTGGCGTGCTGAGCCAAGATGACCCCGGAAAGACAGCGGACAATGCGCTTGAACTGCGCTTGGAAAGCCCTGAAACGCGGCGGTTTTGGACGGCTTCAGAGCCGCGCTGAAGGGGGCACAATGCGTGGCGCAAAATGTGACACAAAAATGGCTCAGCGCGTTTGCCTTTTGTCGTAATTGACCGTAATAGAGGCGCAAGTCTGACAAAAAAACAGGACCCCGCGCCCGATCGCGACCAGATTGAGACGAGCCGGCAGACCTGATTTTCATGACCAGGAGCGCCCTTAACCCCGCGCCGAAGCCCCGCAGGCTCAAGCCTCTGTGCGGCGTGCTTGGGGACTGCCGCACCAGGCGTGATCGGCACTCTGCCCGGACGAAAACGAGGAAACCGAGCCCATGACCGACGCGTCGAACAAGACCTTTACGCTGACCAACGATCAGACCGGAGAGAGCGTGGTTCTGCCCGTGCTTGATGGCGTCGATGGACCGTCAGTGATCGACGTGCGCAAGCTCTACGCCCAGACCGGACACTTCACCTACGACCCCGGTTTCCGCGCAACCGGCTCCTGTGATTCGGCCCTGACCTACATTGACGGCGAGCAGGGTATTCTGCTCCACCGGGGCTACGCGATCGAAGAGCTGGCCAACAAGTCGGACTACATGGAAGTCTGCTACCTGCTGCTCCACGGTAACCTGCCCTCCGCGGCAGCGAAATCCGAGTTCGAGCACACCATCACGCACCACACCATGGTCCACGACCAGATCCACAACTTCTTCCGTGGGTTCCGGCGCGACGCCCACCCCATGGCGATAATGTGTGGTGTCGTGGGTGCGCTGTCGGCCTTCTACCACGACCACACCGACGTCAATTCCGCCGAAGACCGGCTCATCTCCGCGCACCGGCTGATCGCCAAGATCCCGACCATCGCGGCCATGGCCTACAAATACTCCATCGGCCAGCCGTTCATGTTCCCGCGCAACGACCTGAGCTACGCGGCGAATTTCCTGCACATGACCTTCGGCGTGCCGGCCGCGACCTACGAGCCCGACCCGGTGCTCTCCCGTGCCATGGACAAGATCTTCATCCTGCACGCGGATCATGAGCAGAACGCATCGACCTCGACCGTGCGCATCGCCGGCTCGTCCGGCGCGAACCCCTACGCCGTGATCGCAGCGGGCATCGCCTCGCTCTGGGGTCCGGCCCACGGCGGCGCTAACGAGGCCGTGCTGACCATGCTCGACCAGATCGGCGACAAAGCGCGGATCCCGGAATTCGTCAAGAAAGCCAAGGATCCGGACGATCCGTTCCGGCTGATGGGCTTCGGCCACCGGGTCTACAAGAACTTCGACCCGCGCGCGAAAATTATGAAGGAAGCCGCCGACGAGGTGCTCGACCTGCTCGGCCTGTCCGACCCGCGGCTGGAACTGGCCCGCGAGCTGGAGCGCATCGCGCTGGAAGACGATTACTTCGTGCAGCGAAAGCTGTACCCGAACGTCGACTTCTATTCGGGCATCATCCTCAAGGCTATGGGCTTCCCGACCGAGATGTTCACGGTGCTGTTTGCGCTGGCTCGGACAGTGGGCTGGATCAGCCAGTGGAAGGAAATGATGGAAAATCCCGATGGGATCTTCCGTCCACGTCAGCTCTACACCGGTGAAGCCCGGCGCCCTTACGTAAGCCTCGATCAGCGCTGATAGTCCCCGTCACAGGGGTACGTTTACGCCCCACAAACCAGACGAGGACTTGTGGACGCCGGAATTTGTCCACCGGTTGTCCCCTTTGAATGCCGCAATAATCCGCTAAACTCATCGTTATGAGTGAAATCAGGTAGCGTGAGACGAGGCACTTATGGGGACGAAACAACAGCGGGTAAGGCCTTGGTGGCGCAGGGTGGTCTACGCCGTCATGACGCTGTTGCTGGTGGGCCTTGGCCCGCTGAACAACGCAGCGGGGGCCCAGACCCAGACCGCAGCTAACGCGGTGACGACCTTCAACGTCCATTCCTCCGCCGGGGTACAGGCCGAGCCGGCAATCACCGTCATCCTGCGCGACGGCGATGGGCCGGAATACGAAGTGCGCCTGCCCGAACTGCTGATCCAGATGGTGCGCGAGGCCAATCGGGGCACCTTCGTGCTCATGCCCGCGCTGGGCCATGTGATCCTCGTCCCCATGCCCGAATTCGCGGTGCTCAGCCGCGACCTACCGGTTCTTGCCGAGATTAACCGCGAGGATCATCGCGCACTCGACATCATGCCGGCCGGATCCACGGATGAAAACCGCAGCCGGGTCCACGGTCTGAGCGTCAAGCGCGTGCCGGCAGGCACCAGCGCCGAGGATGACGCCCGGGCCAGCCTGAGCGGCTTGCAGTCGGTATGCGAGAGCAACAGCTATGGCTACCAGTTCGAGCCGCGCAAGGAGAGTGGGCGCGGCGTGCTGCTGACCCTCTGCGCCCAGCTGCTTCCCGGCGTGCCGGGTGCCATGAACGCGGATACCGGCGGCACGGTCGATATATCGCTGAGCTACGTCATCGACGACGTTGCGATCCGGGTCTACAGCATCCACCGGCAGCCGCGCTGGAACCCGCAGGAAGTCACCGCGCCCATGTCCGAAGCCATGGTGCTGGAAGTGGTGCGGATGCTCGATCGCAGCATCATCTTCGAGGATATCGATGAGTCTGCCCTGCGCGCGGCCTTCCTGATGGCGCAGAGCTAGCGGCCGCGGGAACAAAGACGCACCGTCACTGGGATACAAAAAAAGGGGACCGCGCCGGCCCCCTTCTTCGTTTGTGCGTGTGTGAAGCGCGGTTCTGACCGATCAGGCCGCAACCGCCGCCGCGGCCCGGAGCCGGTCGGACTTGAGCCGGTCAGCGACCAGAAAGGCCAGCTCGAGCGACTGCGTGCCGTTGAGGCGCGGGTCACAGTGCGTGTGGTAGCGGCTGGCGAGGTCTTCGTCGGTGATCGCGGTCGCACCGCCAATGCACTCGGTCACGTCCTTGCCGGTCAACTCGAAGTGCACGCCGCCAGGCACCGTGCCTTCGGCCTCGTGCACGTCGAAGAAGCGGGAAATCTCATTCTTGACGTTGTCGAAGGAGCGGGTCTTGAAGCCCGTCGAGGCCTTGTGGGTGTTGCCGTGCATGGGATCACAGGACCAGACCACCGAGCGCCCGGCGCCGTTCACCTTACGCACGATCCCTGGCATGTGCTCCAGCACCTTGTCGGCGCCCATGCGCACGATCAGCGTGATGCGGCCGGCTTCGTTGGTGGGGTTGAGGATTTCCGTCAGCCGGACGATCTCGTCAGAGTCAGAGCTGGGGCCAACCTTGATCCCGATGGGGTTTTCGACCCCGCGCAGGAATTCGACGTGGGCGTGGTCGGGCTGGCGGGTCCGGTCGCCAATCCACAGCATGTGAGCCGAAAGGTCGTAGGTCTTCCCGGTCAGGCTGTCCTCACGCGTCAGTGCTTCCTCGTACCAGAGCAGCAGCGCTTCGTGGGAGGTGTAGAAGTCGACCTCGGCCAGTTGCGGCATCTGCGCATCGACGCCGCAAGCCTTCATGAAGCCCAGCGCCTCTTCGATCTCGCGGGCGAGGCCTTCATATTCGGCACCGGCCGGAGAGTTGGCGACGAAATCGAGGTTCCAGCGGTGCACCTGCTCCAGCGAGGCGAAACCACCCTGTGCAAAGGCGCGCAGCAGGTTGAGGGTCGCAGACGCCTGATTGTAAGCTGACATCATCCGGCGCGGGTCGGGCACTCGGCTGGCGGCGGTGAAATCGCCATCGTTGATGATATCGCCGCGNTAGGATGGCAGCTCGACGCCATCGACCACCTCGGTCGGGGCCGAGCGCGGCTTGGCGAACTGCCCNGCCATGCGGCCGACCTTCACCACGGGCTTCTGCGCGGCAAAGGTCAGGGTTACCGCCATCTGCAGCAGCACCTTGAAGGTGTCACGGATATGGTCGGCGGAGAACTCGGCAAAGGCCTCGGCACAGTCCCCGCCCTGCAGCAGGAAGGCTTCGCCGCGCGAGGCTTCAGCCAAGCGGGATTTCAGGGAGCGCACCTCGCCGGCAAACACCAGCGGGGGCTGACGTTGCAGGTCGGCTTCGACACTGGCCAGCAGAGCCTGATCCTCGTAGGTCGGCACCTGCAGGATCGGTACGTTGCGCCAGGAATTCGGGGTCCAGGACTGCGCCATCGGACATCTCCACGGTTTGAAGTTGTTCTAGGTGGCGGTGATAGAAACTCTCGCAGCCTGATAAATCAACAGCTAAGGCGTTGGCATCAGCCCTGAATCTGGCGGACAACCGCCTTTCCCGCCCAACGGCCCGTGGCGATGCACGCCTGCAACAAATAGCCGCCGGTCGGCGCTTCCCAGTCGAGCATTTCTCCAGCCGCATAAACTGTCGGCAACGTCCGAATCTGGAGGTCAGAGTCGACCGCCTCCCACGCAACGCCGCCGTCGGAGGAGATTGCACGCTCCATGCCAAAGGGGCGCAAAATCGAGAGTGGAACAGATTTGAGCGCAGAAGCGAGGTCTTCAGGCTGCATTTCGCCCGTGCCCGACGCCTGCCCCTCGAAAAACAGCGCCCGCTGCACCGGATCGAGGTTCAAGGCCTTGCGCAGGCGATTGCCCAGACTGTCTTTGCGACGCGCCTTGGCTGCGGCGCGGGACAGGCGTGCCTCGATCTCCGCTTCTGTCCACTGGGGCAGCAGGTCGAGGCGCAGGGTTTGCGGCCCCCCCTCCTGCGCGAGTGCATCGCGGATTGCGGCGCTGAGGGCATAGACCGCCCCGCCCTCGATCCCGCGTCGGGTGATAACCGCCTCACCCCGCGTGCTGTGCTTGCCAAAATGGAAGCCGACATTCTTGACGGGCTTGCCCTCGGCCTGTTGCAGCAGATGCGGGGTCCAGTCGACCTCGAACCCACAGTTGCTGGGCGCAAAGGGAGACAGGGGCACACCGCGCTCGGCCAGCGCCGTCTTCCACGCGCCAGTCGAGCCCAGCCGCGGCCAGGTGGCACCGCCCAGTCCCAGCACGGTCGCCGTGGCCCGCTGGCTGACCTCCTGTCCGCCCCCGGCCTCGAAAAGCAGCGCGCCGCTGTCGTCCCAGCCGGTCCAGCGGTGGCGGTTGTGGAGCGTCACCCCCAGCTGCTCGAGCCGCGTCAGCCACGCGCGCAGCAGGGGCGAAGCCTTGAAGCTGTCCGGAAACACGCGACCGCTGCTGCCAACGAAGGTGCCCTCCCCCAACCGCGCGCACCAGTCGCGCAGGTCATCGGGCGTGAAGTCCTCGATGATGGGTGCCAGCTCGGGCGCCCGCTCGGCATAGCGCGCGACGAAGGGTTCCCGAGGTTCGGAATGGGTGATGTTGAGCCCGCCCAGCCCAGCCATGAGCAGCTTTCGCCCCGGTGAGGGCATCTGCTCATAGACCACAACCGGCAAACCGGCCTCGGCGACGACTTCAGCGGCGGCCAGCCCGGCCGGGCCAGCCCCGATGACAGCGACAGGCTCCACGCAATCAGGCCGCGAAGGAGAAGGCTTCCTCGTCCAGCGCCATGATGGTTTCCTTGCCTGCGCCAATCATTTTGAACATGGCCTGAGCTTCCGGAAGCATGCGCTTGTAGAAGAACCGTGCGGTCTGGACCTTGGCTTCGTAGAAGGCTGCATCGCCCTTGCCCTCGGCGAGCGCGGCCTTGGCCCTGAGCGCCATCTCGCACCACAGGTAGGCCAGTGCGGTCAGCGCAAACAGGCGCAGGTAGTCCGAGGACGCTGCACCGACTTCTTCGGCGTCTTTCATGCCGCTTTGGGCGATCTGACCCGAAGCCTGCTGCAACCAGCCGAAGCTCTTGGCAAGGTCCGGGATGAACTCTGCCGCGTCCGGGTTGCTGACGTTGGCTTCGATGAAGGCCGAGACTGGGTGGAAGAAGCTGCGCAGGTAGCGACCGAAGTGAGCGCCGAGCTTGCGCCCGGCCAGATCGAGCGCCTGAATGCCGTTGGTGCCCTCGTAGATCTGGGCAATGCGGGCATCGCGGATCAGCTGCTCCATGCCCCATTCCTGAATATAGCCGTGCCCGCCCATGGTCTGAACGCCGAGGTTTGCAGCCTCGGACCCGGCATCGGTCATGTAAGACTTGATGATCGGTGTCATGAGCTGGACGAAATCGTCGGCGTCCTGCCGGACTTGCGCGTCGCTGTGCTTGACGGCCTTGTCGATTTCCAGCGCGATCCACGCGGCGAGCGCGCGCCCGCCTTCGTTGTTGGCTTTCATCCGCAGCAGCATGCGGCGCACGTCGGGGTGCACGAGGATGGAGTCCGCAGCGCGGTCCGGGCTCTGCGTGCCAGCCAGCGAGCGACCCTGATCCCGGTTGCGGGCGTAGTCGAAGGCCGACTGGAAGGCGATTTCGCCGATACCCAGCCCCTGCATGCCCACGCCGAGGCGGGCCGCGTTCATCATGGTGAACATGGCCGCGAGGCCCTTGTTGGGCTGGCCGACCATCCAGCCGATGGCGCCGTCGAAAAACAGCTGACAGGTTGCGTTGCCGTGGATCCCCATCTTTTCCTCGATGGCATTGCAACGCACGCCGTTGCGTTGGCCCGGGGTGTTCTCCGCCGTGGGCAGGAACTTAGGGACAAGGAAAAGGGAGATCCCCTTCACGCCCTCGGGCGCGTCGGGCAGCTTGGCCAACACGAGGTGAACGATGTTCTCGGTCAGATCATGCTCACCTGCAGAGATGAAGATTTTCTGCCCGGTCAGCGCGAAGCTGCCGTCGCCCTTGGGCTCGGCCTTGGTCTTGATCAGGCCCAGATCCGTGCCGCAGTGCGGCTCGGTCAGGCACATGGTCCCGGACCACTCGCCTGAGTTCAGCTTGGGCAGGTACTGATCCTTCTGCTCTTCGGTGCCGTGCAGATAGATGGCGTTGTAACAGCCGTGGCTCAGCCCCGGGTACATGCCGAAGGCCATGTTGGTCGAGACCACCATTTCCTGAATCATGAACTCCAGCGTATGCGGCAGGCCGGTGCCGCCGTACTTCGGGTCGGTGGACAGCGAGGTGAAGCCGTTTTCACAGTACTTGTCGTAGGCTTCCTTGAACCCGGTCGGGGTGCGGACCACGCCGTTTTCCAGCGTACAGCCCTCACGGTCACCGGTCTGGTTGAGGGGCAGCAGCTCGTTCTTGGTGAACTTCGCCGCCTCGTCCAGCATGGCGTTGATCAGGTCGGGCGAGGCATCCTCGTAGCCCTCATAGGTGCTCAGCTCGGATGCGTCCCAGAGCTCGTGCAGGACGAACTTCATATCCTTGAGCGGCGCGTTGTAAGCGTCAGTGACCGGCATTTCAGCCTCCTTTATTGACTGGCACCCACCCTAGGCCAAAGCCCGGCAGGCGCAGAGGGCGCTTGGTGTCGCGCCACAGTGATCGTGTCTAGTTCCGCAACGGCTTGTTGGTGTTGAGCATGTGCTCCATCCGGGCCAGCGACTTGGGCTCCTTGAGCATCTTGATGAAATACTTCTGCTCGAGCTTGAGCAGGTCGCGTTCCGTCAGNTCCTCGGTCACGTCCGTGTCTTCTCCGGTCAGCACCTGTCCCACAGCTCGGCCGACGGTCACGTCGTGGNCGGTCGCCATGCCCTTTAGGTGGAAGTCGTGGAGCGCCATGTCGATGGCCGCACGCCCGGTAGCGCCGGGGAGGCGGAATGTCGCCTCTTCCGGTGGCTCGTAGCCCTCGACCATGGNCAGCGCGCGTTGCTTGGCGTCGTAGAGCACCCGCTCCTTGTTGAAGGTGATGCTGTCGGCCTCGTTGATGATCAGCATGTCGCGCTGGGCTTCCATGGCGGACTTGGCGACCTGCCCCGTCCCGATCAACTCGAAGGCTTTGACCAGCGCGGGCATAGGGCCTCGGGCGCTGCGTTTGTTNGCGCTGTGGCGGCGGATCATCTCCTTGCACCCGCCCCAGCCGGGCAGAACCCCGACCCCGACCTCGACCAAACCAGTGTAGGTCTCGGCGTGGGCCTGAACAGCGTCNGAATGCATCAGAATCTCACAGCCGCCGCCCACGGCGATGCCCGAGGGCGCGGAGACCACCGGGAAGCCGGAGAAGCGCAGCTTCATGAAGGTATCCTGACCGCCCTTGATCCCGCCCTGCACCTGCGGCCAGGCGGCGAGGTTGGAGGCGAACAGCGCNATACCGAGGTTAGCCCCGACGGAGAAGTTACGGCCTTCGTTGTGGATCACCAGCGCCTTCCACGCTTCATCCTTTTCGATCAGTGCGATGGTCTTNTTGAGAATGGCCATGACGCTGTCGTCGAGGGAGTTGGCGTAGGTGGTGAACTCGAAACANAGGACCCCGTCGCCCAAGTCCCAGACCGAAGCTGCGCTGCTGCGAAGCACCGGCTCGGACCGGCGCTTGATGTCGGAGAGCAGGAGCACGCCCTCGGGCCGCACGATAGCCTGATAGTTGCCGTCGCCAAGCATGAAGAAGCGCTCGCCGCCCTCGACCTTGTAGAACGTACCCTCGCCCACCTGCTGGAGCAGGGGCGGCACGCTGCGGCCTTCCGCGGCCAGCTTTCCNGCGACCCACGCCGGGCCAACGACGTCCATCAGCTCGAACGGACCCCACTTGAGGCCGTAGCCGGTCTCCATCGCCTCATCGACGTCGAAGATCGAATGCGCGATGTCGAGTGCGTGCNCGGCGGCGTAGACGAAGTATTTTGACATGTAGGACCAGGCCGCGTCGGCAAGGCTGTCACCAGCCTCGAAGACCGCGCGTGCGCCCTTCTTCGACACCGCCAGCGCAGCGCCCTCGGGCTTCTCGACCGGGCGGTATTCGCCGGTTTTCAGGTCGCGGACTTCCTTGACCTTGCCGCCGCCATCACGGTTGATCCGGTACCAGCCGCCCTTGCCCTTGCGGCCGGTGTAACCCTCGGCAATCATCTTATCGAGCAGCTCGGACTCGCGGTATTCCTCGCGGAACAGATCGCCCTGATTGACATTGTCGTAGAGCGATTTTGAGACGTAGGGCCCCAGATCCAGCCCGACCAGATCCATCAGTTTGAAGATGCCGGTCGAGGGGAAGCCGAAGTGGCGCCCGGCGAGGGCGTCCGCCTGTTCGATGCTNAGACCGTGGTCGGCGGTGGCGTTTGACGCCGCCTGCAGCAGCAGCGAGCCCAGACGGTTGGCGATNAAGCCGGGGGTATCCTGACAATCGATCACCTTCTTGCCCAGCGCCACGTCGCAGACCCGACGCAGCTCATCGACCACGTCGGCGTCGGTCGCATCCGTGGTGACGAGNTCCAGCAGCTGCATGTAGCGCGGTGGGTTAAAGAAGTGGGTGATGGCAAAGCGCTTGGCCCGGGCCGGGTCCATCCCGTCTGTCAGGATCGACAGCGGGATGGTCGAGGTGTTGGAGGTGATGATGGCGTCGGGCTTCGNGACCGCAGCGAGCTGCTTGTACAGCCCCTGCTTGATATCTGCGCGCTCCACGATGACTTCGATGATCCAGTCGACATCGGCGAGCCGGTCGAGATGGTCTTCGAGGTTGCCGGGGGTGACGTAGCGGGCGCGGGACTTGTGCATGAAGGGCGCGGGGNCGGTCTTCAGCGCCTTCTTGATCGCGCCCTTGGCCACCGCGTCGCGGTCGGTCGCGCCCTCGGGCACGATGTCCAGCAGGTCCACCTTGTAACCGGCGTTGGCGCACTGCGCGGCAATGCCCATGCCCATCACGCCGGACCCGATGACGGCGATTTTCCTGATCTCAGTCATGTCGATCTGCTTTCCTTCCGGGCCTGCGCTCAAGCGGCTTCCATGATGGTGGCGATGCCCTGACCGCCGCCGATGCACTGCGTGGACAAGGCGTACTTCTTACCTTCACGCTTGAGCAGGGCTGCGGCCTTGCCGGTGATCCGTGCGCCGGTTGCACCCAGCGGGTGGCCGATGGCGATGGCACCGCCGTCGAGGTTGATGCGCTCCAAATCCATGCCGAGGTCGTTGATGCAGGCGATGGACTGCGAGGCGAAGGCNTCGTTCAGCTCAACGATATCGATATCGCCCATTTCCAGTCCGGCACGCTTCAGCGCCTTCCGGGTTGCGCCAATCGGGCCAAGCCCCATCACGTCGGGATCACAGCCGTTGATCGCCATCGAGCGGATAACCGCCAGCGGGNTCAGGTTGTGTTCCCGGGCGTATTCGGCTGAACAGACCAGGGTCGCTGCGGCNCCATCAGTCAGCGGCGAAGACGTGCCTGCGGTCACCGAACCCGTGGCCGAAAACGCTGGCTTGAGGCCCGACAGGCCTTCCAGATTGGTATCAGGGCGAATGCAGCCGTCGGCGTCGACNCCGTCGACGGTGACGATCTCGTCTCGCAGCTTGCCGGCCTCGTGCGCTGCTGCAGCCTTGCGGTGCGATTCGACGGCGAAGGCTTCCTGCGCCTCGCGGCTTAGCTGGTAGCGCTCAGCGACGATCTCTGCCGTCTCACCCATGCCCATGTAGACGCCGTGTACGTCCGCCATCAGCTGCGCGTTCGGCATGGGGTTGAAGCCGCCCATGGGCACGCGGGTCATGGACTCGACCCCGGCCGCAACGAAGGCATCGCCTGCGCCCATGGCAATCTGACCGGCTGCGTAGTGGATCGCCGACATCGAAGACCCGCACCAGCGGTTGATGGTGGCGCCGCCAACCTCTTTCGGGAACCCGGCGCGTAGGGCAACCAGACGGCCCATCAGCAGCCCCTGTTCGCCCTCCGGCGTGGCGTTACCGAGGATCACGTCCTCGACCGTTGCCGGGTCGACGCCAGCGCGCTCAACGACAGCAGAAACGACCGCCGCCGCCATATCGTCGGGGCGGGTCTTGGTCAGGAGGCCCTTGTGGGCGGGTTGAAATGCCGTACGGGCATACTGCGCGATGACGATTTGCGTCATGGGTCCGGGTTTCCTCTGGTTAAAGAACTCTATGGTAAAATGTACGTTTTACCCAAGAGGAGTCAAGAACCCGTCTCCGGCCTTTTGCAGGATGCAGATCAGCGAAGACGATTTGACAGCGCAGGCCAATGCGTCGATAGCGGAAAGCCCTTAAGTTAGTGCGCAACCCTGCTGGAGCTTGACCGGTGATCAAGAAACTTCCGAACAAACCCAAGCGCCTGCGCGCGCATCTAGAGCAGCACCTGCATATTCTCGATACGCTGCCGTTTGCGATTCTGCAGATCAACAAGAAGTACAAGGTGGTCTGGGCCAACCTTGCCGCCAACGAGCTGCTGCAGATGGACCCCGTCAGCCAAACGGTCGACGACGTATTCTCCAACGACTTGCTCTATGACGCCGTAGAAGCCTGCAACACCGAAGGCGAGGAATTCCGCTTCGAGTTTGAGTGGGGCCAACGGCCCACGCTGTCTATTCTGGCCACGGTCACCCCGATGCAGCAGACCTCCGCGCAGGGTGGCCGCATGATCATGACGCTGCAGGACCTGACCACCCAGCGCCAGACCGAACAGGTGCGCGCCGACTTTGTCGCCAACGTCAGTCACGAGCTGCGCACGCCGCTGTCGACCTTGGTCGGTTTCATCGAGACTCTGCAGGGTCCGGCCCGCGGGGATGCAGAGGCCGCCGTGAAATTCCTCGGCATCATGGCCGACCAGGCTGCGCGCATGTCGCGGTTGGTCGAAGACCTGCTGTCGCTGTCGTCGATCGAGATGAACGCTAGCATTCTGCCCAGTGGCGCGGTGGACATGGAACGCCTGCTCCTCACCGTTTCGGAGTCGCTGTCCAATCGCGCTGAGCGCGCTGATCAGTCGATTGATCAGGAAATCCACGGTCCTCTGCTGGTCAGGGGTGACTCCGATGAACTGACTCAGGTGTTCTGGAACCTGATCGAGAATGCCATCAAGTACGGCCGTACCGGGCAGACCGTGAACCTCCGGGCGAGCGCGATTTCCGAGGGCAGCGAAATCCGGGTCGATGTCATCGACGAGGGCGAAGGCATCGACGCGCAGCACCTCTCGCGGCTGACCGAGCGTTTTTATCGTGTGGATAAGGGCCGCAGCCGTGAGATGGGCGGCACAGGCTTGGGACTGGCGATCGTAAAGCATATCGTCGCCCGCCACCGCGGGCGTATGAGCATAGCCTCTGTCCCCGACCAGGGATCGACCTTCAGCGTGGTTCTGCCCGCCTTCCGTGGCTGATCCAAACGCATTCGGCCGCGCTGTCATCAAACTGTAACATTGACGTAGCANTNCAGTAACGTCGCGTAACTATCCCCAGTNTCACCGGCGTGGGTCGGCTGATTCTGATGAGGGTTTTTGGAAGACGACCTTGCCTGAACTCGGCTGCTTCGACCGGCATGTAAGAAGTATAAAACCTTGGAGATCTCCTCATGCGTTTAGTTGCTCTGACCCTTGCTGGTCTAATCACTGCCGGTGCAGCTGCTGCAGANCGCGCAGCCACCGTATCGATCGTCGGTTCGTCGACGGTTTACCCCTTCGCCACCGCGGTTGCGGAAGCCTTCGGCGAGACCACCGACTTCAACACCCCGGTCATCGAATCCACCGGCTCAGGTGGCGGCATGAAGCTGTTCTGTGCTGGTGTCGGCCTCGATCACCCCGATGTCACCAACGCGTCCCGCCGTCAAAAGTCCAGCGAAGCTGAAACCTGCGCTGCCAACGGCGTAGATTTCACCGAATTCATGATTGGTTACGACGGCATCGTACTGGCCAACTCCAAAAACGGTGGCCCTTNGCTTGATATGTCCAAGATGCAGATCGCCATGGGCGTGCTGGCTGAAATCCCGAACGCTGACTGTACTGAGTTCTCCGCGAACCCATA
>PAGB01000017.1 GCA_002711265.1 Rhodospirillaceae bacterium
TGCCTGCATCGCCGTATCCGCCTGCGTCGCATTGGTCTTCAGGGTGCGGTATTCGCCGTCTTCCTTGCGCATGCGCAGCGCGCCGATGGTGGCGGCGGTGAAGTGCCGTGCTGCGCCCGGAAGCGCGTCGGTGATCAGGGCGGCGTGGTCGGCGCGCATGCACTCGTCGAGCACCAGCGCAGAAAACGACCCGGCGCAGAAGTCACCGAGCAGCTGGGCCAGCGCGGCATCGGGGCCATCGGCATCGGCCCATTTATAGAACGCCATATCGGTCTGCTCCCGGGCGCTGTCGGCCTCCAGCGCAGGCATGAGGAAGGCTTCCCTGTCGCGCGAAATCAGCGCAATGCAGGGGCGCTCGTCACCGTGCGGTCGTACGTCCAGAAGCCATGCCATGTGCGCGCCGGGTGCGAGGGCGACTAGATCGATGCCTTCGGTCCGCATGACCTCACGCAGGCGGGATAGTCTGTCGGGTTGGTCTGACATGGTATTTCTCCTATTGTTATTTGGCTCAGGCGGGGGAATTGCCGGTTTCGACGACTACCTTACCGTGGCTCTCTCGCGGCTGGCTCAGATAGTCCCAGGCGTCGCGGTACTGTTCCATGGGATAGACCCGGTCGATCTGCGGGGCAATCTGCCCTTGCTTGAGTGCAGCGTAGACAAAATCCAGCCCCCGCTGCAGCGCCTCGGGGTTCTCGACGTAGTTAAACAGCGAATAGGGGTGGAAGGTCGCATTGGCCTGGAACATGTCCACAATTGGCAGCAGCGGGAACACCCCGTCGAGGGTGCCGTAGAAAAAGATCGTGGCCCCCTTGGCCAGCGCCGGGCTGTAGCGGGCAATCATGCCCTGCCCCACGGGATCGAAGGCAACGTGCGCGCCGACACCGTCGGTGGCCGCATGGATGGCGGCGGCGATGTCGGTATCCTCCTCAGTGACGATGACATGATCCGCCCCATTGGCCCGCAAATAGGCCTCGTTGGCGGCAAAGCGGGTGGTGGTGATCATGGTTGCACCCGCTATCCGGCCCAGTTGCAGCGCCGCTGTGCCGGCGGTCGACGTCCCCGCCGTTGCCAGAACGTTGGTGCCCAGACTGGCCTTAGAAATATCGATCACCGGGTAGTAGGCGGTCATGTACTGCATCCAGACCGAAGTCGCTTCGACCGCACTCAGGCCCTTTGGCGCCGGGGTGATATACCGCGCATCGACGACGGCAAAATCAGCGCTGGTGCCCGCGTTGTCGTAGAAGTAGGGCAGCGTGCAGTAACGCTGCCCTACGATGATGCCTTCGACGCCGGGGCCGGCCTGATCAACGATCCCGGTCGCCTCCATCCCGATCCGCGCCGGGAATTTGGGAAAGCTGAAGGAATAGCGGTCGAGCATCAGGTCCATGTCCCCCCAGTTGAGGGCAAAGGCCTCAATCCGCAGCCGGACTTCGCCCGGCCCGGCGGTCCCCGGCTCGCAATCCTGCAGCACCAGCCCGGGATAGCCGTCGTAGCCGTTGATCACCCATTCGCGTGCCATCGCCTGTCTCCTCTGTGTTGCGTCCGCCCCTGCGTCCGAGCCGCGCTAGGTGGCCGAGGCCTCGACCACGATGCGCGGGCCGAAGATTTCACCGGAATCGAAGGCGCCGATTTCCGCGATCTCCTCCTCCGGTGGTGATTCGCAGGACCACTTGCGCGACGGCTTCCACCCGCAGTCGCGCTTGAGCAGAGCGCCGTATTCCGCCCGTTTCAGTGCTGCAATCGACGGGTCGATGCAGGGCACGCCCATCTGATCCTCGATCTTCTTGTGAAAGCCGACTTCCATGGTACAGCCGAGGATGATGGACTCCGCATAGTCTTCTTCGACCGCCTGCCGTGCTGCGTTCATCAGCAGCGTGGCGGTGCGGTTGTGATCCTCCTGAAACTCCGTCACCCCGAGTTCGACGTGATAGAACCCGGCGAGGCGGTCCCGGTGCCCGTGCTCGTGCACCGTCGACTGCATCTGGTTGACCCACTTGCGTCGGCCAACGATGATCCCGAAGCGGTTCGAAAGGCTCGCCGCAATCTCACAAGAAGCGACGCAGGGCGCCGTTACCACCATGTCGCCGGACACTTCCCGGGCGTCGTGCAAGGCGGTGTCGTAGAAGCACCCGATGGCCAGCGCGTCGAAGCCTTCGCGCGCTGCCGCCCGCGCCGCGCGGATGATCCCGGCGGTGACGATGCCCTCGTAGCTGCGGTACTCGATATGCGAGAACTTGCCGATGCTGTCGGGGAAGGAGCACACGTGCACTTCTGTCCCCGGCAGTTTGTTCTCGGCTGCCATCTCAGCGAAAATCTCATCATGACCCCCGTAGTGAGCGACGGGGCTCAGGTACATGATCTTAACCACAAGTCTTCTCCTGTTTAGCCATAATTATCAGTCGTTTAACGCATAGATCTCCCGTGCATCCTGTTCGGAAACGAGGCCGTTCTTGACGTCTTCCCGGACCGCATCGCGCGAGCGCTGCTTGGGGTCGCCATAGCCTGCACCGCTGGAGGTGATCACGCGGATGACGTCATCGGTGGTGACGCTCAGCCCGGAGACGAAGGAATAGGTCTCCTTGCCTTCGGGTTTGATTACTTCGATGAAGTTGCCGGAGCCTTCCTCGCCCCCTTCCAGCGACCAGGGCTTGATGCGCGAGCGGGTGTAGCCGGCGGTGACAAAGCCGTTTTCAGTCCGGATCCGATACTCGAGGATCAGGCCGCGACCGCCGGTGTATTCCCCGGCCCCGCCCGACGCGGTGTTAAGGGCCATGCGGTCGACATAGAGCCCGTTGCGCGCCTCAGAGATTTCCGCGGGCGTGTTGTAGGTCTCGCCGTGGAAGCCGGAGAAGATGCACGGATTGCCGTCCTGCCCCTCCCAAGCGCCCCAGCCACCGATCTGCGGTTCGATGATGGTGTACTGACGCCCGGTGTCCGGGTGGATACCACCGATGAACGTCCCGCAGATCGAACTGAAATTGCCCGCAGGCAGGCGTTCGGGGATGTGCGGCGCCAGACAGCGCCAGATCAGGTCGTAGACCCTTACTTCGGTCTCGAAGTAGAAGCCGATCGCCGCCGGTTCCTTGGCGTGGAAGATCGTTCCCTCGCGGGTCAGCACCTTCAGCGGTCGGAATGAGCCCTCGTTTGCCGGTGTGTCCGGGTCGGTCAGCGACTTGAACACCATCTGGGCACAGACAATCACCCCGTCGCGCGAGGCATTGGTACAGGCGGGGTCCTGATCCGGGTTATCGCGAAGATCGACCAAGAACTCATCATCGCTGATGGTGACCTTGACGTTGTAGATACGGCCGTCGTCCTGTTCCTCCGCCAGCTCGAAGGTGCCCTGCGGCAGCTTGGCCAGCTCCGCCAGCGCGGTCTTCTCACCAAATTCCATGAAGCTGGAGATCGCTTCGCTGAAGGTTTCCTGACCATACTTCTCCGCCAGCCCTTCCAGTCGATTGGCGCCGATCCGGACGCTGGCAATCGCCGCCCACACATCGCCGAGCAGGAAGTCCGGCATCCGCGAGTTGGTGGTGATGATGTCCATGACCGACTGATCCAGCTCGCCCTGATTGATCAGCTTGATCGCGGGCAGGCGCAGGCCTTCCTGAAAGATCTCGGTGGCCTCCCCGGACAGCGAGCCCGGCGCCATTCCGCCCACGTCGGAGTTGTGGGCGATATTGGCGGTCCAGGCGATCAGCTTTCCCTCCGAGAACACCGGCATGGCCAGCACCAGATCGTTGAGGTGCGTGACCCCGCCGTGCCAGGGGTCGTTGGTGATGAAGACATCGCCAGGGTGGATCTTGNCGTGCTTGGACAGGATGAACTTCACCGACTTGTCCAGCACCCCGACAAAGGCCGGGATACCCGCGCCCGAGGANGCNAGCCGCCCNTCNGCNTCNGTGATGCCGGTGCCCATGTCGAGCACCTCGTAGATGATCGATGACATGGCGGTCTTGCGCATGGCGGCGAACATCTCGTCCGCTGCGGCCTGAAGCGCNTTCTGGATGATCTCCAGGGTGATGGGATCACTCTTCATGGGTCAGCCTCCGATTTCGATGTGGATNTTGCGGTACTGGTCGACCGAGACCCGGTTACCCGGGTGGATGACGACGGTCGAGCCGCTGTCTTCGATTATTGCCGGGCCGGTAAAGGCATTGCCCGAGAGCAGCTTGTCGCCGTCGTAGATCGCGGCGCTGTGCACGCCTTCAAGCGCGTAGTTGACGTCACGGTGGCCTTTGAGGGCGGCCGACGGGTCTTCGGATGCCATCTCGTGGGGCACCATTTCCAGCTTGCCGACCTCAGCACGGACGACGAGGTGGATGGCCACCATCTCGACCGGCGAGTCCAGGCGATAGGTGTATTCCTTCTCATAGAGCCCGTGGAAATCCTCGACGATGTTCTGCAGCGATACGTCGGTGATGCGGCCCTCCAGCGGCACTTCGGTGGTGTGCTCCTGGTTCTGGTAGCGGAACTTGCCGTAGCGGATGAAGGACAACTGCTCAGGCTTGACGCCCTCGGCCTCGAAGGTTGCCTGTGCCTTGCCCTCGGCCTCCGCAAAGACGGCCTCGATCCGCCCGCCGGCACCTTCGTCCAGCTCGGTCAGCTGGGTAACGAAGTAGTCGCGGCGCAGGTCGGACATCATCATGCCCCAGGCCGAGAACACGCTGGCCGCAGCCGGTACCACGACCTTCTTCACCATGAGCTCCTGCCCCAGCGCAACGGCGTGCATGGCCCCGCCCCCGCCAAAGGCGAGTAGCGTGAAGTCGCGGGTATCGTAGCCGCGGTTCAGGCTCACCAGCTTGAGCGCGTTGACCATGTTGCTGTTGGCGATGCGGACAATGCCCTGCGCGGCCTCAGTGGTGCTGACGCCAAGCTTGTCGCCCAGCGCCTGCAACGCGGTCTCTGCTGCCACCATGTCAGCGTCGATCTCACCGCCACAGAAGTAGTCGCGGTTGATCCGCCCCAGCCACAGATTGGCGTCGGTCGTGGTCGGCTCATCGCCGCCCTTGCCGTAGGCTGCCGGTCCGGGCAAGGCCCCTGCCGACTGCGGGCCGACGTGCAGCTTGCCGAAATCATCGACCCAGGCGATGGAACCACCCCCGTTTCCGATTTCGACCAGATCCACCACTGGCACCATGATCGGGTAGCCGGCCGACTTGCGGCTGCGCTCGATCCAGTAGTCGGTCATGATCCGCACTTCCCCGCCTTCGATCAGGGAGCACTTGGCCGTGGTCCCGCCGATATCCAGCGCAAGGATGTTGGGCTCGTCGATCAGCTTACCCAGCTCAGCCGCNCCCCAGAAGCCCGACGCNGGGCCACTCTCGACCATGGTGATNGGAATTTCGGAGGTCGCCTGCAGGCTGTCGACCCCGCAGTTCGACTGCATGATATAGGGGCTGTTCTTCGCCCCNTNCTCCCGCAGCACAGCGTCNAGCCGCCCCAGATAGCGNGCNGCNACCGGCTGCACGTANGCNGANAGCACNGNNGTGTTGGTNCGCTCATACTCGCGCCANTCGCGGGTNATCTGATGNCTGGCCACCGCAGACANGCCCGGCCAGAGGGNACGCACCTGCGCCAGNACTTCTTCCTCGTGGGCGGTGTTGGCGTAGGCGTGNAGCAGGCAGATTGCCACGGCTTCGACGCCNTCGGCCCTGAAGCCNTCGATGATGGCAGGCAGNCCGCCNAGGTCCANNGGCTGGCGCTCGNCACCCTTGTAGGTCATCCGGCCCGGCACTTCGGCNCGCAGGTGACGCGGNACGAAGGTCTCNGGCTTGAGATAGTGCAGGTTGAAGAAATCNGGGCGGTTGCCGCGGGCGATTTCCAGNGTATCGCGGAAGCCTTCGGTGGTGATCAGCCCGACCTTGACGCCCTTGCGCTCNGTCAGGGCGTTGATCACAACCGTGGTCCCGTGGGCCATGAAGTCGATGCTCGANGGGTCGATCCCGCACTTCTNCAGCACCTTGATCACNCCGGTTTCGTAGTCCGGCGGGGTGGTGTCCGACTTGGCGGAGCTGATCCGNACCCCGTCNGGGCCGCTCTCGAAGGCNACCAGATCGGTGAAGGTCCCCCCAACATCGGTCGCAACGCGCAACGTTTTCATCGATCTCATTCCTCTGCTTGTTGTGCCATCAGGAANGCCAGCGCNCCNGGCACCTTCAGGGCCTCNGACGCGGCGACCCGCTCAGGTGTGAAATGTCCGGCGACGTTCAGGCAGTTGAGCGTGCCGACCACCTGCCCCCGGATGTTGATGGGGACGTTCATGACNCTCTCGCAGCCCAGNGACTGGATCAGCTCGTAGTCCCCGAAGACTTCGGCGATTTCTTCGATCGTGTTGGCGACGAAGGTCTGCTCGCGCTCTTCGACAATCTCCGTCCACTTGTTCGGCTCCATCGGCTTTTCGCCCCCGGCGGGATAGGCCTCGGGCATGTTGGAGAAAATGCGCTCGGCGACGCCCTTCTCGCGGTTGAGCCGCATGATGGTGAACAGCGTCACCCCGACCAAGTCGTTCACGGTCTTGTGGATTGCCTCGAAGATGGCCACCGGTTGATTGGCGGCCGCCATGGCTCTCGTCAAATCAGTCATTTGCNCTTCCCAGNTTATCTCTGAGTTGCACTTCGGTTTGGTCGACGACCGGCACGGCCCGGATCAGGTTCCGGGTATAGTCGTGCTGTGGATCGTCAAAGATTGCCGTGGTCTCCCCCATTTCCACGATCTGCCCTTCCTTGAGNACNACGCAGCGGTCGGCGATGTTCCGAACCACGGCGAGGTCGTGGGTGATGAAGACGTAGGTCAGCTTCTTCGCTGCCCGCAGTTCGTTGAGCAGGCGCAGCACCCGCGCCTGCACCANNACGTCCAGCGCGGATGTCGGCTCGTCCNGCACCNCNAGGCTTGGCTCCNCNGCCAGNGCGCGGGCGATACCGACCCGCTGGCGCTGCCCGCCNGAGAGCGCGCCGGGCGGCCGCCNTGCCAGCTCAGGCTCAAGCCCCACGGCTTCGAGCGCGGCNTCNNCNGCGGCCTTGCGCGCCGCGCGTTCNCCGATGCGATAGGTGTCCAGCCCCAAGCGCACCGAAGCACCGACGCTGCGCTTGGCGTTCAGCGCGGACAGCGGATTTTGCTGCACGAACTGGATCTGACGCCGCAGTTCCGACGGACGCCGGGCTGGCAGGGCGCTGTTGCGGAAGTGGATTTCGCCCGACGTTGCCCCAAGCAGGCCAAGGATCATGTTGGCCAGCGTGGTCTTTCCCGATCCGCTCTCGCCGACGATGGCGAGGCATTCGCCTTCGCGCACGTCGAAGGAGACATCGCGCACGGCGTGCACCTCGCGTTGGTTGACCCGGAAGGTCTTGGTGACATTCTTGAGCGCCAGCAGGGTCATGATCCACCCCCATGGCTAATCTGTGGCGCATCGAAGCTGTCGCTGCGCTCGGGGATGTCNGGCAGGCCCGTGCCGGTGATCCGCGGCACAGCCGCCATCAGCGCGCGGGTGTAGGCATGGCGCGGATCGGCGAAGATGGCCTCGGTCGGTCCGTCTTCGACGATACGGCCGCGGTAGATGACGTAGACCCGGTCGGCGAACTCACGCACGACACCGAGGTTGTGGGAAATGAAGAACACGGCCGCCTGATGCTCNTCGGTGAGCTGGCNCATGAGNTGCAGGGTCTGTGCCTGCACCGTCACGTCCAGCGCCGTCCCCGGCTCGTCGGCGATCAGCAGCTTGGGCTTATTCACCAGCGCCATGGCAATCATCACCCGCTGGTTCATGCCGCCGGAGAGCTGGAAGGGATAGCTTGCCAGCACCCGTTCGACATCCGGGATCGCNGTTTNGGCCAGCGCNTCGCCGGCGATGCGCACGCANTCTTCACGGCTGGCGCCGGGGTTNCGGCGNCGGATGACCTCGGCNAACTGGCGCTCGATGATAAAGGTCGGGTTGAGCGACGANGTCGGGTCCTGAAAGATCATCGAAATNTCAGTGCCGCGATTGGCCGCAAATTGCTGNCGNCTGAAGCCGCGCATGTCCTCGCCCTCGAAACGGACCTCACCGTCGATGCGGGCGGCGGCGAGCTCCTGCAGCAGCCCCAGCACAATGCGCGCTGTCACCGACTTGCCCGACCCGCTTTCGCCGACCAGCGCCACCTTCTCCCCCGGTGCAATATCCAGCGAGATGCCGTGCAGCACCTCGGTCACGCCGTGGATGCCACGGAAAGACAGCGACAGATCGCGGATGGAGAGCAGGCTCATGACTGCACCTCAAGCGCTTCGCGCAGGCCGTCGCCGAGCAGATTGAAGCCAAACACGGCCACGAGGATCGACAAGCCGGGGAAGACCGTCAGCCACCAGCTATCGGGCAGGTAGCGCGCGCCCTCGGCCACCATCGATCCCAGGTCCGGGGTCGGCGGCTGCACGCCCAGCCCGAGGAAGCTCAGCGACGACGCGATGATGATGACAAAGCCCATGTCCAGCGTCATCTTGGTGATGATCGCAGGCAGGCAGTTGGGCAGGATCTCGCGGAAGATAATGTGCCAGGTCGAGGCGCCGATCACCTCGGCGGCGACAACGTAGCCCTCCTCCCGCTCNCCNCGCGCGATGGAATAGACCAGCCGCGCGTACCAGGGCCACCACATGAGTGTCACCGCCAGCATGGCGTTGGTCAGCGTTGGCTCCAGCACCCCCATCATGGCGATGGCCAACACCAGCGGCGGGATCGACAGGAAGATGTCGACGATGCGCATCAGCACGATCTCGACCCAACCGCCCCGGTAGCCCGCGATCAGGCCGAAGACGGTGCCGATCGGCGTGGCGATGGCGAGCACGATCACCCCCAGCACCAGCGAAATCTGGTAGCCGTACATGATCCGGCTGAGAATATCCCGGCCTACGAGGTCCGTGCCCATCAGGTTCTTGAGCGAGGGCGCACGATTGTTGTTCAGAAAGTCCACCACCGCGCCGTTATGGTCGGGATAGGGCGCAATCCACGGCGCCAGCAATGCCGAGAGCACCACAATGCCGACAAGGATCAGCCCCAGCAGGCTCATCGGGTTGCGGACGATGATCCGGAGCGCGCGCATCACGACTGCACCCGCGTGGAGTGCCGGATGCGCGGGTTCAGCACGGCGATCAGCAGGTCGACGATGATGTTCACGATCAGGAAGGTCAGCGCGATGATCAGCACCGTGCCCATGATCGCGTTGAGGTCCTTGCGCAGGATGACGTTGACCCCGTAGCGGCTCAGCCCCGGCCAGGCGAAGACCGCCTCGACCAGAAAGGCGTTGCCGAGCATGGCGGCGAAGTCGAGGCCGATGATGGTCAGCGACGGGATCAGCGACGGCTTGAAGGCATAGATGCGCGCGATCCGGTGCGGGAAGAAGCCGTAGGCCTGCGCCATTTCGATGTAGGGCTTTTCGTAGGTCTCGACCATGTTGGCGCGGGTTAGCCGCGCTGCCTGCCCGATACCCGAAAGCGCTAGCGCCACCGCCGGCAGGATCAGGTGGTGCCAGACGTCGAGGAAGGCCGCAAAATTGCCGGCAATCAGCGTGTCGATGGTCAGAAAGCCCGTGACCCGCTCGATTTCGTAGATGTCGGAGAGCCGCCCNGCGATGGGNAACAGCGGCAGGTAGTAGGCNAACAGCAGCATCAGAATNACCGCCCANACGAAGCTGGGGGCTGAGACCGTCAGCAGNGCCAANGCCCGCACCAGATGGTCGGGCCACTTGTTGCGGAAGCGCGCGGCGAGGATGCCCAGCGGCAGTCCGAGGCCCACCATGATCACCCCGGCGAGTAACACCAGCTCCAGCGTGGCAGGCAGGAATTGCGCAATATCGAGGGTGACGGGTCGGTTGGTGTAGAGCGAGGTGCCGAGGTCACCACTGACCAGATCCTTGATGAAGAACCCGTACTGGATGACGATGTTTTCATCGAGGTGCATTTCACCCCGGAGCTTGGCGATCTGCTCGGCGGTGGCGTTGGGGCCCAGCGCAATCCGCGCCGGATCACCCGGGATGATCCGGGCAATGGCAAAGATCAGCACCGACACGCCGATCAGGACGACGACCGAAATGCCAATTCTACGAACAAGAATGCCGACAAGCTGGGACATAGAGCACCCTGAAAAGAGTGAGGTGGGCTGAGACTTTCAGCCCACCTCGCCGATGAATAATCCTGTGATTATTCAGTCATTTCCATCAGACGGAACGAGAAGCCCAGACCATCCAGGCCAAAGGCCATGGAAGGATCGGTCATGGCCGGAACCCGAACCCGGTTGGATGCAGCAAACACCGACTGACGGTCGAAGCCGTAGATCGTTGCCGCCAGGTCCATCAGGCGGGCGTTCAGCCCGGCGTAGGCTTCCTGCCGCCCTGCCTCGCTGCCGGCCGCGCGGCCCGCTTCGAGGAAGGCATCAACCTCTGCGTCGTTCAGGTACTCAGGCGACTGCCAGGTGCCCGGGTTGGACGAGTGGTACATGCCGTAGAGCAGCGTGTCGGGGTCACCGGTGACGGCGTTCACGAACAGCTGGCTGATGTGAGGCGTGCTTTCCGGGCTGGAAACCTGCTCGGCGAACAGCGCCCACGGCAGCTTCCTGATGTACGACTTGATGCCCAGCTGCGCGAAGTTCGACTGCATCAGCAGCGCAAAGCGTTCTTCGAGCGGCACTTCGGCGATCCAGCTGACTTCGATGTCGTAGTCAGCGAAATCGTAGGAGCAGGCCGCCATGTGCGACTTGGCAGCGTCCATGTCCTGAGACTGTACCATGTCGGTGCCGTTGGCGCCGAACATGCCAACCGGAATAGCGCCGGTGGACGGCGAACCCGCGGACACGCCATCGGTGATGGCGATCATCTGGATGGCGGTCGCGTAGTCAAAGGCACTGGCCAGCGCACGGCGACAGTNGACGTCATCCAGCGGCGCCTTGGTGGTGTTCATCTTGAAGTAGAACGCACCGGTACCGGTCTCGGTCAGTAGCTGAGCGCCGTTGTCGGACAGGGCCTTGATCACCTCTGGCGGCAACCACTGGCTGGCGATGTCGTGCTCACCCTGAGCGATTAGGGTGCGAACGGTCGCTGCTTCCAGGCCGTAGCGCAGACGCACCGTGTCCGGCGCAGCGTCGGCCACACCGAGGAAGTAGTCGTCCCACTTCGCCATCACTGTTTCTTCTTGCGGGTTGTGGCTGACAACGGAATAAGCGCCCGTGCCTGCACTGGTCCCGGAGAGCAGGGACTCACCCCACTCGTCGCTCTTGTTCGCCTCGACGTAGGCCATATCCACGATGGGCAGGCGCACCATCGACGCGACGAAGGCCGCGTTCGGCGCACCCAGCGTGAACTGGACCGTGCTGTCATCAACGGCTTCGGCACTTACCCCGGCGAACAGGTAGCTGAGGCCGGAGCCCAGTGCCTGAGCGCGGTCGAGCGAGTAGACCACGTCCTTGGCCGTCATGCTGTTGCCAGACTGGAAGCTCACGCCGTCACGCAGATTGAAGGTGAAGGTCGCGCCGTCCGAAGACCAGCTTTCAGCCAGGTGACCGGAGTGCCCTGGACCACCCTGATTCGGCAGAACCAGAGTATCGTACACATTGAACATCAGGATACTGTCGGCATAATCCGATGCCTTTGCCGGATCCAGCTCGCCAACCGCGACCTCATCCAGTCTCAGCACCGTCTCGGCGAAGGCTGCAGACGCGATAGACGCGGACGCAGCAACAACGCTTCCCAGTAAATATTTCAGTTTCATCTCGATCTCCTACTAGAAGCTTTCCTGAGCGGTAAGCCCGTGGATGTGCATCGTTGCACAGTCATACACTAGGAACAGTCAATACTTTTTAGCAAGACTAAAAAAATATCAGAGAATGTAATTTTTGTTCATTTTGAGTGCTTTATCCACTCAGTATCTACAAATTTGGCCGCATAATTCGCTAAATACTTTTATCTTTCAAATGAATCACAAAAGATCCTGTTTCAAAACGTCATTNAATTCACGTTTTGAGTTTTTTTAATCAATTATAGTGCTCATTATTTTTGCAATTATCCTTATTTTATTTGAGCTATTGATCCTTTCTATTGATATAATTGTCGGGTGATGATCAGAGAGGCTGATAGTCCGCGTCGATCCCGAAGTAGCGGGGACCGACCAGACCGATGGCCTCATCGCTGCGCCAGATCGGGTCACAGGGCAGACCAAGGACGTGCACCGAGAGGCCGTACTTGACCATGTCGGTGGTCACCGGCCCNCCNGTGTTCGCGTCGAGCAGCGTAATCAGGTCCGGGGTGGTCGCGACCAGATCGCCCTCGACCCAGCCGGCGAGGAATTCATTCTGGAACGAAAGATCCATGCCCTTGCCGTCGAAATCGAGCTGACCTTCGAGCACGAGTTTGCCCTTGGTAAAACCGGCATCCGAGCGGCGCTCGACATCCCGGACCCGCCCGGTGAACAGCACCCGGCCGCCGTAGGTATCGGCGAGCGCGTGGGCGGCACCGCTCTTGTGCTCATCGAGGATCCGCCCCATGTCCAGCGCTGTCGAAAGCGAGCCTTCGATCAGGTAGGGCCGGCTGGGACCGGCGAGGATCGGGTAGAGCGAGACCATGGCTGAGCCCCCCATTTCGATGGTCAGGGCGCGGGCCAGTTTCTCGGTCCACTGGTTGGAAATCGTGTCGAAGGTGGCCCCGTTGCCCTTGTCGTCGACCATGGCCATCGGGGTTGCCCCCATGCCGCCCAGCGTCAGGGTCACCATCTGCAGCTCCGGGAAAGCGCGGCCCATCGCGTCGGCGTCGACAATCGGAATGCCCATCTGCGCTGCGGCGATAAACGGGATCGTTGAGTTCAGACCCCCGGCCTCGATGCACAGGATCGCCTCGACCTTGCGCTCAAGCAGGCGCTCCATCATCTCGATCAGCTTGGGGATCTCTTTGCCGCTGGGAAACTTCTCCTGCATCACCTGCGGCGCGCCCATCATCGCAATGGGCATAACCAGCGCGTCGTGGTTGAGATCTTCGATCTGTACAACATCAACCGATCCGGACTCACCCAGGATCTGCTGTACCATCAACCGGCCGACGTAGGGATCACCCCCACCGCCCGCACCGAGGACCGTCGACCCCTTGGCAATCAGGGCCAGGGCTTCGCGGTCGACCTTCTTGATACGGTTTTCCATGGTCACGCCCCTTTCATTTTCAGTTCGCCGACAACCGTGACGCTTATCGCCAGGTTGCTGCCGGGCAGATAGGCCAGCGGCACGTCGCTCTGGCTGAGCAGTTGCAGGGTGTCCGGGTCGGCCCCGTTGCTGACGGCGGCAGCCTCGGCGGCCTCGACCACCGACTGGATGGCTTCCTCACGGGTCATGCCCTCGGCCAGCGCGATCACGCGCGAGTCCTCGCCCGAGACCTGGGCGATGGCCGCGCCGATGGCGTTGGCGAGGTCGTAGTGCGGCGGGCGCACCACGTCCAAACCGTCGAGCTGTGCCGGGAGCAGCACGGCCCCGCCGCCGACGGCGATTACGATCATCGCATCACCCGAGGTGCGCGAGCGCGCGATCGCATCACTGGCCTTCTGGTCCAGCGCACCGATCAGCTCGGCGAGATTGGGCAGGTCTCCGGGCGGATGATCGCCCATTTCCGTGCGCCCGGCAGCGACGGCAATGTCCGAGGCGGTCAGCACCGATCCCCCGAAAACCACGCCTTCTTCGAGCAGTCTGTGACCGACGGAGTCAGGGCCGACCGTCACCGCCTCCCGGTGGATGATGGAGCCGCCGCCCAGCCCGATACTGATCACGTCGGGCATAGAGAAATTGGTCCGCACGTCCGCTACTGAAACCGCTGTCCCAGCAGGCCGGGGGAAGCCGTTCTGCACCTCGCCCACGTCCATGGTGGTGCCGCCGACATCGGCAACCAGCCCGTTCTTGATACCGGAGAGGAAAGCCGCCCCGCGCATCGAATTGGTCGGGCCACAGGCGAAGGTCAGCACAGGCAGGCGGCTGACCTGATCAGCGGAAATCAGCGTACCGTCGTTCTTGGTGAAATACAGCGGGCACTGCAGGTCCAGTTCCTTGGCCAGCGCGAGGAAGGATTCCACCACCTCGGCAGCTAGCGGGCGCAGTGCGCCGTTGATGATCGCGGCGTTCTCGCGCTCCAGCAGGCCCAGCCGCCCGATATCTGTGGACTTGGTCACCGACTGGTCAGGGAAGGCTTCGGTGATGATGTCGAAGGCCTGCTCCTCCATATCCGAGCGAACGGTGGAGAACACGCTGCTGAGCGCGATCTCGGTAATGCCCTCGGCGCGCAGGTCGGTGACGGCCTGCAACAGTTCGTCCTTGTACAGCGCAGCGATCTCACGGCCATCCATCTCATAGCCGCCATGGATCAGACGGTAGTGACCGTCCAGCCCGTCGATCAGGTCCGAGGGCCAGTCGGAGAACGGCGGAATGCTGGCGCCCGAGGGCAGACAGATGCGGATCACCCCGGTGGGCGCGAGGTCGCGCCGGCGCACCAGCGCGTTGACGAAGTGCGTGGTCCCGACCATGAGCGCGCCGATGTCGCTAACCTTGCCGCTGGCCTCTTCCATCGTGGCGGCGAGGGCGTTGCGCACCCCGGAGATAATGTCCGGGGTCGTCAGGCGTTTGGAACCGGCGACAAAATCACTGCCGTCCATAATCACGGCGTCGGTGTTCGTACCACCAACATCAACACCAATTCTGATCATGACCGTGTCCTCCTAAGCTCGTCTGTTCTTGGTCCAGGTATCGACGGCGACCGCCATGATGATCACCGCNCCCTCGATCAGCCGCTGCCAGATNGGGTCNATCTGCAGCAGGTTGAATCCGTTGTTGAGGAAGGCGAGGAAGAACGCGGCNGTCGTGGTCCGCCAGATTGCCCCCTGCCCGCCTGCGATCGATGTCCCNCCGACGATCACGGCAGTCAGCACGGCAAAGACGAAGCTGAAGTCGTCCGAGGGCTGGGCCGAGATCGANCGCGACGAGTTCAGCACCCCGGCCAGCGCNGCAGCNGCGCCNAGCAGCAGGAAGGCCATGGTCTGCACCCGGTTGACGGCGACACCGGCAAGGCGCGCNGCTTCCATATTGCCGCCAACGGCAAAGACGTTGCGCCCGAAGCGGGTCCGGCTGAGCAGGATGGTGGCGATGATCACCACGGCGATCGCGATCCACGTCGCTGAAGTCAGCCCCAGAAAGCGCGAGCGCGCGATCAGCCGATAGGCGTCGGTCTCCGGCCGCATCAGCGAGCGGCTGGAGATCAGAAAGCCTGCGCCGAAGAACATGAAAGATGTCGCCAGCGTGCCGATGAAGGAATTGATTTTCAATCGGGTTACGATGAAGCCGTTGATCGCCCCCATAATCAGGCCCACGGCGATCGCCGCAACCACGGCGAGGAACACGTTCCCGGTCATGTTTTCGACCTTGAGCCCGAACAGCGGAGCGGTGACGAAGATCGCTGACACCGAGACATCGAAGTTCCCGGATATGATCGCGATGGTCATGAAGGCTGCCGCGATGATCACCATCGACTGCTGGTCGAGGATGTTGCGCAGGTTGCGTTCGGTCGCAAAGCCGTCGGCGGTTACCGCGAGCAGGACAAACAGGCCAATGGTGACCAGCAGAATGCCGTAGTTCCGAAACAGCAGGGCGAAATTCAACATGCTAGTTTGCTCCGAAGGCCGCCGCCATGACGGCGTTCTCGTTGATATCGTCGCCGGTCAGCTCGGCGGTGACCTGCCCGCGCGCGAGCACCAGCACCCGGTGCGACAGGCCCAAGATTTCCTCGATTTCCGAAGAGATCAGCAGCACCCCGAGGCCACGCTCTGCCAGCCCCACAATGAGGTCGTAGATACCGCGCTTGGCGCCGACATCGACCCCACGGGTCGGCTCATCGGCGATCAGTAGCCGCGGCTCACCCAAGGCGGCACGGGCGAACAGCACCTTTTGCTGGTTACCGCCGGAGAGCGTGCTGACCGGGTCAGCAAGATCGCCGTACTTGAGCGCCGTGCTTTCCCCGAAGTGGGCAACGCGCTCGCGCTCCTGATTGAAGCGTAGGCCCAGCCAGCCCATGAAACGATCCAAATAGGGCAGCGAAATGTTCTCACGGATCGAGCGCCCCATGAACAGGCCCTGCGAGCGCCGGGATTCGGGCACCAGCGCCATGCCCAGCTGCACAGCGTCGTTGACCGAATGCGCGCTCAGCGGCGTGCCGTCGATGGAGATATCGCCCTGATCCAGNGTNGCNGCGCCGTAGATGGCNTGCGCCAGCTCGCTGCGCCCTGCCCCGACCAGCCCGGAGAGACCGACNATCTCACCGGGGCGCACGGTCAGATCGATGTTCTNGAACTGGCCCTTNCGGGAGGCGCCGCGNACCACCAGCAGCGGGCTGGCNGCGNGGTCGACCGCCGGCAGGGCNGGAAACTGGCCCTGATCCGCTGCGCCNGTCATGCCTTCGACCAGGCTNGAGCGGGTTTCATCGNCGGCCGCGGCCGTGCGCACGTGCTCNCCGTTGCGCAGGATGGTGATGGTGTCGGCGACNGACAGCACTTCTTCGAGGAAGTGGGAGATAAAGACGATGGNCTTACCCTGATCGGCCAGACGGCGCAGGATCAGCATCAGCTTGCGGGCCTCGCTGCTTTCCAGCCGCGCCGTTGGCTCGTCAAAAACGATCAGGTTGGCGTCCTGATTGAGCGCACGCAGGATCTCAACGCGCTGCTGATCGGCAACCGGCAGGTCTCCGACCATGGCGCGCATGTCCAGCGGCATTTCGAACTGATCCATAACCTGCTGCGCTTGGCGCAAGGTTGCGCCGTGGTCCACGAACGGGCCGATACAGGTCTCCCGGCCGATGGACAGATTGTCCAGAACCGATCGGTCGAGCATGAGTGAGAGTTCCTGTGAAATCCCCACCAGCCCGAGCCGATTGGCCTGTGCGGGGCTGTTGAAGCGAACGTCCTTACCGTCCCAGCTCAGCGCCCCTTCGTCGGGCGTCTCCACCCCGAGCATGATCTTGCCCAGGGTGGATTTGCCGGCCCCGTTCTCACCCACGAGCGCGTGGATCGCACCCGACTCGAACGCCACGGAGACGTCCGAGAGGGCGGCGATACTGCCGTAGGTCTTGCTGACGCCGGAAATCTTCAGCGCAGTCGGGGCCATGGTCGTCGTCAAGGGTCAGGCCTGCCTTAGCCTTTCCACTGAGCCGTGAACTTACCCACGTTCGATGCAGTGATTAGGCCGTCGTCCGGCACCTCGGTCAGCGGATCAACACCGCCCACGTGGGTCCCGTCGTTCAGCGCCTGCACCATCGCTTCCATGGCAATCCGGCCTTCGTCCGCTGGCGCACCGTAGACGCCACCGAACCAGGAGCCNTCAGCCACGCCTTCGATCGCCGGCTCAGAGCCACCCAGACCGATCAGCTTGACCTTGCCGGCCATGCCTTCGTCGGCAAGAACGATCGCAGCTCCCTGAATGGACTGGTCCGCACCCACCATGACATCGAAGCTGTCGGTGATCTGCAGGATGTCCTGGGTTGCCTTGATACCACCGTCCGGACCGAGGTACTGGCCCTCGCCTTCGGCAACGACTTTGATGTTCGAGTGCGAAGCGATGGTGTCGTCAAAGCCCTGACGGATGGCGTCGTCGAGCGGAATGCCCTTGATGCCGTAGATGAACACGACTTCACAGTTGTCATCNCCTTCACAGGCCTGAACGGTGAGCGTGCCGTGACGGACGCCGGAGCGGTATGGCGAAGCCAGAACCGAAGCNGCGATGCCGTCAACCTGCGGATCAGAGGTGGTGAGGTCAGCACCGACGATCTGGTTCAGAACCACGATTTCGATGCCCGCCGCGATGGCTTCCTCGATGTCGGGGATCAGGCCAAGACCGTAGATGGCACAGACGACAATGCCGTCGTACTTGCCGGATGCAATCGCATCCTGCAGCTGCGCCTGCTGCCGGGCTGGATCAAACTGCGCGTCAAACTCGGCCATCTTGATGCCGTTCGCATCTGCGACTTTCTGCATCTCAACAACCGACGCGCCCAACCAGGTATTAGCCGAGCTGGCGGAAAGGTAAGCGACCTGCTTGTCTTGTGCGAGGGCGCTCTGTCCTGCGGCTCCGATGGCCAGACCAAGGGCCAGGCCAGAAGCCTTCATCAACTTAATGAACTTCATGTTTTATCCTCCTGAAAGTTCGTTGACATTCTGACGTGATATAGGGGCGATACCCGGCTGGATCGGGCCATTTTCTCAGGTATCTGGTGGGGGGATTCAATTTCGCTCGACCCGAAGACATCCATGGTGCCGCACCACAGCAGGGTCGCGACTTCGGTGCGGTGGTTCCAGGTGCAGTGGGTCCGGGTTGAGTCGAAATGGTATGAGTCGCCAGTGCGCAAGATGACGCGCTCTTCATCGACTTCGACGGTAATTTCACCCTTGATCACGAAGAACAACTCCTCGCCCTCGTGACTGACAGGTTCCGTACGGTGCCCGGGAGGTTCGTGAATCAAGAGCGCGGTCAGCTTGCTGCCGCCAAAGCTGTGCGACAGGCGCTCGTAAGTCAGAGCGTTCTGCCCCAGCGTAAAGGGAAGCCGTTCTGAAGAGCGGGTGAGTTGCGAGCTTTCCGAGGAAACTTCGAGGAAGTTTCCAACCGGCTGTTCGAGCGCTGCTGCCAGTTTCCTCAGGGAGGAAATCGACGGGACGGCGATGCCCCTTTCGACCTGCGAGACAAACCCCACGGAAAGCCCGGCGGCAGATGCGATTTCCTGCATCGTCTTGCCTTGGGAACGTCTGACAGTGCGGAGTTTGCTACCCAGGATCATTGCTCAAACCTCATACCAGAGGTCGAGGTTAGGCATGACGCCTTATATGCGTCAACTCTTTATTACCAATACCACATTGAGATTTTAGTAATATTAAAATTCTGAGTGAAAGACGCTGGTGTCGCTGCGTGAAGTAGAGATGGGAAGCGGATAATGTCGAAAAAGTTTCAGAGGTTGACGGCGCCCTGGTCCAGCACGCTCTCCATCGACACGTAGGTTGAGGTCGAGGCGATATGGGGTAGCTGCGAGATTCTCTCCCCCAGCACCCGGCGATAATCCCGGACGTTCGAGGTGCGGACCTTGACCAGATAGTCAAAGCCGCCGGCGATCATGTGGCAGGCTTCGACNTCGGGGATCTCGCGGATGGCGGCATTGAAGGCCTGAAGCGCCGCCTCTCGGGTGTCCGAAAGCCTCACCTCGACGAAGGCGACGTGCTCCAGCCCCAGTTTTCCTGCGTCGAGCTCGGCGCGATAGCCGCGGATGTATCCGGCCTCTTCGAGGCGCCGGACCCGGGCCGTCACAGGGGTTTTGGACAGCCCCACCTGCTCCCCCAGAGCGACCATGGACAGCCGGCCGCTAGCCCGAAGCGCGCGCAAGATACGATGGTCAATTTGATCTAATAAGTCTTCAATCACGATATTTCCAGACTGAGTAAGCTATTAAATTTAGCTAGTTTTCCTATTTTTTGAAAGAATGCAGGAAGAAGNCCTACCTGCCAAGCCCTATGATTTCATGGATTGAACAGGGATGGCTCTGCATGCAACGGCACGACACAAGACTCGACCCGACGTGGGATCTCAACAAGCGCCGGAACGACCCCGATCTCCTCNAAAACCTGATCGGGACTGCCGACCTGAGCACAGCGGCCCGCGCTGCGATTGTCCGGCGGGCCGTCGGCTACGTGCAGGTCGTGCGATCCGAGGCCCGGCCGGGGCTGATGGAGGCGTTTCTTGCCGAGTACGGCCTGTCCAGTGATGAGGGGGTGGCCCTCATGTGCCTTGCCGAGGCCTTGCTGCGGATTCCGGATNCCCGGACCATCGACGCCCTAATCGATGACAAGATAGCCGGGTCTGACTGGTCCGAGCATCTGGGACAGTCCGGCTCGCTGCTGGTCAATTCATCAACGCTGGGGCTGCTGCTCGCCGGGCAGGTGCTGTCTGCCAGAACCGATGGTGGAGCCGATGCTGTGGCCGACACGCTGCAAGGACTGGCGCGCCGCATGGGCACCCCGGCGATCCGGGCAGCCCTAAGCACGGTGATCAAGCAGATGGGGCGCCAGTTCGTGCTCGGGGAGAGCATTCAGGCCGCCATGGCACGGGCAGCGCGGGAGGAGGCGCAGGGCTTCACCTTCTCTTACGACATGCTCGGCGAGGCCGCGCTGACGGCGGCAGATGCCGACCGCTTCCGCACGGCCTATCAGCACGCTATTGCCGCCATCGCCGCGCGCTGTGAGGCAAGCGCGGTCGCCGACAATCCCGGCATCTCGATCAAGCTGTCGGCCCTTCACCCCCGCTACGAGGTCGCGCAGGTGGACCGGGTGCTTGCGGAGCTGGTGCCGGTGGTCGTGGACCTTGCCCGGCGCGCGGCGGCGGCTGGCATGGGCCTGAACATCGATGCGGAAGAGGCAGACCGGCTGGGCCTGTCAATGGCCGTGATCCGCACCGTGCTTGTCGACCCGGCGCTGAGCGGCTGGGACGGCTTCGGGGTGGTGGTGCAGGGCTATGGCCGCCGGGCGGGCGATGTGATCGAGGGGCTCTATGCCATGGCCGGCACGCTCGATCGGCGGCTGATGGTGCGGCTGGTCAAGGGTGCCTACTGGGACACCGAAATCAAGCACGCCCAGGTCGAAGGGCTCGAGGGCTATCCGGTCTTCACCCAGAA
>PAGB01000018.1 GCA_002711265.1 Rhodospirillaceae bacterium
CGGGGATCGTCTCTACGGCACCTAAGCAGCCGCGAGCTGAGGCGAGCTTTGGCGGGACCAAGCGTTGCGCATCTCTTTCCCTTACGCTCAAAACGCCTTCGGCTTTGAGCGGTACCTTTCCACTCAACACGCCTTAGGCCTTGAGCGGTGCCTTCCCCCCAAACACGCCTTCGGCTTTGGGCGGTGCGCGTGCACTAAAATAGGGCTGTGCCGTGGGGCAGATCGCGGCCCAGGCCAAGGTGCCGTGCCAGCGTGGCCCCCATGTCAGCAAAGGTTACAGACGTCCCCAGTCGCCGACCCGTCGGCGCCGCCGGTCCGAAGAACAGCATCGGCACTTGCTCGCGGGTGTGGTCGGTCCCGGGCCAGGTCGGATCGTTGCCGTGGTCTGCCGTCCACAGCACCAGATCATCCTCCCGCAGCACCGACAACAGCTCTGGCAGACGGCTGTCCCAGTATTCCAGCGCTTCGGCATAGCCCCCAGGCAGGCGCCGATGGCCGAACTTGCTGTCGAAATCGACGAAGTTCGTGAAAATCAGCGCGCCGTCCTCAGCCGCCTGCGCGGCCTCCAGCGTGCCATCCCACAGCGCCGCCAGCCCATCGCGTTTGCTGCGGTGGCTGATCGAGCGGTGGCCGAAGATGTCATCGACCTTGCCAACGGACCAGACCGCACCCCCGGCTTCCACGACAGCGTCGAGCAGGTTACCCGGCGGGGGCGGGACCGCAAAATCCCGCCGATTGCCCGTGCGCCGGTAGCCGGCACCATCATCTGCGCCGCCCCCGCTCCCGGTAAAGGGCCGGGCGATGACGCGGCCGATGTTGAGCGGGTCACAAATACCGCGCGCCACCTCGCAGACGGCGTACAGCCGGTCGAGTCCGAAGGCCTCCTCATGGGCTGCGATCTGGAACACGGAATCGGCGCTGGTGTAGACGATCGGCTTGCCGCTGAGACAGTGCTCGTCGCCCAGTTCAGCGATGATGGCGGTGCCGCTGGCGTGCTCGTTGCCCAGCACGCCGGGCAGGTCGCAGGCCTCGACCAGCGCTTCGATCAGCGCATCGGGAAAGCACGGCCGGGTCCGGGGAAAGTAGCCCCAGTCAAAGTCCACCGGCGTGCCGCAAATCTCATAGTGACCGCTGGGCGTATCCTTGCCGCGCGATGTCTCGATGGCTGAGCCCACGGCCGCCTGCGGCCCTGCCGCGCCCCCGGGCAGTTCCAACCCCGGCGGGATCTCGCCGGTCGCCTCCGCGCAGGCCAGCCCCAGCCCCATGCGAGCCAGATGCGGCAGGCGCAGCGGCCAGCCCCGTGCGGCCCGCCAGCGTGCGAGGTTACCCAGCGTGTCCGACCCGGTGTCGGGCAGGCTTTCGCCCGT
Source organism: Rhodospirillaceae bacterium (assembly GCA_002711265.1). GTDB lineage: Bacteria > Pseudomonadota > Alphaproteobacteria > UBA7985 > UBA7985 > UBA7985. The sequence goes on from PAGB01000018.1 coordinate 1,368, forward strand.
TGCCGCATCGATGTTGAAGAAATCCCCCGCATCCGGTGCGCCGCCACAGCCAACGCTGTCACAGAGCAGAATGAAGGCCCGCGCCACGCTCAGCGCACCACGTCAAGTTCGAGCGGGCGCGGCGTGGGTTGCTCAGCGCTGACCGCAATTGCGGCGCGCACGGCCGCCGCCGCCGCCTCGTAGTCAGCCTCGCTGGCGGCGTGGATCAGGGCGAGGGGGCGCTCGTCGCGCCCCGGTCCGACAGCAGCGCCCGGGCCCGCAACGGCGCTCAGGCCGACGGCGTGGTCGATCGGCGCGCCCGGTTGGGTCCGTCCGCCGCCCAACCCGATGATCGCCACCCCTAGATCACGCGTGGCGTGGGCGCTGACAAAGCCCGCTTCGGCCGCCATCACCGGCCGGACCACGGCGGCAGCGGCGAGGTGCTTTTCAGGGTTTTCACCAAAGTCCGCCGGCCCACCAAGGCCCGCCACCATCTTCCCGAAGCGCTCCAGCGCTGCGCCGCTGTCCAGCGACGCCCGCGCCTGCTCGCGCGCAGTTACCGGGCTGTCGACCAGCCCGCTGTTGACCAGCATCTCGCCCACCAGTGCCACGCAGACCGAGATCAGCCGCTCGTCGGCCTCGGCCGGGTTGGCCATGGCCTGCACGGACTCGAGCACCTCGACTGCATTGCCGGCGCTGGCGCCCAGCACCCAGTTCATGTTGGTCAGCAGCGCAGACGTCCGGCACCCGGCAGCGTTGGCCACGTCGACAATCGACCGCGCCAGTGCCCGCGCATCGTCCAGCGTTGCCATGAAAGCGCCGTTGCCGACCTTCACGTCCATGACCAGCGACTGCAGCCCGGCAGCCAGTTTCTTGGACAGGATCGAGCCGGTGATCAGGTCGATGCTCTCCACCGTGCCCGTGATATCGCGCACGCCGTAGATGATGCGGTCGGCGGGGGCGAGGTTCGCGGTCTGGCCGATGATAGCGACGCCGACATCGCGGACCAGCGCGCGGAACGTGGCATTGTCGGGCGTGACCGAATAGCCTGGAATGGCCTCGAACTTGTCGACCGTACCACCGGTGTGACCCAGCCCGCGCCCGGCGATCATCGGCACGAACAGCCCGCAGGCAGCCGCCATGGGGCCAAGCAGAAAGCTGACCTTGTCGCCAACCCCGCCGGTGGAATGCTTGTCGGCGATCGGGCCGGGCAGATCGAGATCCTCCCACTGCAGCCGCTCGCCACTGTCGCGCATGGCCAAGGTCAGAGCCCTGCGCTCTTCGACCGACATTTTCTGGAACAGCGTTGCCATGGCGAAGGCCGCGACCTGCTCGCGGGCCACGGTTTCGTTGGTCACACCCTCGATGAAGGTGCGAATTTCCTGCTCGGACAGCTCTTCGCCGTTCCGTTTGCGGATGATGGTTTCCTGCGGGAGATAGGCCACGGGTCAGCTCTTGAGTTCTTTGGCCCCGAATACGTGCGGATAGAGGTCCGCAAAGGTCAGGGTCTTGATGATGCCACGTTCAGGATGGGCGAGGTGCACCGTCACTGCCTGCGTGTCTTCGATGAATTCCAGCAGGCGCTGGCGGCACAGACCGCAGGGCATGCAGGGGACGTCCGAGTTGCCGATCACCAGCAGCTCGCGCACGTGCTTGCCGCCCGCGACAATCATGTGCGAGATCGCCGAAGGCTCTGCGCACCAGCCCGAGGGGTAGGCGGCGTTTTCGATGTTGCAGCCCGCATGGATGGCGCCGGTATCGTCGCGGATGGCGGCGCCAACCTGAAAGTTGGAGTAGGGCGCGTGCGCCCGTGCCTGCGCCGCCTTGGCAGCCTCGAACAGATCCAGCGCCATCACTCGCGTTCCTTGACGTAGGGTCGCCCGATGGCCTTGGGTGCCCGGGCCGAGCCGACAAAGCCGGCCAGCACCACCACCACCAGCACGTAGGGCAGGGCCTCGAACAGCTGTCCGGGGATTTGAACCAGGAATCCTTCGTTGACGGAGTTGAGGCGGTTCTTGAGCGCAAACAGCAGCCCGAACAGCAGACACCCGAGCATGGCGTAAAAGGGTCGCCACTTGCCGAAGACCACGGCGGCCAGCGCCAGATAGCCCATGTCGGCGGACATTTTCGGGGTAAAGCTGGCAATGTTGGAGGTCGACAGATAGGCCCCGCCGATACCACAGAGCGCGCCGGCAATGGTGACGGCAGCAAAGCGGTAGGCGACCACGCTGGCCCCGGCGGTGTCGACCGCCTGCGGTTCCTCACCCACAAATCGCAGGCGCAGACCGAAGCGGGTCTGATTGAGCACAAACCAGGTTAGCACGACGGCGATAAAGGCCAGCGCGATCAGCCAACCGTGCAGCGACAGGACATTGAGCAGCGCCTTGTTGCTCTCCAGCCCCGGGAAGGCGTCGATCAGGACCTGCTTGGGGATCAGGCTCTGCAACCGCTCCCAGCCCGTCGAGTCCGGCCCGGCGAGGTTGGGCGTATCGCCGCCCTTGGCAAACAGCGAATGGCCGATGGTTTTGGTCAGACCCACGGCGAGGAAGTTGATCGCAAGCCCGGAAATCACGTGATCACCTCGGAAGGTGATGGTGGCCAGACCGTGCAGCCAGCCGAAGACCATGCACACCGCCATGGCGGCAAACAGCCCGACAAGGCCGAACCCGGCATAGTGCGCGACGGTCGCGCTGACGAAGGCACCGATCAACAGCTTGCCTTCGAGACCAATGTCGATGATCCCGGCGCGCTCGGAGAACACCCCCGCCATGGCCGCAAAAATCAGGATGGGCGTGAAGCGCAGCGTCGACTGCGCGAGCGAAAAGACCAGCTCGAAGATTTCCATCACGCGCGCTCCCCCGTCTCGATCTCCTTGGCGAGGCCGACCCCGCCGAGCAGATTTTCAGCCACCCAGCGCACGGCCCAGACGACCATGAGCGACAGCGCGCCGGTGAACAGCACTACCAGCCCCTGCAGCGCGACCACGATTTCCTTATCGATGTTGAGCTTGGGTCGCAGGAACTGGCCCTTGAGCTGGATCACCTCGCCCCACTGGAACAGCGAACCGAACAGCAGCGCGGCGATGACGATGCCGAAGGGGTGATTGCGCCCCATCAGCGCGACTGCGATACCGACGAAGCCCAGGCCGACCAGCCCGGTCTCTCGCAGCACGTGTTCGGAATCCGAGCCATTGCCGAGAATGATGTTGGTCGAGGCGAGGCCCGCGAGCGCGCCCGAAAGACACACGGTCATGAACATGGTGCGCGGGACGTTGACGCCGCCATAGCGGGCGGCGGTCTGGTTGAAGCCGATGGAACGGATGGCGTAGCCCCACTTGGTCCGCCAGACGAAGAACCAGAAGCCGACAGCCACCAGCAAGGCGAAGAGGAACGAGACGTTCGCCGCGCTATTTTTCATGCTGCGCGCCTGGGCGCGGGCTTCCCAGAACGCAGGGTTCTGATCGCGGATTTCCGGCACGGAAAGCCCCGAATCCTTGAACGCCTTGTACTTGGCTTCGAGGTCGACCAAACGGTACTGGTAGTAGTCGCCGACCTTCCACAGCCACCACTGCTCTGGCAGCAGCGGCGACTTCGGGTCGCCGGGGTTGTCAGGGTTCTGGAACCAGCCGGTGAGCAGGAACAGGATGATCGAGAACGCAATGGCGTTGAACATAATGGTGGTGATCACGAGGTGCGAGCCGCGGTAGGCCTGCAGATAACCGGGGATCGCCGCCCACGCCGCCCCACCGATCGCCGCTGCGATGAACAGCAGCGGGACGATGATGAACCCGGGCAGGTCGAAGCCGACCCCGCCGGTAAAGTGCCCCATGAAGATCAGGGCGACAAAGGTCAACCCGATGCCCCCGAACATGCCCTGTCCCTCACCGCCGATGTTGAACAGCCCGGCGTGGAAGGCCAGCGCGACCGCCATCCCGGTAAAGATCAGGGTGGTGGCGTAGAAGATCGACTGCCCGATCCCGACCTGGCTCATGAGCACGTCGGTGACGTAGAGCTGCACGGCCTGCACCGGGTTTTCCCCGATCAGGACGATCAGCAGCCCGACGACCAGAAAGGCGAGGATCAGCTGCAGCAACGGCACAAGGCCGAAGTTGATAACGGGGTGGAGTTCGCGCGACTTACTCATGCGGCCATGCCTCCGGTCTGGGTGCGGTCGAATTCACCGGCCATCAGCAGGCCGAGGCTACGCTCGTCCATATCGGCGGTAACGTGGGCGTCGGAGCAGTAGCCGTCGAACATGGCCACCACGCGATCGGAAAGGCTCAGCACTTCTTCGAGTTCGACGCTGACCAGCAGGATCGCGGTGCCGGCATCGCGCATGGCGATGATCTGGCGGTGGATGAACTCGATCGCGCCGATATCGACCCCGCGCGTAGGCTGGCCGACCAGCAGCACGTCGGGCGCCTTATCGATCTCGCGGGCGAGGACGATCTTTTGCTGATTGCCGCCGCTGAACTTAGCCGTGCCGAGCAAGGGGTTGGGCGGGCGGACGTCGAACTTCTCCATCAATCGGCCCATCTCCTCCTTGATCAATCCGGTCTTCATCGCGCCGCGATCGCAGTACAGTGCGGAAGCCTGAAAGCCGAGAATGCCGGATTCCCACGCCGGGAAGGCGGTCACCAGCCCCATGTGCTGGCGGTCTTCAGGGACGTGCCCCATGGACTGCAGGCGGACTTCGTTCGGCGTGCGGCCCAGCGGCTCGCCGCCGATGGTGATGGTGCCGCTGGTGGGCGCCTCCATGCCGCTGAGAACCTCGAGCAGCTGCGCCTGACCGTTGCCTGAAACCCCGGCCACGCCGAAGATTTCACCGGCTTTGACCTCGAACGAGACATTTGTCAGCCGCTGTACGCCGCGGTCGTCAACGAGGTTAAGGCCGGAGACGGACAGCGCGGTTCCACGCGGCTGCGCCGGGGTCTTATCGACCTCGAGCAGGACTTTGCGGCCCACCATCATTTCGGCCAGTTCCTCCGGCGAGGTCTGGGCGATCTCGCGGTGGCCGACCATCTCGCCACGGCGGATCACGGAAACCCGGTCGGTAACGTCCATGATCTCGTGCAGCTTGTGGGTGATCAGCAGAATGGTGGTGCCCTGTTCCTTGAGCGAGCGCAGGATATCGAACAGCGCGTCGGCTTCCTGTGGGGTCAGCACCCCGGTGGGTTCGTCGAGGATCAGCACCTTCGCGCCGCGGTAGAGCGCCTTGAGGATTTCCACGCGCTGCTGCACGCCGACTGGCAGGGAGCTGATGACGGCGTCCGGGTTGACGGTGAGGCCGTAGCGCTCTGAGAGGTCGAGCAGGGTTTCGCGGGCGTGGCGCATGGCGCCGGAGAGCATGAAGCCGCCCTCTGCGCCGAGAATGATGTTTTCCAGAACGGTAAAGGGTTCGCCGAGCATGAAGTGCTGGTGGACCATGCCGATGCCAGCTTCGATCGCCTTTTCCGAGGAGTTGAAGTCGAGTGGCTCGCCGAAGACCCGCATGGAACCCTCATCGGGCATGTAGAAGCCGTACAGGATCGACATCAGCGTGGATTTGCCCGCGCCGTTCTCACCCACGATGCCGTGGATGGTGCCGCTCTCAACTGAAAGATTGATTTCTTTATTGGCCTGAACCGGCCCGAAGGATTTGGAAATCCCGGACAGCTCGATCGCGATTTCACGCATGGGCTCAAACGCTCCAACTCAAAGCCAGGCAGCGAAGCGATGACCCTGCCTCGCGGGCTGGCTGTAAATTCAGGTACGGGGGAGAGGCTCCGCGCGCTGGCGGCCTACCCTTGAATTAAGCCGCCGCCCCGGAAGGACCGGAGCGGCGGTACGAACTCCCTCAGGCAGAAGGAGGTTTCAGTGACGTGGTGATCCGGACCTTAGAGGTTCGGGCAAGCACCTTCGTCCATCATCTGGTCGCCAACGGCGATGCTGCCGCCGATGATCGCTGCTTCGAAGTCAGCAACCGACGCCATCATGTCTGCGGAAACCAGCTCAGCGTTGTACTCGTCCATCGCTGCGCCAACGCCTTCTTCAGCCAGACCAAGGCTGAATACGCCACCGACGAACTCGTCGTTCATCGACGCCATGAAGGTGTCGTAAACAGCGTTGTCAACGCGCTTCACCATGGAGGACAGCATCGTGCCCGGGTGCAGGTAGTTCTGGTTGGAGTCGACGCCGATGGCCAGTTTGCCGGCATCAGCAGCCGCCTGGTAGACGCCTACGCCCGTGCCGCCAGCAGCAGCAAAGACAACGTCCGCCCCGCGGTCGAACTGGCTACGGGTGATTTCCGCGCCCTTGGTCGGGTCGTTCCACGCAGCAGGGGTCGTGCCGGTGTACTGAACGATAACCTCGATGTCAGGGTTCACAGCTTGTACGCCCTGCTTGTAGCCGCAAGCGAAGCGGGCAATCAGCGGAATTTCCATGCCGCCAACGAAGGATACCACGCCGGACTCAGACGCCATGGCAGCAAGCGCGCCAACGAGGAAGGAACCTTCATGCTCCTTGTAGACGTACTGGCGGATGTTGTCGCCGCCGAGCCAGCCTACGTCGACGATGCCGAAGTTGGTGTCTGGGAATTCAGCAGAAACCACAGCCATTGCGTCGGCCTGAGCAAAGCCCATGACCACGATCGGGTTTGCACCCAGCTCAGCCATCTGACGCAGAGCGCCTTCACGCTGGGACGGGTCGGTCACTTCGAATTCCAGGTATTCAATACCGGTTTCAGCCTTGAAACGCTCGGCGCCGTTGTAGGCGCTTTCGTTAAAGGACTTGTCGAACTTACCGCCCATGTCGAAGATTACAGCAGGCTGGAATTGCGCTGCTGCGGTGCCTGCAACAGAGAGTGCTGCTACGGCAAACGCTAGAATACGTTTCACGGTTTTATCCCTCGAGAGTTTGAGACAATTATTTCTGCTCGGCCGCGCCATGAGTGACCAGCCGACCTGATATGTGTATCACGATTGACACAATTGCATAGGCTCAACAGCGCCCTTTGCAGCAGTCGGATGCAGAATATCTGAAAAGTTATCCCCGTTGGAAGCCTTGAGGTTGAAACTCCATGACTGACCGTCCCGCCATCAGTGAGCTTCAGGAAGAACTGATCGACGACTTCGCCCTCTTCGACGACTGGATGGACCGATATCGCTATATCATCCAGATGGGGGACGCCTTGCCGGCCCTGTCCGCTGAGGAGATGGTGGACGGCAATCTGCTCAAGGGCTGCCAGAGCCAGGTCTGGCTGTTGCGCGGGCGCAGCGATGAGGGCCGTGTGCAACTGCGCGGCACCTCTGATGCCGCCATCGTGCGCGGACTCGTGGCCCTGATGCTGCGGGTCTATGACGACCAGCCCGCGCAGGATATTCTCGATCACCCGCCGCGTTTCATCGCGGAAATCGGGCTGGATGAGCACCTCAGCCCGACCCGCAAGAACGGTCTTGCATCCATGGTTTCAGCGATCATGGACGAGGCGCGTGGCGCGCTCTGAGCGCTGGCCGGTCGCCGGGCCCCTGCTTCTGCCCCGAGGTCAGCCAAAATTTGAGAAGCGGTGGGCGTTTTTCGCGCTTCTGTGTCGGGCCAAGTCGGTCTAGAAGGCGGGGCAGACAATAGCACTGAGACAGGAATTCGGATGTCTTCGATCAGCAAAGCCTCGGACAACGGTTACGACGCCCGCCGCGCGTCGATGGTGGACTCGCAGATCCGCACCAACAACGTCACCAGTGAAGCGGTGATCGAGGCGATCGAGTCCGTCGCGCGCGAAGACTTCGTGCCTGAGGCGCTGCGCAGCGTTGCCTACGTCGATGACGATATCGCTCTGGAGGGCGGCCGCTGCGTGATCGAACCGCGCGTGCTGGCTCGCATGCTGCAGGCTGTGAAGCCGGACGGCAGCAGTCATGCCCTGGTCGTCGGCGTCAGCACCGGCTACGCCGCCGCTGTTCTCTCCCGGCTTGCCCGGACGGTGGTTGCCGAAGAGAGCGTGTCCAGCCACGCCGAGACCGCGACGGCGGTACTGGAAGAGCAGGGGATCACCAACGTCGTGATCGAGCAGGGCCCGCTTCTGCAGGCTGCTGCTGAGCACGGACCTTTTGATATCATCCTATTCGCCGGTTCAATCGCGCAGACGCCGGCCAACCTCGTGGATTTTCTTGAGCAGGGTGGTCGTGCAATTGCTGTGGTGGCAGGCTCTGGTGAAGGCTTCGGCAATACCGTGATCTGGACCCGCGTTGGCGATCACCTAGGCCAGCAGTCGATTTTTGACGCCTCAATTCCAGCCTTGCCCGAGTTCGATCCTCCTAGATCATTCAGCTTTTAGGGCTGATGGCTCACTTTCGGCATTTTCCCGTCGATTAATGTGCTTTTTTTGGCCAGCGTTCTTCTCAAGTCCCCAGTGGCCCGCTATATTGGTCGCATAATAATGAGAAGCGATATTGGGGATCTAACACATGGTGCAACTGGCGCCAGTCATGCGTCGGCTTGCTGTGGCAGGTCTGACAGTCGTGTTTTCGGCCTGTGCCACCCCAGTGGTGCATGCTGATTCGCTCAATCAGGCCCTCGTTAAACTGTATAATAACAGTCACGATCTGATGGCGGCCCGCTATGCCGCAGAGAGCAGCAACGAGATCTTCAATCAGGTCGCAGCTAATGCTCTGCCGCAGGTCTCATCGAGCTGGCAGACGACCTACGCTCGATCCTACAACGAGATTCTTGAAGACGCTGGCGACTTCTCTTCGTCTGGCAACCTGCAGGGCGGGGTATCGCTGAGCCAGACGATCTCTCCGGTCATCTCCGGGGGGGTCGTTCAGACCCGCAAGTCGATCGAAGCGGGCTGGGTCGTCTACGATCAGAGCGAGCAACAGATCCTGCTCTCAGCAATCCAGACCTACCTCTCCGTTATTCGGGCCCAGTCGGGCACGTCCCTGCAGTCCGGGAACGTGACCCTGCTCGAAAATCAGCTGCAGGCTGCACAGGCACGCTATGACGCCGGGATTGGGACGACCACGCAAATCGCTGAAGTCGCAGCCTCGCTCGCTGAGGCCCGCGCCGGGATCCAGCAGGCATCAGGCGACCTGATCATCGCCAACGCCGTATATCGGCAGGTTTTCGGTGCGGAGCCCAGCGGGGTAAGCTTGCCACCTTTGCCAGGCAATATGCCGTCCAGCCTTGCCGAAGCACGCGCATTGGCAATGAAGAACAATCCGGCAGTCGAGCTTGCCATGGTGCAGTTGCAGGAGGCTGAGGCCAAGCGAAAGGTGACGGCGGCCGAACTCCAGCCTAGCTACCAGATCGGCCTTAATGCGCAGCGTTCTGCCGACATCCTCAACGGCGGCGGTACGACCAATTTCTCGACCAGCTTCGGGCTGTCTCTGCCGCTCTATGGTAACCGGCAGGTTTCTAACTCCAAGCTTCGTCAGGATGATATCGCCATCCGGCGCTTGCGTGAGCAGCTTTCGGCCGCTCAGGCCTCTGTCGAGCAGCAGGTGATCGCCGCATGGCAACAATTCCAGACGGCACAGGCGGTGGGGCAGGCCCGGTCCTCGCAGATCACCGCGTCCGAGCTGTCGCTGCGCGGCGCAGTGGCAGAGAGCGATGCGGGCACCAAAACTAGTACCGATGTGATCTCGGCGCAGCAGTCGCTTACCGCTGCGCAGGTTGCGGCATCCAACGCCCGAGTCGATGTTGTGCAGGGCGCATATAATCTGGTGGCAGCGATGGGACTGCTTTCAGCCCGTGATTTGCGGCTTCCTGTGCGGTATTATGTGCCGGAGCGCGAGTTCGAGAACCGAAAAATCAATAATCTCGCGACTCTGCTGTACGACCGCTAAGAAACTCTTCCCTGATTTCAGACCGTTGGATAGTGTGCGCCCCTTCGCAATAGTGGCGTTGCAACGGGTATTTTTTGTGGATACAGGTCATCAGGACAGGGGACCAAGCATCGAACAGGTGCTGATGTCGGTGAAGAAGTCCTTCGCTGACCCTGAGCCTGCGCGGACGGCGTCTGCTGGGTCGTCCCGGCCCCAGATCCGGCACCCAAAGCGATTCCAGCCCTTGCCATCCCCGCCGACCGCCATGCCACTGGCCACCCCCTCACGCCGTCCTAAACTGCCGCCGGTTCCGGTGGTGCTGAAGGCCCGTGAAGAGGCGGCCCCCGCGTTGGCAACGGGGTCGGCAACGGGGTCTGCAGCGGTTCCGGCCGTTACCCCCGAAGCTGCACCAAAGCCCGCCACACTCCATGCCGATGTTCCCGCCAGCATCGCGGTCAATATGTCGGCATCGGCTGCGGCGGAGATCCGCCCGGTTTCACCCGAACACCGCTGGGGTGACCGACGCACCGCCGAGCAGCCGCCCGGGCGCGAACTCGAAATTCAGTTGCGAAAGTCCAACCGGCACACGGTCCGCTCGGTGCGTCGCAACGTCAGTGAAAACCCTGTCCCGCCCCGCGCGGCGGGGGCCTCGGCCAAGCCCGGCCCGACGGCGATCGACTGGGATCAGCTGAAGTCTACCCTGCACAGTGTTATCGACGATTGGGTCGACCGACAGAAAGCGGATGCCGACCCGGCCCGCTAGGTGCAGTGCTCCTTCCATCTATAGGCGGTTGAATCCAAAGGTGCTTCGTGGTGCCTTTCGGTGAATCCTGACCCCGTTTTCAAAGCTGAAAAACATGCTCGATAAGACCTTTGACGCTGCCGCAGCCGAAGCCAAATACCGCGATGAGTGGGAACAGTCGGGCGCCTTTGCCTGTGACCCGGCCTCGGACCGTGAGCCCTATGCGGTGATGATGCCGCCGCCGAACGTCACCGGTACGCTGCACATGGGGCACGGTCTGACGTTCACGCTGCAGGACGTGTTGATCCGCTACTACCGCATGAGCCAGCGCGACGTGCTGCATCAGCCCGGCACCGACCATGCCGGTATCGCCGTACAGGCGATCATCGACCGCAAGCTCGATGCCGAAGGCCTGACCAAGCANNATGTCGGCCGGGACGAGTTCCTGCGCCGCGCGTGGGAGTGGCGCGAGGAGTCGGGCAGCACCATCACCAAGCAGCTGCGTTACCTCGGCGCATCGCCGGACTGGTCGCGCGANCGCTTCACCATGGACGAGGGTCTGAGCCAGGCGGTCAAAACCACTTTTGTCCAGCTCTACCGCGAGGGCCTGATCTANAAGGACAAGCGGCTGGTGAACTGGGACACCAAGCTCAAGACCGCGATTTCCGACCTTGAGGTCGAACAGAAGGAAATCGACGGTCACCTTTGGCACTTCCGCTACCCCATTGACGGCGAGGATGGACGCCANATCACCGTTGCCACCACCCGCCCGGAAACCATGCTGGGCGATACCGGCGTGGTGGTGCACCCCGAAGACCCGCGCTATCAGGCGTTGATCGGCAAGACCGTCAACCTGCCGCTGGTCGGTCGTCTCATTCCCATTGCCGGCGATGACTATGCCGACCCTGAGACCGGTTCGGGCGCGGTAAAGATCACCCCGGCGCACGACTTCAACGACTTCGAGGTCGGCAAGCGCAACGGCTTCGAGATGATCAACATCTTCAACGCTGACGGCACCCTCAACGATGCCGTGCCTGCACCCTATCAGGGCCTGGATCGGTTCGAGGCGCGCAAGCGGGTTGTCGCCGACCTTGACGCGCTGGGCCTGCTGGAAAAGGTTGATGACCACCGCCACATGGTCCCGCACGGCGACCGCTCGGGCACGGTGATCGAGCCGTGGCTGACCGACCAATGGTACGCCAACGCGCAAAAGCTNGCCGAGCCCGCCATCGCCGCGGTCGAGGACGGCCGGACCAAATTCGTGCCCGAGAACTTCGCCGACAACTACTTCCACTGGATGCGCAACATCCAGCCTTGGTGCATTTCGCGGCAGCTGTGGTGGGGGCACCAGATCCCCGCGTGGTATGGCCCGGACGGTACCGTATTCGTCGCTGAATCGGTCGAAGAGGCGCAGGCCGAGGCCGATGCTCACTACGGCAGCGCCACGGCGCTGACGCAGGATGATGACGTTCTCGACACGTGGTTCAGCTCGGCGCTGTGGCCGTTTTCGACGCTGGGCTGGCCGGAGAAGACCCCGGAACTGGCCAAGTACTACCCCGGCAACGTGCTGGTAACCGGCTGGGATATCATCTTTTTCTGGGTTGCCCGAATGATGATGATGGGCCTGCACTTCATGGGTGATGTGCCCTTCCGCACGGTCTATATCCACACGCTGGTCCGAGATCAGTATGGGCAGAAAATGTCCAAATCTAAGGGCAATGTCATCGACCCGCTCGACCTGATCGAAAAGTACGGCGCTGACGCTCTGCGCTTCACCATGACGGCGCTGGCGGCACCCGGACGGGACATCAAGCTCGCCGAGAGCCGGGTCGAGGGCTACCGAAACTTCACCACCAAGCTCTGGAACGCGGTCCGCTTTGCCGAAATGAACGAAGCCAGCGTCCCGGCTGATTTCNATCCGGCAGGCGTCAAACTGGCGCTCAACGCGTGGATCGTCACCCGGGTCAACGAGACCGTCGCNGCCATGGATCAGGCGCTNGAAGGCTACCGCTACGACGGTGCGGCCTCGGCGCTCTACCAGTTCATCTGGCACGAGTTCTGTGACTGGTACATCGAGCTGTCCAAGCCCCTGCTCTACGATACAGAAAACACGGCTGCGCTGGCCGAGACCCGCGCGACCATGGCCTGGGCGCTGGACCGGCTGGNGCATCTGGCGCACCCGATCATGCCCTTTGTCACCGAAGCGCTGTTCGAACAATTCGTCGCCAATGCCGCCGGTAAGGGCGGCCAGCGGCTGATCACCGCGCCCTGGCCCGAAGCGATCGACCTGCCCGCTGAGACCGGCGCGGCGGTGGCTGAGATCGACTGGCTGATCGGTGCCATTTCCGCCGTACGCACGGCGCGGGCCGAGCTGAACATCCCCGCAGGGTCTAAAGTCGCCGTGTACGTCAGCGGCGCCAGTGAAGAAACCCTGTCGCGGGTCGCGACCAACCGCGAGCAGCTGCTCAAGCTGGCGCGGCTGGAGAGCATCGAGCCGCTGTCCATGGATATGCCCAAGGGCGCNGCGCAGGTGGTGGTCGAGGAAGCAACCTTTGTCATCCCGCTCGAAGGCCTGCTGGATATTTCCGCCGAGATCGACCGGCTGAACAAGGAAATGGGCAAGCAGGATGCAACCATCGGCAAGCTCAACGGCATGCTCAACAACGAGAATTTCGTCGCCCGTGCGCCNGAGGACGTGATCGCCAAGAACCGCGCCCAGCTGGCCGAGGCCGAGCAGGCTAAGGTCGGNATTCAGGCCGCGCTCGACCGGCTCAGCGCGCTGGGCTAAGCGCGGCGCGGCAGCTTTCCTGCCGCCGTCGTGCAGTGAAGGCCCGGCTGGGCCTACTTGTGATCGCCGGTCCAGATTTCGATATCGCGGGCTTGCAGCCGCGCGGTGACATCGGCGAGCGCGTGCTCCAGCGCCTCGATGTCTGCGCCGCGCAGCACGATCGAGGTCCCCGATGCACCCGGCTTGAAGTAGGGNTAGGAACCGACATCGATNCCCGGGTGGGCGTTTTCGACCGCCGCCATTTCCGGCGCGATCAATGACTCTCCGATCAGCACGGTGATGGTGCGACTTTCGACGACCGCCCCGCCAGTGAGGCCGGGGAGCAGCATATCGACCATGGCCTGCATGATCTTCGGCACCCCGGCGAGCACGTGCACGTTGCCGATGCGGAAGCCCGGCGCGGTGGAAACCGGGTTAGCCAGCAGGGTCGAGCCGCGCGGCACCCGGGCCATCTTGCGCCGCGCTGCGTTGAACTCACCCGCCGCATAGTGGGCTTCGAGCAGTGCCACGGCCTCGGGGTCCTCGAGGGTCTCGGTGCCGAAGGCCTTGGCAACGGCGTCGGCAGTGATGTCATCGTGGGTCGGGCCGATCCCGCCGGAGGTAAAGACGTAGTCGACCTGTGCGGACAGGGTCTGCACGGTGTCGATGATGGTCTGCTCTACGTCGGGAATGACGCGGGCTTCGACCACCTGGATGCCGATTTCGCCCAGCCGACCGGCGAGAAAGGACAGGTTGGCGTCCTGGGTCCGTCCGCTGAGAATTTCGTTGCCGATGATGATGAAGGCGGCGNTTACCCGTTGGTCTGAAGTCACCCTGAAAGCTCCGTGAATTGGCGTTTACCCTGACCTAGCGCGCGGCCTGCATCCGCACAGTCTCTCTGGCGCNGGAGGTGGAAAGAATTCAAGCCATCGCCGCACGGCAGCGCCGCAATCCGCGTTTGAGGTGTTTTAAACCGTCGGGTTTGGCGATAAACGGAGTTTATGGATCTCTCAGACGCCAAAATTGCCTTTACCGCGTCGGACGCGCCGGCGGCCCAGCAATCGCTGGAGCAGCTGCGCTCACGCTACCCCTACGTCAATCCGCGCGAGGCGGACGTGATCGTGGCGCTGGGCGGGGACGGGCATATGCTCGAAGTCATGCGCGAGTTCGGCCCGATGGCGCCGGTTTATGGCATGAACCGGGGTACGGTTGGCTTTCTGATGAACAACTACGAGGAAGACCGTCTGCACGAGCGCCTTGAGCAGGCGCGGCGGGTCAAGGTCTGGCCGATCAACATGATCGGTGAAGACCAGACCGGCCGGAGCTTCCGGGCGCAGGCCTTCAACGAAGTCGCCCTGCTGCGTCAGACCCGGCAGGCCGCCCGGATCCGGGTTGAGATCGACGGCATCGAGCGGCTCGATGAACTGGTCTGCGATGGCCTGCTGGTTGCAACCCCGGCCGGGTCGACCGCCTATAACCTGTCTGCCCATGGCCCGATCATTCCGCTGCGTTCGCGGCTGCTGGCGCTGACCCCGATTTCCGCCTTCCGCCCTCGCCGCTGGCGCGGTGCGCTGCTGCCCGACGAGACTGTGGTCCGGATGGAAGTTACCGATGGCGACCGCCGGCCGGTTTCCGCCACNGCCGACAGCACTGAATTCCGCGACATCGCCTGGGTTCAGGTCACCACGGACAAGGGCCACGGCGTGACCCTGCTGTTCGACGAAGGCCAACACCTCGAAGAACGAATTATCCGCGAACAGTTCCTTGCCTGAGGCCACACAGCCAGCCGCGACGAAACCTCGTTACTATTTGGAGTGGCTGCTGTTCCTCGGCTTCAGCCTGCTGATCCGGCTACTGCCCATGCCGCTCGCCCGGGGATTGCTCGCCGGGTTCTTCGATCTGGTCGGGCGTCTGATCACCTCGCAGAACCGGCGCATGGAGCGCTCCCTACAAGTTGCTTTTCCCGCGCAAAGCGCCGATTGGCGGCGGATGCGGCGTCGGCAGGCCTGGCGCAACCTCGGCCGCAGCGTCGCCGAAGTGATGAAGCCACGGGCCGGCCAGAATTCATCCGCCAGCGCGGTCCGGCTGCAGGCCGAGCCCGAGTTGANCGCGATCCGGCACGATCCGCGCGGCACCCTGCTGCTTTCCGGTCATTTCGGCGCCTGGGAGGCGATGGCGGGCTTCGCTGACCTGCTTCAGCGCCCGTTTCTGATCTTCTATCGCCCGCTGGAGAACCCGCGGATCGACGCTGAGCTGCGCCGATCACGGCGCCGGGCGGGTATCAATCTGGTTTCGATCCATGAACCCGACGCGGTTCGCACGGCAATCCGCCACCTCAGGGAAGGGGGTGTGCTGTGCCTGTTCGCCGATCAGCGCTGGGCACGGGGGGAGCCGCTGCCGCTGTTCGGCCAGCCCGCCCTGACGACCCTGGCTGCTGGCCTGCTCCAGCGCGCCACCGATGCGCGGGTGTCCATGCTGGTTCACCGGCGGACCGGCGAGGCGAAACAGCCCTACGAAGCCGTGCTTGAGGCCTTGCCCTACGACCAGCAGCCCGAGGACGGCTCGCGGGATCGGGGCCGGTCGATCATGACTGCGTTCAACGGCCGACTGGAAGACTGGGTGCGGGCGCATCCGGATTCATGGTTCTGGATGCAGGACCGCTGGAAGCCCTGAANGGNCTTGAAGCCGGGCTAGCGAAAACGGGCTGANCTCAATCCCGGAAGTCCGAGCCTTCCTCGTCGAGGATCGCCTTGAGTTGTTCGAGGTGCGCACCGCGCAGGTCGAAGGCATAGTTTTCCCACTGCTGCGCCGTCGTTTCCGCCAGCTCGGGAGGCAGAACCCGAAGCGTCTGACCCGAGGCGTAGGCGGTCATCAGCGTCTCTGCCGCGCGCTCAAGGTAGTAGAAATCGTCGAAGGCATCCGCCACGCGCGGGCCAACGGTCATGGCACCGTGCGCGCCCATGAGCATGATCGAGCGGTTGCCCAGCTGCCCGCTCAGCCGCTCGGCCTCGNCTCCCAGACCCATGCCGCCGAAGTCGAGATCGTAGGCGATGCGGTTGTAGAACCGGGCCGTGTTCTGATCCAGCGGCAGCATGGTCGGGTCTTCCAGCGTCGCCAGTGCGGTCGTGTACTTTGGGTGCAGGTGGATGATGCAGCGCGCCTGTGGGTTGTTGCGATGCATGGCGCCGTGGATGGCGATGGCTGACGGGTCCGGTCCGCCGTCATGCGGACTGGGGTTCTCGCCCTTGAGGTCGACGATGATCAGGTCGGAGGCCCGCACCCGCGCGAAGTGAATCCCCGCCGGGTTGACCAGAAAGCGGGTGCCATCCTCGTTGATCGCGAAGCTGAAATGGTTGGCGACCGCCTCGTGCATACCCATGCGCGCGGACCAGCGGAAGGCGGCGGCGAGATCCTCGCGCGCAGTCTGGATTTCGGTGTCGGTCAGCATGCTGGCTGGCTCCTTCCTCTTACCCGGTCTCTGGCCGCCTGCTCAGGCCAGATTGACAGGCGCAGCTTGCCGCAGGACGGCGACGACGGCTTTAATCTGCGCGTCATTGTTGTTCAACCATGCCACAGAACCAGCCCGGAGCTGGTCGAGGTTTTCGGGGCGGTCGTCGTCCAGCTCGTCGGTCGGGCGTTCGTCCTCGGGCAGGCTGTCCCAGTCCACGGCCAGTCGGTGCAGGCGGATACCCGGCATCTGGCTGTCGATGAAGGCGTGGGTCTGCTCGTTCAGGGCCTGCACCTGAATGTCAAAGACCGGCTTGAGCCACGAGATGCCGCCCCATTGCTGCGCNTGCTCGACCGTGATGTGCGGGGGCTTGCCGCCCGGGCCGACGCTGACCAGCTCGATCGGGCGGTCGAAGCCGAACCGGCNGCGGGCCTCGGTCACCGCCTGCAGCACGGGTGCATTGGCGTAGATGCCGCCATCCACGCACCAGTATTCGCGCCCCGTGGTCGAAACCACGTGCGCTGGCGGAAAGAACGACGGTGCGGCGGTGGTCGCCCGGGCGAGGTCGACGAGGCGAAAGTCCTCCGGCGCGCCGTCATTGTCGTCCCCGGCTGCTGAGCCGAACAGCTTCAGGCGGCCTTCTTCGATCAGATAGCTCGCGACCACGCACGGCAGCTTGCACCCGCTCAGCCAGCCATCCCCGAGCACGTCGTGGGCGACGGTGTCGAAGCCCTCAGCGAGGTAGCGTGACCCCCGGAACAGTGATGGNAGGCGCACCGGGTTGGGCGCGCGACGGAAGACATCCTTGGCGCGGTAGTGGAAGATATCGGACAGCTCGTANGCGCTGCTGAGGCTGTCGCTGGCCAGCGCCATCACTGAGATCCCGCCCGATGATGTCCCTGCCAGNAGGTCAAAGTNCGACCGCAGCAGCCCGCCAGCGCGTTCTTCGAGCCGTCCGAGGATCTGGCCGGTTACGATCCCGCGCACGCCGCCGCCCTCGACCACCAGTACGCGGATCGGTGGCAGTGGGGCNGGGTGAGAGGGCTTGCGCCCGAGCAGGCGGGAGAAAAGGTCNGTCATTGACCTTATGTAGGGATCAGCGGCGCGCTTTGAAGACGGCTTTCAACGATCCTGCCGCCTCGAGTTCCGCAGGGGANACCGGCGCGCTGCCGTGTTCCAGCAGGCGGCGTGCAGACAGGTGCTCGGCGCCNTTGCCGAGGGTCTCACAGGCGACCAGCGCGTNGTCGGCAAAGTGGTAGATGGCCATGCCGTCGAGGCCTTCGCCCCTCTGCACTTGAGTGGTGCCCGGCGGGATCAGCCCGGCGAGCTGGTATTTGACCTCGTACTGGTCTGACCAGAACCAGGGAACCNCCTGATAGGCGGCGATGTCGGTGTCGTCCCCGGCGATCTGCTCGGCGATCAGGTTGGCCTGATCGATGGCGTTCTGCACGCTCTCCAGCCGAATGCTGCCCTCCCAGAAAGGAGTGGGACCGCGGGCGCAGTCTCCTGCGGCGAAGACATCGGGGGCGCTGGTGCGCATGTGCGCGTCGATCAGGATACCGCCATCGCAGGCGATGCCGGCGGCTTCTGCGAGGNCCTGCACCGGCACGCCGCCGATCCCCAGCAGCACGACGTCGGAGTCGAGGTTGTCGAAGTCGACCCCCTCGTTAAGGCGCAGGTCGACCCCGGCCTCCCGGTGTCGGGCTTCCAGCGCGGCGGACACGGCGGGGGAGGCTACCCGCGCCAGAATGCGGTCCTGCATTTCGNAAACAGTGACGGCTTTCCCAGCCTTGGCAGCCGTCGCTGCGACTTCGAGGCCGATGAAGCCGGCCCCGACGATGGCGATGGTCCCGGCCTCGGCCAGCGCTGCGCCAAGGGCGTCGGCGTCATCGCGGGTCTTGAGGATGAAGCAGCGCTTTTCGAGGCGTTCGGGCACGGGAATGCGCCGGGGCGTGCCGCCGGTGGCGATGATCAGGTGCTGATAGGGCAGCGNGCCCGCCGCGGTGGTGACGGTTCGTGCAGCGGTATCGATGGCTGTTACAGCCTCTCCCAGCCGCAGTTCGATGTCTTTATCGGGGTAGAAAGCCTCNGGCCGGAACGGCAGGCGATCGCCCGCGAGTTCGCCCTGCAGATAGGCCTTGGACAGCGGTGGCTGCTGGTAGGGCAGGTGAGGTTCATCGCCGATCAGGGTGATGGGCGCTTTGTAGCCCTTGAGCCGGAGTTGGGCGGCGGCCTGATAGCCTGCCTGACCCGCGCCGACGATTACCGTACCGCTGTCTGCCACGGGCGAAGTCCTTCTGAACGGAGGGGGCTGAGATGAAGGAAAGGTAAAGTCAGGAGACCGGGGCCGGTGCATGACCGGCCCCGCCCTGATTGGCTGGTTCTAGTGCGCCAGATCGAAGCGATCGGCGTTCATCACCTTGGTCCAGGCCGCAACGAAGTCGCGGACAAACTTCTCGGCGTTGTCATCCTGTGCGTAGACCTCGGCGAGGCCGCGCAGGATCGAGTTCGAGCCGAACACCAGATCGGCGCTGGTGGCCGTGAAGCGGACCTTACCGCTCGCCCGGTCACGCAGCTCGTAGGCGCCGCCATCGACCGGGTGCCAGCTCATCGACATGTCGGTGAGGTTGGCGAAGAAGTCGGTGGTCAGCTGCCCCACGCGGTCGGTGAAGACCCCGTGGCCGGTGCCGCCGTGGTTGGTGCCCAGCACACGCATGCCGCCGACCAGCACGGTCATTTCAGCAGCCGTAAGGCCCAGCAACTGCGCCCGGTCCAGCATCATCGCTTCCGGGGAGACGGCGTAGGCCTTCATCTCCCAGTTACGGAAGCCGTCGGCCAGCGGTTCGAGCACGGAGAAGCTGTCGGCATCGGTCTGCGCGTCGGTCGCATCGCCCCGGCCCGGGGTGAAGGGAACCTCCATGCTGTGACCTGTGGCGGCAATCGACTGCTCCAGACCGACGTTGCCAGCGAGCACGATCACGTCTGCGACCGATGCACCCGCGTCAGCGGCGATGGGCTCCAGCACCGCCAGCACGGCTGCGAGACGGTCGGGCTCATTACCGGCCCAGTCCTTCTGCGGGGCAAGACGGATGCGGGCACCGTTGGCCCCGCCGCGCTTGTCCGAGTTGCGGAAGGTCCGTGCGCTGTCCCACGCGGTGGCGATCATGTCAGCCGCGGACAGACCGCTGGCCGCGATCTTCGCCTTGACGGCGGCGACGTCGTAGCTGCTGCTGCCTGCCGGAATCGGATCCTGCCAGATCAGGTCTTCGCCGGGGACGTCCGGGCCGTAGTAGTTGGCGCGCGGGCCCATGTCGCGGTGGGTCAGCTTGAACCACGCACGACCGAAGGTATCGGCGAAGTAGTCCGGATCGGCGCGGAACTTCTGGCAGATTTCGTTGTAGATCGGGTCTGCCTTCATCGCCATGTCGGCGTCGGTCATCAGCGGCATGGCGCGTTTTGCCGGATCGGTTGGGTCGACCGGCATTTCGCTTTCCGGCATATCAACCGGTTTCCACTGGTTGGCGCCAGCCGGGGATTTGGTCAGCTCCCAATCGTAGCCGAAGAGGTAGTCGAAGTAGCCCATGTCCCATTGGGTCGGGTTCTTGCTCCACGCGCCTTCGATGCCGGAGGTAAAGGCGTTGGCCGCCTTGCCGTCGTGACCCGGGTTGGACCAGCCAAAGCCCTGCCCGTGCACGGGACAGCCCTCGGGCTCAGCGCCTATGTTGGCGTGATCGCCGCCACCATGGGCCTTGCCGACGGTATGACCGCCACAGGTCAGCGCCGCTGTTTCTTCGTCGTTCATCGCCATACGGCCGAATGTTTCACGG
>PAGB01000019.1 GCA_002711265.1 Rhodospirillaceae bacterium
TTTTTGTGAAGATGGTCGGGGCAGCAAGATTCGAACTTGCGACCCCCTGTACCCAAAACAGGTGCGCTACCAGGCTGCGCCATGCCCCGACCGCTCTCAGGCGCTGGGGCCTGAAAGTGACGGGATAATATTGATCGGCGGGGTCGCGTGCAAGAGGCTTAGAACGGCCATTTTCTAGACCCTGCTCCGCTCCCACCGGGGCGCCGGATTTTGAACACCGACTGCCCGAGCCATGCCCGATTGTCTCAGCCTGCTGTGCTGTCGCTGAGAATACTGTACCAGTCTGCGATAGCCTCGGCGCACCAGTCACCCTGATCGACGGGCAGCATATGTCCACTGCGGCCGTGTTTGCGCACGCTCAGGCGCGGGGCCAGACGTTCTAGCCAGCGCAAGCGCCGGTCGGTCACTGTGCTGCCCTCACCCCCGCCGCGCAGCACCAGTACGGGCATGGGCAGGCGCTTGGCCGGCCACAGACCGGCGGGCAGGGTGGAGAAGTTCATCGCCTCGATCTCCGGGTGGAGCTTGAGTTCCAGCCCCGGCTGGCCATCGCGGCGCTTGCGCAGCACGGAATGGCTGTAGTCGTGGATCGCCTGTTCGGGCCAGCTCTTCAGCGCCTTGCGGCCCCGAAAGTAGTCGATTGCCTGTTCATAGCTGTCAAAATACTGCCGCCGCTCCCGCGCCTGCGGGATCAGACGGTTGCCCCGCGCCTCGATGTTGAGCACGCGGGCAAGCGAAAGCCCAAGCATGAACAGCGGCGGGAAAAACACCGGCTCCAGCAGCACCAGCCCGCGCACGTCCTCAGGGCGTTCCATCGCCGCGAACATCGAGCACAGCGCGCCCATGGAGTGCCCCATCAGGATCGCCGGGCCATTGCGGTTCAGCACGTCCTCGACATTGCCGCGGTAAACCTGCCAGTTGCGCAGCTGGGTGAGGCTCGGAATATCGTCGCTGCGGCCGTGCCCCTGCAGGTCGAAAGCTCTTACCGGCAGGTCTGGCCCGAGCCGGGACAGCAGGCCGTTGTAAGTCAGGGCGGAAAAACCGTTACCGTGGAAGAACAGCGCAGGCGCAGGGGGTTCTGCGACCGCCTCCGCTGCCGCCGGCAGCCCATAGCAATAGGACTGGAGCGAACCCCAGCGCGCCTCCGTCGGGGATTGGGTCATTGGCTGAGTTCGACGAGGCGTTCGGCGACCGCTTCAACTTCACCGGCCATGAATTCGTTGGTGACCTTGCCGTCAGCCGTGTTCTCACGCGCGCCGGAGAAGGCGAACTCCTTGCCCGAAATATGCATACCCAAGTGACCCAGCACCATGCGCAGGCACTGCAACCCCTTGATCCCGCCCAGCCGGCCGGTCGAGGCCGACAGCAGCCCTACGGGTTTATGGCGGAAGGGCGTTCCCGGTACTTCGTCAGAAGAGCGCGACACCCAGTCGATGAAGTTCTTGAGAATGCCAGTCGGCCCACCGTTGTATTCGGGCGAAGCCATGATGTAGCCGTCGGCCTCGACGCACAGGCGTCGGATATCATTTAGCGCTCTGGGGCGACCGTCGCGGTCTTCGAGATCCTCGCAGAAATTGGGGAAGGTATCACCCTTCATTTCGATCTTGGTAACCCTTGCGCCAAGCGACTTCGCGTGGGCGAGAGCGTGGTTCAGAACGACATGGTTGAAGGACCCTTCGCGGGCTGAACCACAAACACCGACGATCAGTGGGGAAGACTTTGTCATCAGAACGGACCTAGAGTTACGCTTGCGCCTGTTGACGTAGTGCGGCCAACAGCCTGAGGAAAGCGCAATTTACGTTTCCTTGGTGGCCTAATGCGCCAGAACTTCGCGAAGCTGGTACAAGCCGGGCTTGGGTTCGTTGAAATACTCAAGAATCCCGGGATGCTCGATCGGCTTGTCGCTGTCATCGATCACCAGGTTCTGTTCAGAGACGTAGGCTTCGTAGCTGCCCGTGTCGTTCTGTGCGAGCAGGTGATAGAAGGGCTGGTCCTTGGCAGGCCGGATTTCCTGCGGGATCGACTGGTACCATTCCTCGGTATTGGCGTACTGGGGGTCAACGTCGTAGATGACCCCGCGAAAGCCGAAGAGGCGGTGGGAGACGACCTGCCCGATATTGAACTTGGCGCTGTATTCACTCATGCCCTGACCTAAGCAGGACTTGGGCCAAACACAACCGGAATAAGGCCTTCGCCGTAACGCTCTGGATCAGACTCGGGGGCGAATCCCAGATTCCACGACAGACTGTGGCACAGTGTCCACAAACCGTTCGAAGTTGCTGGCGAAGCGCTGTGCAAGATCGTCGGCTGTATCCTCATATTCGGACAGTTTTTGCCACGTCGAAGATGGCGTCAGCAGATCCGCAGGCACCGACGGACAGGCTTCGGGTACCATCAGGCCGAAGTAGGGGTCCTTGCGGAATTCGATTTCCTTGAAGGCCCCGCTGAGGATTGCGCTGATCATCGCCCGGGTGGCCTCCAGCGGGATCCGGCGACCTGTACCGAACTTGCCGCCGGTCCAGCCGGTGTTCACCAACCAGCACTCCGCCCCCGTGGCTTCGACCTTCTCACGCAGCAGGTCCGCGTACTCACTGGGGTGGCGTGGCATGAATGGCGCGCCAAAGCAGGTCGAGAACGTCGCCTGCGGTTCATTGCCCATACCCCGCTCGGTGCCAGCAACCTTGGCCGTGTAGCCTGAGAGGAAGTGGTACATCGCCTGATCGGTCGACAGCCGGGCGAGGGGGGGCATCACGCCGTAAGCGTCTGCCGTCAGCATGATCACCGCGCGTGGGTTTCGCCCCTGTCCGGTTTTGACGTGCCCCGGGATGAAGTCGATGGGGTAGGAGGAGCGCGTGTTTTCAGTCAGGCTGACATCGGTGAAATCCGGCTCGCTAGTCATTGGATCCAGCACGACGTTTTCGAGCAGCGCGCCGAAGCGGTTGCTGGCGGCGTAAATCTGCGGTTCAGCCTTGGCGGTCAGGTTGATGGCTTTGGCATAGCACCCGCCTTCGAAGTTGAAGATCCCATTCGGGCCCCAGCCGTGCTCGTCATCGCCGATCAGGCCGCGCTCCGGGTCAGCCGAAAGCGTGGTCTTTCCTGTTCCCGAAAGGCCGAAGAACAGCGCGACATCCCCCGCCGGACCAACGTTTGCTGAGCAGTGCATGGGCAGGTCGCCGGTTTCCGGCAACAGGAAATTCAGCACGCCGAAAATCGATTTCTTGATTTCACCCGCGTACTGCGTGCCGCCGATCAGCACGGTTCGCTTGGTGAAGTTGACGACGATGAAGGTGCCCGACGCGGTGCCGTGCGCCGATGGGTCTGCGGTCACGTGGGGCAGGTCGATAACGGTCCAGTCGGGGACGAAGCGCTCGCGGGTTTCGGGCGAGGGGCGCAGGAACATGTTTTGCGCGAACAGATTGTGCCAGGCGTAGGCCGTCACCACCCGCACGCCGATCTGCAGGCCTTCGTCGGCCCCGGCTGTCAGATCCTGAACGAACAGGCGCTGGCCTNCNGCGCCGGCTTCCATNAGGGCTTCAAGTCTGTCGTAGTGCTCGGGCGACATCGCCTGATTAACCGCGCCCCAGTCGACCTTACTTTCGGTCAGGGCGTCACGGACGGTAAATTTGTCTTTTGGAGACCGGCCGGTGAATTCACCGGTGCGGGCCACCAGCGCGCCTTGTGCGCTGAGCTCACCCNCGTCGAGGCGCAGTGACCAGGCGACGAGGTCGGCCCGGCTCAGGTTCCAGTGCACCTCGCGCGCTTGCGCGGCGAACGACAGGGTTTCAGCGGACGGGGGAACAGGGGCGCCCAGATGGGTCATGCTTAAGCCTCCAAAGACGACCGGCCGGGTGTCGGGCGGGTCGTGCCGATACGGCGCGGTGGAACACGCAGGCGGNTGGGTTANGNACAGCCGCGCGGTTGGACCCTGCACGGCCCGTCACCCTGTGCGTGAAAACGTGAACGGCTCAACGCCAGCCCGCTTCACGCCTGTGGGAGGCTGGGTTGAATGGGCCTGTTTTTGGGCTGAATGAAACGCGTGTTTCAAAACCATGCGGAGCCCGCCCAGTCTGCATTACACCCTGGAGGGGGTGAGGGCGGAGGCAGCCGCGAAACCAAGCGCGGACCTATGTCGACCCGAGGTCCGTTTAACAGACTCCGGCAATCTGTCATGTTGTGAACAAACAACGAACTTAGGGAATGGGGCAATTTTGGCGAATCGGGGCGAAATTTTGTCTGGAGTCGCGACTCCGGTCTAAGATATGAAAAACACGCTTTTCAATAGGTTGTCTTTCAGAAATCGGCGTTTCATAACCGAGTCCTTTGGCACGATCAGGCCGCCAGTAAAGGCCCCCTTAAGGGGTTTTTTACTGGCGGTATTTTTTTTGTCTTCGTTTTGGAAAACAGTGCGCGCCCTACCAGCGCAGCAGCGTCGCGCCCCAAGCCAGACCGCCGCCCAGTCCCGCCATTACCATCAGATCCCCGCGCTCCAATTCGCCGCTCTGCTCCAGCTCGTGCAGGGCCAGCGGTACCGAGGCCGCAGACGTGTTGGCGTGGGAGGCAACGGTAGAGATGAAACGCTCCGGCGGCGCACCGATGCGTGCGGCTACGGCGGCAAGAATGCGCTGGTTGGCCTGGTGCGGGACGTACCACTTCACGTCATCAGGCGTGAACCCGTGTACGTCGAGCAACTGGAGCACGGCGCCGGACATCTTTTCAACGGCGTGGCGGAAGACTTCTTTGCCCGCCATGTAGAGGTGGCCGACGCTCTGCGTGCTGCTCGGCCCACCGGTGGTATGCAGGATATCGATCAGGTTGCCATCGGCGTTCATCTGCAGGTCAATCAGGCCGCGCGGGTTAGCGCCGGTCAGGGCGTCTAGGCTGTCATCCCGCTCCATGATCACTGCGCCGGCACCGTCACCGAACAGCACGCAGGTGGTGCGGTCCTCCCAGTTCAGAATGCGGGTCATGGTCTCCGAGCCGATTACGATCGCACGCCGCATGCGTCCGGTCTGCAGCAAGCCGTCGGCCACGCCGACGGCGTAGATGAAGCCGGCGCAAACGGCCTGCAGGTCGAAGGCGAGGGTGCCCGCAGGAACCCCCAGCTCGCGCTGCACCATGGTTGCAACGGCAGGGAAGGTCAGGTCGGGCGTGGTGGTCGCAACGATGATGCCGTCGATATCGGCCGCCGCGAGCCCGGCACTGTCTAGTGCCGAACGAGCCGCAGCGATGGCGAGGCTCGATGTCGTCTCATCCTCGGCAGCGATATAGCGCTGCCCAATGCCGGTGCGGGACTTGATCCACTCGTCGCTGGTTTCCAGCGCAGCCGGGAGGTCATCGTTGGGAACCGCCCCTGCAGGTAAGGCGCTGCCGACGGCGCGAATGACAACAGACATGGGCACAGCTCCTTAAGGCGTTACCGTAGCTTATACAAATTTGCGGACCATAGCCGTGAAAATGCGATGGAACAGGGATAATCCACTCACAGGCCTGCAACCCGCCTCCATCAGCGTGTTTTTTCGGGACCGAGGGGATGAATCAGACACGGTTCGACGTACATCGTTCCTTAGTATTCACTAATGCACTGCCGTGCCGGAGCCCCCATGCGATCGACCTTTCGTGCCATTGCCGGTTTCACCATGTTGTTGGGCGTTACCGTGGCCATTGCGGCCGTAGGCGCTTTCCTAATTTCCTCCCGATTTGAGAGCAACCAGGCTGCCGGTGGGCGCGGGGGTGGCTTTTTCGGGTCTCAGGAGCCGACTTACACGGTGGATTTGCAGGTTTTTGAGGCTCAGGACTTTACCCCGATGATCACCGGCTTTGGCTCCATCTCCGCCGGTCGGACGGCAGATTTGCGCCCGCTGGTAAGCGGCTTGCTGGCGTCGAGCGCGCCAGCGCTGGTCGAGGGGGCCTTCATCCGTGAGGGAGAGACCCTGTTCAGCGTCGATGCCTTCGAATTTGACCTCGCCGTCAAGGATGCCGAAATTGCGCTCAGCGACGCCCGAGTCCGCCTTGAGACCGCGCGCGCTGATCTCGCCGTCGAAATTGCTGCTCTGTCGTTGGCCGAAGACCAGCTGGCGCTGAGCGAAGAAGACCTCGAGCGCCAGCGGCAGTTGTTGCAACAGGAAGTGGTTTCCGCCGCTGCGGTCGACAACGCCCAGAATGCCACGCTGGCAGCGCGTGCGAGCGTCGATGCGCGCCGGGCCGGTGTCGCCCGCTCAGAGGCCGCAGTCCCCACNGCCGAGCTGGCGGTTGAGCGGGCCAGCCTGACCCTCGAGCGCGCCCTGCGGAACCTCGAAAACACCACCCTGACAGCCCCGTTCGACGGCCTTGCGCAGAACGTCTCCTTTGCGCTGGGCCGGCAGGTTGGCAGCAACGATATCCTCGCGCGGCTCGTAGATCTTTCGCAGCTTGAACTGCGTTTCCAGCTCTCCGATGAGCAGCTGGGCGGTCTGATCGGCGCAGGTGGCAACCGCGACGCTCTGCGCGGGCTGCCGCTGACCCTGTCGTGGGACGTGGGCAGCCAGATCCTGACCTACGAGGCCGAGATCGACCGCACCGCCGTCGCCATCACCGAGAACCAGGGTGGGATCGATATCTTTGCCCGGCTCAAGGACATCAATCCGGGCAACGTACCGCCAGTGGGTGCGTTTATGGCCTACAGCTTCCCGGAGCCCACGGTGAAGGGCGCCTTTGTCGTGCCGGCCGAGGCGGTCAGCCCGGCGGGTGAGATGTTCGCCGTCGATGACAACAACCGCATTACCGTGTTCCGGGTCGAGGTCCTGCGCCGGGTGGGCGACGTTACCCTGGTCGCTGGTGAGGCCGTTCGACCCGGTGATGCTTTCGTGGCCCGTCGGTTCATCCAGCTGGGCGAGGGCACCAAGGTCAATCCAAA
This sequence comes from Rhodospirillaceae bacterium, assembly GCA_002711265.1. Classification (GTDB taxonomy): domain Bacteria; phylum Pseudomonadota; class Alphaproteobacteria; order UBA7985; family UBA7985; genus UBA7985. The sequence continues at coordinate 6,890 of PAGB01000019.1, forward strand.
CCGTCCTGAAGTCCCCGAACAGGTTGCCGAAGCCCCTGCGCCGACCGGCGGTATCCCGGAAACCGGGCCGGTCGAGCTGGACGCGACCCAGCAAGACTGCATGCGGAGCCTGATCGCCGGGGCCGACGGCCTGCCCGACCGGGCGCGCGAGCGGATCACCGCCGCGATCGATGGTGGCACGCTCGAGAACCCCGAGCGGCTNAAAGGCATGCAGGAGCGCATGGGGCTGGACATCGATTCCTGCTTCCCTGCGCCTGCGGTGGTCGCAGTGGCTGAGGCTGACCCGGGCGGGTTCCCGACCGGCGATGGCCCGGTTGATCTGACCCCAGAGCAGCAATCCTGCCTGATCGAGCTGGTCGAGAACTCCGACCTGCCCGCCACGCCCAAGGGCTTCATCATTCCCGCGCTCGAACGCGGTTCNATTCAGGATCCGTCTCGGATGGCCGGTCTCAAGGAGCGCGCCGGGATCGATCTGGACAGCTGTTTCCCGGCCTCCCAACCCGCCTCCGCTCCTGCCATGGCCGAAGCTGAAGCCATAGTCGCCGCTGACCTGGGCGGATTCCCGACCGGCGATGGCCCCGTTGATCTGACCCCAGAGCAGCAATCCTGCCTGATCGAGCTGGTCGAGAACTCCGACCTGCCAGCCACGCCCAAGGGCTTCATCATTCCCGCGCTCGAACGCGGGTCCATTCAGGATCCGTCCCGGATGGTCGGTCTCAAGGAGCGCGCCGGGATCGATCTGGACAGCTGCTTTCCGCCATCCCCGCCGGTTGCAGGCTGAGGGGGACGCTAAACCATGGCACTGACCGCTTACCGCCCCGAACGCCCTGAAGTCATCCGCGACACCGACGTGGAGAAGGGCTTCATCGCCGCCTTTGCCCGTCATGGCACGGCGGCAAATATCCTGATGATGCTGATGATCGCNGCGGGGGTCTGGGCTTTCTTCAACCTGCGCACCCAGTTCTTCCCGGACTTCGTTCAGGAGCGCATTACCGTCAACGTCAGCTGGCCCGATGCGCCAGCAGCCTCGGTCGACGAGGCCATCGTGCAGGTGCTCGAGCCCGAAGTGCGTTTCCTCGAAAACGTCGACTCAGTNTTTGCCTCNGCCAACGACAACGCGGCTGTGTTCTCGCTGCTGTTCAAGACCGGCACCGATATGGAGCAGGCGCTGGCCGACGTGACCTCGGCTGTCGACGCGGTCGAAAGCAGCTTTCCTGAAGACGCCGCCGATGCCCGCATCCGGGTGTCAGCCTTCCGCGACCCCGTCTCGTCGATCCTGATTGCCGGGCCACTGTCGCAGTCCGGGCTCAAGACCATCGCCGAGCGCATGCGCGACGACCTGCTGAACCGTGGCCTGCTCGAAGTCAACGTGCAGGGCGCCCGCAACGCGGAGATCGAGGTCGAGGTCGATGAAGCCGCCCTTCGGCGGCTGGGCCTGACCCCCGCCGACGTTTCCACCGCCATCGCCCGTCGGGCCAATGATCTGCCCGCCGGGACGTTGGGTGGGGAGCGGGCGGTGCGCACGCTGGGCACCGAAGCCAGCGCCGACAGCATCGCGGACTCGCCGATCCGCGCCGAGCCAGACGGCACTGTGATCCGCGTCGGCGACGTGGCGCAGGTCACTGAATCCGTCCCCGACACCGGCCGCTCCATCTACTTTCAGGGCGAGCCCGCCATCTCGCTGCAGATCCGGCGCGGGCCGGAGGGCGATGCCATCCGCCAGCAGGCCGTGATCCGCGAGTACCTCGAAGAGATCCGGCCGACCCTTCCCGCCAACATCACCATCGAGAACTACGACGTTCGCGCCGACCTGATCCTCGGCCGGGTGCTGCTGCTGCGCGATAACGCGTTCTACGGCGTGCTGATCGTGCTCGCCTTCCTGTTCCTGTTCCTCAACATGCGCACGGCGTTCTGGATCGCTGTTGGTATTCCGGTGTCGATCGCTGCGACGCTGGGGGTCATGTGGGCGCTGGGCCTGTCGATCAACATGTTCACGCTGTTCGCGCTGATCCTGTCGCTGGGGATCATCGTCGATGATGCCATTGTGGTGGGGGAGTACGCAGACTTCCTGCACCAGCAGGGCTACAAGCCCGCCAAGGCCGCCATTATCGGGGCCAAGCGCATGATCGGGCCGGTGGTCGCCGCGGCGACCACCACCATCGTCGCCTTCGGGGTGCTGTATTTCCTGCCCGGCAGGCTGGGGTCGATCGCCAGCGATATCCCGGTGACGGTGGTCGCGGTGCTGATCGCCTCGCTGATCGAGTGTTTCCTCGTCTTGCCCGGGCATATGTACCACGCCCTCAAGCAGCGGGAGCGTGCCGAGCGACGCCTGCGCTCGGGCAATGGCCACCCGACGCCGGTCAACGCTGCGATCGCGGGCTTCCGCACCCGCTTTGACGCCGGCTTCGAGTATGCACGGCTGCGCCTGTTCCGGCCCATGGTCGCCTTCTTCGTCTGGGCGCGCTATCCGCTGCTGGTCGGGGTGCTGGTGATTTTCGTCTACGCCATTGCCATGGTGATGACCGGCTCGCCAAGGTGGTCTTTCTTCATCCGGCCCGAGAACAATACGGTCAACGTCAACCTCACCATGGTCGAGGGCGCGACCCGCGCCGACACGCTCGAGCAGCTGATGATGGCCGAGGCCTACGTGCCCGAGCTGATCCGCGACGCCCGCACCAGCCATCTTTCCAACATGCAGCGCGAGCTGGGCGACATGGCAGAGGGGGCCTGGTACTCCTGGCCCAAGCGCCAGTACGACCAGCGCGTGCTTGCCACCAAGATCGAGCGCCTTGAAGAGCGGATCGAGAGCGTGCCACCCGAGGACGACGTGGTGGTGATCTTCAGTCAGGTCGGTGCGCGCGGCGGCTTTGGTTTCGGCGGCACCGGCTCCGTCTCCGACCCCGACCTGCTGGGCAATGTCCGGGTCGAGCTGGTCGAGCAGGATACCCGCATCTTTGGCACGCGCTCGCTGTTCTTCGGCCTGCAGTCGATCCCCAAGCACCCCAAGCTTGAGGGCTTGGCCTCGCGACGCTCCTTCGGCGGCGGCGATGCCTCCTCGATTTCGGTGGCACTGGTCGGCGGTGAAACCGAGCAGCTGAAGGCCGCAGCGCTGCAGCTCTCGGCCTTCCTCAATGGCATCGAAGGGGTCTCCGAGGCCGAGGACGACACGCCCTATGGCACCACGCAGCTGGTCGCGCAGGTCTCTGACCGCGGCGCGGCGCTGGGCTTTGACGCGGGCAGTGTCGGCCAGCAACTGCGCGCGTGGATCAGCGGTGAGACGGCCGTCAATCTGGTCCGCGATGACGGCGAGATATCGGTGACGGTCAAGGTCGATGAAGCCGTGCAGACCGCCAACTTCCTCGCCGGGCTCGACCTCTATACGCCTGCTGGCACCCCGGTGAAGCTCAATCAGGTGGTCGATTTCACCGAAATCGCCGGTTTCTCCCTGATCCAGTCCCGCGACGGCGCTCGCCGGATCACCGTGCAGGCCGAGCTCAACGAAGACACGGGCAACGTCGGTGACGTAGAAGCCCGCCTGCGCGAAATCGGTGCCATCGGCGCGCTGGAAGGTGACTTNGGCGTTCAGGTNGCCTTCGAAGGCGAAGCCGAAGAAGAGCGCGAATTCCTGATCGGCTTCCGCAACGTGCTCGTCGTCGCCATGGGGCTGATCTTCCTGACCCTCGCCTGGGTGTTCCAGTCGTTCTTCCGGCCGTTGATCGTCATGGCGATCATCCCGCTGGGCTTTGTCGGGATGATCTTCGGCCACCTGATCCACGGGCAGGTGCTGAGCTTCCTGTCGCTGATCGGATTTGTCGGCCTGACCGGGATTATCGTCAATGACAGCATCGTCCTGATCAGCACCATCGAGCGGCGGGCGCGGCATCAGCCGGTGCGAAACGCCATCCTCGACGGCGCTGCCGACCGGCTGCGCCCGGTGCTGCTGACCTCGCTGACCACCATCGGCGGGCTGATGCCGCTGCTGTTCGAGACTTCGGTGCAGGCGCAGTTCCTGATCCCGCCGTCGCTGACAATCGTCTACGGCCTTGGGTTAGGGACGATCGTGGTGCTGGTGCTGGCCCCGGCGCTTTTCGCCGTGCAGCACGACGTCACCTCGTCGCTGCGCTCGGCCACGGTGGTCATCAACCGGTTGCTGAGCAAGCGCAGACCGCGCTTCGCCTCAGCTGCGGCTGCAGGCGCTGCTGCCACCGGCGCGGCTGCTGATCCGGCGCTGACCGACGAAGGCGCCTGATATGGCCGACCATCGCTTCAAGTGGGACGCCCACGTCTGCCTGCCCATCTCGATGGCGACAGACGTGCGCGAACTGCTGGCGTACCGGCGCGCCGGGGTTGATTTCATCTCGCTGAACATCGGCATGTGCATGAATCCCCTGTTGCAGATCAGCCCGGTAATCGACCACTTCACCGCCGCCATCGCCGCTACACCGGGGCTTAAGCTGGTGGGCTCTGTCGACGATCTGGAACCGGACGTCACCGGCGTTGCCTTCGATCTGGAAGGCGCCCGCCCGCTGCAGGGCCGGGCCGAAGCCGTCGCCACCTTCCACGCGCAGGGCGTGCGCATGATGCATCTGGCCTACAACCGCAACAACGAGGTCGCCGGGGGTTGCCACGACGCACCCATGGGGCTGACCGCACTGGGCCACGACGTGGTCGCGGAAGCCAACCGCCTCGGCGTCCTGCTCGACCTGTCGCACACCGGCGAAGCGTCGTCCTTCGACATCATCGCCGCCTCGACCCGGCCGGTGGTCTACAGCCACGCCAACGCCGCCGCCCTGCACGGGCACGCCCGCAACATCTCTGACGCACAGATGCGCGCGGTTGCCGCGACCGGCGGCGTGGTCTGCCCGACCGGGGTGGGGAAGTTCATGGGGCTGGGCCGGGCACCCACAGCGCAGGATATGCTCCCCTACATCGATCACGCGCTGGCCACGGTCGGCGAGGAGCACGTCGGCCTGGGGTCGGACATGTGGTTCGGACAGGACGGGGTGGACGAGACCCCGCCACCCGATCCGGCGACCGGGCAGGGCTTCGACCCGCACTACTGGTGGCCCGAAGTCTTCGACTATGACCACGGCGCGAGCGCCATCGGCGGGGGCTATCTTGCGCCCGAGGAATGGGACGTGCTGCCGGGGCTGCTGGACGACCACCTTGGTCCCCGGATCGCCGACAAGGTGCTGGGGCAGAACATGCGGCGGGTGGCGGCCGACGTCTGGTGAACCGGGTTTTGGTCAGGCGGGCAATCATGCTAGGTCTGCGCGTCACCGAAACAGCGCCCACCAGCCGGATATCCGCCCGTGTTTGACCCCCGCCGCCACGCCGTCCGCCCAGACCTCGCCGACAGCCGCCTCGCCGACCTGCTGCCCGAGGATCATGCGGTCGTCGACGGCGCGCTGGAGCAGGTCATCGCCCCGGTCGTGCCGATTTTCATCCAGCCCGATGCCCGCGCTGAGCGCGCCAGCGAAGCGTTGCTGGGGGAACAGGTGATGGTGTTCGAGGACCGGGACGGCTTCTCCTGGTGCCAGCTGCAGGCCGACGGTACCGTTGGCTATATTCCCACCGCCGCGCTTTCGCCGGACATTGCCGAGCCGACCCACTGGCTGAAGGCACTACGCAGCTTCGTCTACGCGACCCCCGACCTGCACGGCGCCGTTTCCGCAGCGCTGTCCATGGGCAGCGAAGTCCGGGTCGAGGAACAGGTTGAAGATTTCAGCTGTATCGGCCCGGATGAGTGGGTCTTCACCGGCCATCTGCTGGCGGCAGATGCCGCCGCAGACGACCCGGTGGCGGTGGCGGCAATGTTCCTGCACACGCCCTACCTTCGCGGTGGGCGCTCGTCGCTGGGGCTGGATTGCTCGGCGCTGGTGCAGCGTGCCTTTGCCGCCTCGGGTCGTGCCTTGCCACGGGACAGCGATATGCAGGCCGGCGACGCGCTCGACTGGCTCGATGACAGCCTCGGTGCGGATTGGCAGGAGGCCAGCGAGGGGGGTGGCACGGCGCTCCGGCGCGGTGATCTGCTGTTCTGGGATGGTCATGTCGGGCTGATGGTGGATGAAAAGCACCTTATCCATGCCAGCGCCCACGCCATGGCCGTGGTGACCGAACCGCTGGCACAAGCGGTCGCGCAGATAGAAGCCGCCGGCGCTGGCCTGCCGACCTTGGTGCGCCGCCCGCTCTAGCCCGAGACGGTTGGCCTGTTCCCAGGCCTATTCAGGCCGGACGACCGCAATCACCTCCGACATATCCCAGCGGAAAATGACGTAGTGCCCGACGGCAAGCGGCCGGCCGGAGTCGACCACGCCGTCCTTCTGCAGCTCGGCGCTGTCCGCGCGCGTCACCGAGGCGTTGGCGAGGTCAGCGTCTATCACCGCCCAGCAGGGATAGTACTCCCGGTCCAGCGCCTGATACTCGACCAGAGAAGCCGGGTCGAAGCCCATGGCCAGCAGCTCTTCGTCGGTCACGCTGAGCTTGCTCTCGGCTGACAGCTCCGAGTCCGCAAGAGCGTCACTGCCATCGCTGGCGGTGTCGGTGGCGGTATCGGTGGCGCAGGCCGGAACCACCCCCAGCGCGAGCACGGCGCCCGAGGCTGCGTGCCTCAGCAGCTTTCTGCGGTCGAGCATAGTCAATCCTTCCCAAAAGCGAATTCGTAACAAGATACATTACCAAAGGGTAGTCAGGGAAGGCTGAAGTTCGCGAGGCCGGTTCAGTCGAAGGAAAACAGTGCGTGGGTGCTCGAATAGTGCTCGAACACCGGCGCATCATCGCTGCGGTCGGGCATGGCCTCACGCTGGGCTTCGAGCGCGGCGAAGTCGAATAAGGCGCTGTCGCCCAGCTGCGAGGGGCGGATGTCCTGCATGGCGCGGAAGATAGTATCGAGCCGACCGGGGTTGGCGCGCTCCCAGTCCTGCAGCATGGCCTTGATCTGCGCGCGCTGTGCCTGGGGCTGGGTGCCGCAGAGGGTGCAGGGGATGATCGGGTAGTCCATGCCGCGCGCGAACTTGGCGATATCGGCCTCNGCGCAGTAGGCCAGCGGCCGGATCACCACGTGCCGCCGGTCGTCGGTCAGCAGCTTGGGCGGCATGCCCTTGAGCCGGGCGGCGTGGAAGAGGTTGAGGAACAGCGTCTCCACCATATCGTCGCGGTGGTGGCCNAGCGCGATCTTGGTCGCCCCCAGCTCCTCGGCGGTGCGGTAGATCACCCCGCGGCGCAGGCGCGAACACAGGGAGCAGGCGACCCGGTCCGCCGGCACCTTCTCCTGCACGATCGAATAGGTATCNGCCTCGATGATGCGGTACTCGATCCCCAGCNCGTCGAGGAAGCGCGGCAGCACCTCGGCGGGGAAGCCCGGCTGCTTCTGGTCGAGGTTCATGGCGATCAGCTCGAACGANACNGGCGCNCGACGCTGCAGCTCNCTGAGNAGGGTCAGCAGGGTGTAGCTGTCCTTACCGCCGCTGAGGCAGACCATGATGCGGTCGCCGTCCTGAATCATGCTGTAGTCGGCGATGGCCTTGCCCATTTCGCGCGCCAGCCGCCGGTGCAGGCGCTTGAAGTTGGTGCTGTCGCGGGAAATGCGCGGCTGATCAGGCGCAGCGCCGGTTTCCGCGCTGTGTCCAGAGCCGGCATCCGCGCCGCTNGTTGTGGCGGGTGCCGCCGCGTCTGGTGTGGTGTGGTCGAGGTCCATGGCCCGCAATCTAGCCCGAAGCCATCGGAGACAAAAGACCAGCCCGCGCGCAGGGGCGTTGCGGCGGCGTGGTGCTGTGCATTCTGCCTGCCTGCCTGCCTGTTCTAGGCGCGGGTAGGGGACAGGAAGGGGGTAGAAACGCGTCGGAGATGAAAAAGGTNAAAAAANGGGGGGGAATGGTGGGCGATGACAGGCTCGAACTGCCGACCCTCTCGGTGTAAACGAGATGCTCTACCAACTGAGCTAATCGCCCATTCCCGATGCGGCCCGCCACAGGGGCGGACGGCGTTGGTGGANGCGGGTTTACTCCGGCCTGCGCGGGCCTTCAAGTCATAACTTTCGCCCGCACTGCGAACTTGCCATGCACGCGCTCGATGGCGGGGATTATGGGGCGCCGTCGCCCGGGCTGTCTGGATCGTCCGGATTGCGCCGACCGCGCTTGGGTGGATTGCCCAGCGGCATCAGCGTCAGCACGAAGAACATGCGGTAGAGGTGGTGCAGCGTGACAAAGGCAACCTCATAGCCCAGCGCCACCGCGAGCAGCGACAGCTCCGAGGCNCCCCCCGCCGAGACCGAAATGAAGCTGCGGGCGAAGGGCTGCCCGGTGAGCAGGCTGAACAGCCACGCCCCCGCCGCCGCGCACAGCAGCATGAACAGCGCCACGCCATAGGCCATGGGGATGTAACGCCACAGCTTGGCGAAGCTGACCTGCGCCATGCGTGCACCGATGGAACTGCCGAGGATGACCTGCAGCACCGCCACCCCCTCGAACGGGCGCTCGAAGGGCAGCACCCCCAGCGCCGCCCACAGCGCGCTGAGCAGCATGGGGCCGAGCAGGAAGGCGAGCGGGAAGCGCAGGGCGCGTCCGGCGAGCACGCCGGCGATGGCGATCACCGGGTACTGCACCCAGGTCAGCCAGTGGGTCTGCCACAGGTGGGTCTGGCCGCCGGGCAGGCTCTGGCCGTCGAAATCCTCGACCAACAGCCACACCACCAGCGGCGAGGCGATGAACACGGTCGACACCCGGATCAGGTGGATCAGCGCGACGACATAGTCCTTGTCGGTGTAGTCCTTGGCGATGGCGATGACCTCCGACAGGCCCGCGGGCTGGGCGGAGAACCAGGCGGTGGCCCGGTCGAGCTTGCACAGGCGCAGGAAGCCGTAGGTCCCCCAGACCATGACCATGGACACGGCGGAGACCAGCAGCAGGCTCGGCCACCACTGCGGGATCTGCTGCACCAGCAACGGCGTGACGTAGGAGCCGAGCACGACCCCGACCAGCGCCAGCGCGCCCTGCCGGATGCGGTGCACGGGGTCCATGAGGCGGGAGAGGGGGCGGATCAGCCCGCCGACCACCCAGCAGCAGACCACCGAGCCGAGCATGAACGGCGCGGGCAGGTTGAGGGCGAAGAACAGAAGTCCGCCCGCCCCGCCGAGGGCAAAGGTCGCGAGGATCCCCATGCTGGTGTTCGGGCCTGCCTTGCTTGGTTCTTGGCGTTGCTTGAGTTGCTGGCACTACCGCTACCGCTGGCGCGGGTCGATCGCCGCTGGACGGGCAACGGTGCTGGCTCAGGTCTGCGCGCTTCTGCGGGCTTTGTCACTTGCTGTGCGGGAATGGGAGAGGCGACAGGCTGGCTATGCAGGCCTTTTGGATCAGCTGCATCGGGTCACGGCTAGCCCGCAAATGACAAAAGAAAGAAGGGGACGGTGAGGCCCCTTTCCAAGTCAGGGCTAGCCAAGGATGCGGACTGGCGAGAACGCCCCTCCGCCAGCACCCTGTCCCCCAACCGTGCGGGACGGATCCAGACCCCACAGATCCCGGGCCACGCCCGCATAGACGCTGCGGAAATCGGTGGTGTGCACCATGTCGCGGTCGACCAGATCGCGCGCCTCCAGCGACGGCCGCTGACCGCCCAGCCCGCCCTTGACCGCGCCGCCGGCGAGGATCACCGGCGCTGCCGTGCCGTGGTCGGTGCCCGCCGAGCCGTTCTCGTAGAACCGGCGCCCGAACTCCGAGTAGGTCATCAGCGTCACCTGCTGCCACAGGCCCATGTCGCGGGCGGCGCGCTCAAAGCCTGCCAGCGCTTGATCGAGCTCGGAGAGCAGGAAGGCGTGCGCCTCCTCCTGGTTGGCGTGGGTGTCGAAACCGCCGTGGCTGACCTTGAACACCGGGGTGCTCACATCGGCGTCGAGCAGCTGCAGCGCCACGGTAAGCTGTAGCCCCAGCAGGCTGTCGGGCATGCCGAAGTCGCGCTGCGCCGAGGCGCGGATCTTCCGCTCCAGCAGGTCGGCGGTGCCGAGCGCGTTACTGTGCACGCTCAGCACGTGTTCCAGCGCCGCATTCCCGCCCGAGGGCCGGACGGCATGGGCAGCCGCGCTGGTGTCGTCCATGCCAGCGCCCATCGTACCAGCGCCCATTGCGCCACTGATCTCGTCGGTATCGTCGTAGCCGCCCAGCACCCCGGCGGCGCGCAGGGCGTCGGTCTGCTCGAAAAATCCTTCGATTTCCTCCAGCCCCGTAAAGCGACCTGGCCCACGCAGCGGCCCCATTTCACCGCCCAGACGAATGCCGTCGGTGTCCAGTTCCAGCCCGCCTTCGGGGCTGCTCATCAAGCGCGAGATCCAGCCCTGTGTGGCCTTGCTGTCTGCCCTCATCCCGGCGTTCCAGATTTCGATCGAGCGGAAGTGGCTGCGGTTCGGGTCGGGATAGCCGACGCCTTCGATCAGGCGCAGGTCGCCCCGCTCCCACGTCCGTGCCAGGCCGCCGAGGCTGGGGTGCAGGCCGCTGTCGCTGTTCAGTCCCAGCACCTCCGAGCCGGAGAGCGCCAGCGTCGGGCGGGCGCGGTGGTAGTTGTCATCCCGGAAGGGGATCAGCGTGTTGAGCCCGTCGTTGCCCCCTTCGAGTTCGATCAGGATCAGGCTGTGGTTACCCCCGGTGGCGGCACCTGCCGCCCAAACAGGCGTGCTCAGCACGGGCAGGGCGGCAGCAGAGGCCCCAAGCAGACGCAGCCAGCTACGGCGGTTCATGGAGAGTTCGGTGGTCATGGTCGTCGTCCTTTCATCCCGTCACAGCGGGGCTGTCATTTCAGGTTAAAGCGGGGGTCGAGGATCAGCGCGGTCAGCAGCTGTTCGAGGCTGTCGTCGTCCTCGATGGCAAAGGATGCGGTCGCCAGATCCGGGTTCGGCACGGGCAGCAGCAGGCCTTCGATGGCTTCTGCGGTTCGCAGATCAGCGGGCAGGGCAGCCAGCCAGTCCTGCGGCCCGGCATGGGTTTCGCTCAGCCGCGCCTGATAACGGGCCACAACCGCCTCGTAGAGCGCGCCGTAGACGTCATCCACGCGCTCTTCGTCCGGGGTCGCGCCCGCGCTCGCCGGACCGGCCAGCGCCAGCAGTTCCGCGGCGAGGCCGAGGCTGTTTGGGCGGCTGTATCCGCGCTCGAGGCTTGGCGCCTGCCGCAGGGCGCGGGCGAGCGTGCCGCGCCGGGCGAAGCGGTTGGCAACTTCTGTCGCAGCACGCTGGACATCGCCGAAAGTTGGCACGCTCTCGCCGGGGTCTTCGGCCGCGTCCTCGGCCAGATAGGCCCAGGTCTGGTCGTCACGGACCGCCTTGATGAGCTCGGGCAGGGCACGGACCAGCGCGGCGAGAAAATCGGCCTCGTCCCCGCTCAGCCGGCGCACACCCTCGGACATGTCGTCGGGTGAAATGAAGAACTCGACGCCGGCTTCCTCGTCGGCCTCTTCTTCGAAGCCGTCTTCGTCGACATAGGGCAAAGTGCGGGCGAGCAGCGCCTGTAGCGGGCAACCCGCACCGCAGTTCTCACTGCCGACCCCGAGGTAGATTTCGCTCTCACCGCGGCTGCTACTCGCCTCCTGCCCGGCGCCGACGAAGAACCGGAAATCGCGGAAGGTCTGGCCCCGGAACCCAACGTCGTAGAGCTGCAGCTCGACCCCGGTCTGCTGCCAGTCTTCATCGCGGACCTGCCAGGCCCAGCCCAGGGCAACCTCACCCACGCGGAAGCCGCTGGTCTCGGTCCCTTGCGCTTGCGCGGCTTGCCCGGTCACGGGCGCAGCGGCTGCCGACCCGCCCTCGAATTCATCGTAGATCCACATCTCACCCAGATCCCGCAGCGCCGTCGAGCGCAGCGCGAGGCTTGAGTCGTTGATCCAGTCTGGCCCCTCTTGCCAGCCGGCCACGTTCGGCGGGAAGAACAGGGCTTGTCCGGCCTGCTCGCTCCAGTCGGCGATCTCGCCCAGATAGCTCGGCGCGGTGCCGAAGCTGCGGTTGAAGCCGACGAACAGCTCGATCGGCGACTTGATCAGGGTGCCGTGATTGCCGGGCTCCCAGAACGCCGGTGTTTCCAGCAGTGCGCGGTACAGGGTCGGCAGGTCCCAGTCCGCCGCCCGCCAGCGCGCCACCATGATGTCGATCTGCGCTGGGTCGGGGGTCTCGGAGATAAAGTAGCGCCACAGCTGCTCGGCGATATAGGGGCCGAAGGCGGGCTGGGCGAGGATCAGGTCGGGCAGGTTGTCGGCGTTGAAGCGACCGGACTGGCCGAAGATCGTCTTCTTGCCGTCGTCGTGCTGACCCTCCCAGAGGCGGAACTGACCGCGCTCGTCGATGCCGAAGCCGGTCAGCGCGCGGGCGACCTCGCGGATATCGGCCTCGGTGTAGCCGCGCCCCTGTCCCAGCGTGAACAGCTCCAGCAGCTCGCGGGCGAGGTTTTCGTTCGGGGCGCCTTTGACGTTCTCGACGTTGCTCAGATAGAGCAGCATCGCCGGGTCACGCAGCTGCAGCGCCAGCATATCCCGGAACGAGCCATTGAGGCTGTTGCGGATGGTGAGGAACTTGCTCGCCGTCAGCTGCGCGTCTTCGTGGTTTTCGAACGAAGTCACGAAGTGGTCCATCCAGAACAGGGTTATCTGCTCCTTGAATGGACTATCCGAGCCGATCATCTCCACGGCCCACCATCCCTGCAGGGCCTGCAGGTTGATGAACTGCTGCCCCAGGGCGAGCTCGCCGAGGGTCTCGTTCTTGGCATAGAGAAATTCGACCGGGATCGGCCAGTCATAAAGATACTGGGGCAGGGGTTGGGCATCAGGCGCCCAGGTGTCGTCGAGGATACGAGCGACCAGCGCGCTGCGGGGCTGCCCGACAAAGGCCCTGAGGTCAGCCGGCGCCGCGCCAAAGCTGGTGCGGGTCAGGGCGTGGCGCACGTCTCCGGCGTTTAGCGGCTGGCTCAGGTTTGCGTCGCCGCCGGTCTGGGCGAAGGCTGGGGTCATGGCCGACCCCATTGCCGCACCGAGGGCGAGGGTCGCAGCGCCGACTAGAAGCCGGGCAGGGTTCAGGGTTTTCATCTTTCGTCTCCTTGAAGATGAGGTGTGGTTCGCTAGTCAGGGTCAGTCGATTGGTGCCGGGCAGCACCGGATTGTGGGGTTGGGTGACGGCCCGGCTTCAGGTCAGGTCGGTCTCATCAAAGGGGCCACAGAACGAAATCCTCCCCTTCGAACAGCAGCTCCATCAGCGCCCCGCGTTTGTCCAGTGGCAGGGTGGCCAGGTAGCCCACGAAGTCCTCGAACAGCGCGCGCGACAGGGCCGTGCGCTCGTCCTCGATCTGGTTAAAGGTCTCGAACAGTACTTCGGGCCGGATGTCTTCTTCCCAGAGCTGCTCGAGCACGAAGTCGGTCTGCTCGTCCATCCGCATCACCAGTTCGTCGATGCTGATGTCCCGGCTTTCGAGCAGGGCGTCGAGGTCGGCCCAGTCGTTGTCGTCGAAGCCGGTTTCCTCCAGGACGGCCCAGGGGTCTTCTTCTCCGGCCGGGTTTCCCCAGTTCTGCCAGACGACATAACCGGCGGCGCTGACGACACCGATGTTGAGGAACAGCGATCCGAGCGCGATCCACAGGATGAGTGGGTTTTTCATGGCCTATTTCTCCCGACTACCGCTGCGAACCTTAAGGTTCAGCGCGTCGCCGACACCGCGAAACTCGACCTGCATGGTCGGCTGGCTGCTGCTGCCCAGACCGCCACCGGAGAGCAGGCCGCTGGCCAGCTGTGCCCCGGCGGTGGCGCCCAGCCCGAAGCAGGCAGCCAGTCCCATGACCAGCGCTGCCATCCGCACCCGGCCGCCCGAGGCTCGGCGTTCCTGCCGGGCAGCGCCAGCGGCGTCGGTCGCCTGCGCCGCCACCTCGGCGGCATCCAGCAGCAGCACGGCAAGGTCCGGGTCGGCCAGCATGGCGCAGTCGAGCGTGGCCTGTTCCTCTTGGTTCAGGCGCTCCCCGCCCGCCCGCCGGGCGATCAGGATCAGAATATCGTCGTTGTCCGTCATGGCCTGTCCCCCACAGGTCGGTCGTCGGTCGTTGCCGACGTTGTGTCGTGCGCGCCGTTGTGGTCATCGGGGAAGGTCCCGTCAGGCCGCAAGCCGGCGTCACGCAGTTTCTTCAGCGCCCGTGCCTTGAGCACGCGCACAGTGTTTTCGGAAATATCCAGCGCCCGGGCGATATCCGGCCCCTGCATGTCCCGTTCGAAGGTCAGGCGCAGGACCAGCCCTTCACGATCGCTGAGCAGGCCCTCGGGCACGACCTCGGCGATCTTCTGACCGCCGGCTGCCGGGGCGACGGCCATCGCCTCCGCCGCGCTCAGGTCGGCGCCGCTGTGCCGCCGGGCGGCGCGCAGGCTGTTCGATGCGGTCGAGCCCCCGACCACGGCGAGAAAGGCCCGGATCGAGCCACGGCCGGGATCGAACCGCCGCAGCAGGGCAAAGTCATCGGCCGTGAACCGCTCCAGCGACGCGCTGATCGCGTCCTGAAACAGCCCGGCGTCGGGCTTCAGTCCCTGTCTGACAAAGGTTCGGTGCACGGCGGCCTCCAAAATGGGTCGTGCATTGAGAATAAACCGGCTCCAAGCGCGTTCTTCCCCTGCCAGCAGGGCTGAGAAATCGGTTTGATCCAGATCCATTCCAGCACACGAAAGTTCGTTGTTTCAGAAGCCTTACACGGGCAGACTGGCATGGCGTTTACGCCCGATCCATTTTTTTTCATAAAAATCGAACAAGGTGCCCCATGGCTCAGGAACCCCAGCAGTTTGTCAGCCTTTCCCACGGCCGCGTGCACTATCGCGCAGCCGGGCCAAGCGACGGGCCTGTCGTGGTGCTGATCCACGGTTTTTCCTTCGCCAGCTGGTGCTTCAACTTCCTCGGGCCGCTGCTCGAGGACGCCGGATACCGGGTGTTCGCCCCCGACCTCTATGGGCGTGGGTTCAGCGACCGTCCGGACGTGCGCCACGACCGGGGCCTCTATAACCAGATGCTGGCTGAATTCCTCGATGCCGTCGGCGTCGAAGAGCCGGCGGTTCTCGTCGGCAACTCCATGGGCGGGGCGATCGTTGCCGACTTTGCCGCGCACTACCCGGGGCAGGTGCGGGGCTTAGTGCTGGTGGTCACGGCGGGGCTTCGGCTGTCGCGGCCCATGAGTCTGGGCTGGCTGGGGGTGCCGCTTATCGGCGACCTAATCTGGCGCTGGATCGGCCCGGATATCGCGGCATCGTCTTCGCCCGACCCGGTGGTGCGGGAGATGGCCAACGCCGCCGTCAAGCAGCAGGCGGAAATCACGGGTTATTACGCGGCGCTGCTGAGCACGCTGCGCAACTTCCCGCTCGACGGCATGGGGGAGAGCTTCGAGACCTTGAGCATTCAGGGTACGCCGGTCCACGCGCTGTTCAGCGCCAAGGATGCGCTGATCCCGGTTGAGTCGGCCGAAGTGCTGTCTGCGCTGATCCCGCGCGCGACGGTCGAGGTCGTCGACGACGCCAGCCACGATCTGGTCATGGAGCAGCCAGAGCGCGTCGCCGCAGCTGTCGCTAAGCTTATTTCGCCAGATCGCTGATGGGTTTGGAGGCGGTCACGACGCCGTCGTTGACGTAGGCCTCGTGGTTCTCCTCGACCTTGCTCAGGTCGTAGCGGTAGTTGACCATCAGCCCCAGTGCTTCATCCAGACCGCGCGCTGACAGGTTCCCCACCGGGTTGAGCCGGTCGAGGATGGCGCCGTTGCCCAGATGGAAGCGCGCCACGGGGTCGATCGGCTGGCCGTCGCTGCGCTGCTCGCGCAGTAAATAGCGCGCGGCCAATGGCTCCAGCAGAGAGCGGGCTTCGGCCAACAGCACCTTGTCGCCCTGCCAGTCGGGGGTCTTCTGGATCGTCTCCAGCCTCGTGACTGCGGCGGTGGCAGCCTTATCCTGCCGCGCCCATTTACCAAAGCCTGGCACGGGCGAGAGTGTACAGAAGGTCTTCAGCCCCGGCAGTTCGCGGGAAAGGTCGCTGGCCACCTGCTTGATCAGGAAGTTTCCGAACGACACACCGCGCAAGCCAACCTGACAGTTGGTGATCGAGTAGAACACCGCCGCGGTCGCCTGCTCTGCCGTCACTTCCTCGCGGTCGGGGTCAAAGACCTCGTCGATCGCTGCTGGCATGGTCTTCATCAGTGCGACCTGCACGAAGATCAGCGGTTCGTCGGGCATGGCGGGGGGAAAGAAGGCAAAGCAGCGCCGGTCCTGCGGCTGCACCCGGCTCTTGAGGTCGTCCCAGCTCTGGATCTCGTGCACCGCCTCGTATTCGAGCAGCTTTTCCAGCACGTTTGCCGGAAACGACCAATCGATGGCGTAGAGCACCAGAAAGCCGCGGTTGAACCAAGCGTTGAAAAGGAACTCGAAATCAGCATCGACCCGCTTGAGCTCGGGATGGTCACGCAGCAGCGGCAGCAGTGCTTCGCGCATATGCACCAGCGCCTCGGTCCCGCCTGGCGCCTGGTTGAGCTTGCGCAGCAGGCTCCGGCGCTTGGGCTCGACCGTCGCCATCAGGGTTTTCAGCGTCTGCGGAGAGTTGTCGGCGGCGAAGCGGTTCGCGGCCTGCAGCACCTGATCCGGGGCGGGGTCGAAGTCGGTCGCTAGCCGGGTGAAGAATTCGAGGTGATAGTCCTGATCGAGCGCAGCGTAGGAGGCGAGCACGTCCTGCGCCAGCGCCACGCCGGAGGCTTCACCCGCCGAGCTGATCAGCCGCTGGCACTGCTCGATCAGGCGCTCGGCCGTGGTTGCTGATCCGCCGCCGCCCAGCCACTTGGTGGGGGCGTCAATGATCGATGAAATCAGGGAAGACATCAAACTGGCTCTGGCCATGGGACTCAATCCTGCTGCTGAAAACTGCTGTTGAGGTTGATGGTTCGAACAGACTGATGATGTGCGTAGAAAAATGGTCGGGCTGGCGGGGTTCGAACCCGCGACCTCTCGTCCCCCAGACGAACGCGCTACCAGGCTGCGCTACAGCCCGACTTTGACTGCAGTCCCTCACGTAGCGAGCCGGGGCGGGGAGATCAAGCGATGATTGGGCAGGGCGCCGGGGTGCGGATCGATTCTACCCGAATTACATTATGCGATTGAAGTCGGCGGTCGAGCCGTAGCCGGGTTAGAGAATCCCGGCCATCAACATTCTGAGTCCGGCTATTTTTT